>CAKSRS010000024.1 GCA_934487205.1 uncultured Clostridia bacterium
CGCGACAACACAATTACAAATAATTTATTTATTGATTGTTCTTTCGAAAAATTTGATACCAGAGTAAAACTCGGGGAGTGGCTGCGCAAATACAAAAACTGGGCGCCGGATATTGTCAGTGAACCGGGATATGATGAGTCTGAATGGATACAGACATATCCGTTCTGGAAAGGACTTCTTGAAGACAGTGCAAAGGAAAAAGCATATCTGGATACGGCAGTTACCGATGCTGACGGAAACATCACATATGATGAAAGTAAGTATTTTGATGCCGGCTCGCCATGGAATTCGGTAATAAAAAATAATCTTACAATTGCACAAAAGAAAACTTTTGGTATGAATCCGGTAGATTTGTGGTGGAATCCTCAACAAGATGATTATAATCTGACGTATGAGGATAATTTGTCGGTAATGGTTAATATGTATCAAAAGGCGACGCTTAGTGATAAAATAACACATAGCGGCAGCGGTGCAATGAGATATGAAATTATCGAAAACTCAAATACTTCTGTGAAAAAACTAATAGGGGAAAATGCAAAACCGGGTGAACTTTATAAGATAAGCGCATGGATTTATGCTGAAAAAGTAAAAAATGCAGCAAAGGTGCAGATTTCTGTAGATAAGAACCCCGGCAGCGAAACGAATGTTACGGCGTTTCCGTATAACATTGAAGGTAGCGGTGAAATTAATTTGCCGGAGGGAAGATGGACGCAGGTGTATTGCTATTGGGTATCAAACAGCAATGACAATTCCGCTGTTATATCTTTCCCGGAATGTTCTGCAGGTGATATATTTTATATTGATGATGTTACGGCAAAAAGAGTTTTGTACTCCGAACAGACACTTCCGTCACCGAATTTAAATGATATATATTCGGAATCAGAAAGCAAATATGCACCGATAACGCTTGATTTGTCGGAAACAAAAACCGTATTAAAAATAGGTGACTGTACACCTATAGAGGCATACACAATCCGGAAAACTCAAAACATTGCTGAAATACAGCATAAAGATGATGCGGCACTGAAAGCCGAAAAAGCTGAAATTATGTCGGCAGTGTCGGATAACAATGATGTGATTTCGGTAAACAACGGAAATATAACGGCAATCAGCAGCGGACGAGCAAAACTCACGGTTACCGACACGGACGGTAACACAGCAAGTATGTATATAATCTGCATGGCAGAAGACGAGGGCAAATATTGCTTTGACGGCGGCGACCGATATGTAACGGACGGAGATCCCGTTTATGACGGCGAAACATTGAGACCGTATTCAGCCGTAACAAGCGAGACGGGTATTGAAACAAAAGATGGAATGGTGCTTGGATTTAAATATTATGACTCAGGGCTTTCAAAGAAAGACTCGTCAGGTTCGGTGAGATTCGGATTTAAGTTTGGAAATGCCGAAAAAACAATGTTGATTGAAGATAATTCAATTCCCGGATGGGCAGAGATATTTGCAAGCGGCAACCGTTGGAAGAGAAGTGCCGGTTGGCATCAGTTGTTATGTGTACTCAGTGATAACGGAAACGGAGATCTTAAATCTGAATGGTATCATGATGGTACACTTGTTTACAGCGAAAATGGCGGGATTGAACAGAATGTGCCTGTTTACATCTATTCACGTGCAAATAAATCCGCTTTGCCGCTTTATGTAAAAGACATGTTTGTTGTATCGGAAGGTGTAGAAACCGGCGAAATAAGTACAGCAAAAAGTTTTACGATTGATGATTTCGAAACCGACAGCATTTCATGGACAACAAGCAAAGTTGATTTGCTCGATTCAATTTACGAAGGAAACCGAGGTATGGCAACGGACGATGTATTCTCTTGGTTTGAAAATCTTGATAAGAGAGATTTAAGAATGAAGGAAAATTCATCATTATTTACTGTCATGCCGGAATTTGAAAAGATCGATTTTGCAAAAATGGGAAACACCGGTACAATAAATCTGCACGAACAGGATATACCGATAATAAGACTTGCAAATAAAAATACTGACGGTACGGTCACATTTATATGGGGTAATGTGTCCGGCGCAAGTTCATACAGAATTATAATTTCGAAAAATTCGGATATGAGTGAAACGATTTACAAAAACACATTAGATACTAATACAGATACGGTACGTTTACCCGGCCCGGGTGATTATTATTATACAATTACCGCAATAAATCTGTCAAAACAATATGGCTGCGAAACTGTTAGTGATACATATCAACTCAGTATTGAGAGCGACGTAAGTTTTAATCATGCTGAAACGGTACAAAGTGACGGAAAAAGAATGGTAAGTTTTATATTTGACTGTTCAGTTTCACCTATCGGCAAAGCAATGCTTGCCGAAAAGGACAGCGACGGAAAACTGATTAATATTGTTGTTTCAGAAATCCCAAGTGCTGTTGACGGGCAAATAACAATAAGCGGTGAATGTAATGACGGCAATATCCTCGAATGTTATTTATGGAATGGGATTGACAGTATGAAACCGTTTTGCGAAAAAATAAACAATTGATTTATAGAGTCTGCTGTAAGCAGACTCTGACCCCCGAGACAGGAAGGAGTTTTTTATGAAAAAAGTTATATCTTTAGTAATTTTATGCTCTATGATATTGCAAAGCGTAGGCAACACTTTTGCTGCAGGTGAATTTGCTGACGAAGATGCTGTGAATTACACGGAAGAAATTACATCATCAGACAACGCAATTGATTCGGATAAAGAAGTTGATTCAGATAACGGCAAAATATCGGAAGAAATTGAAATGACGGAAGATGCATCTGCTACGTATGACGAAGTAGATGAAACAAACCCGGATAAAACGGCGGAGGCAGAAGGTGCAGCGAACTCTTCACTGCCGGAAGACCCGCAATCGACAATAAAGCCGCAGGAAGAAATACCGTCTGCCGAGCCTGAAATGCATTGTGACGAAAACGCCGGGACAGCTGTTTTTGATATGCCTGCAGTTAATTTGGCAGCGGGCAGCGGAAATTATGAATTTAATAACGCGGCAGAAGTAAGTGACTGGACAAGTGTATATGCAAAGATAAGTTGGGACGGTTCAAAAGATGCAAATGAAAACGGCGGCGGAAGTGTAAAGTTTGAATATGACCTCAAGTCCGGTGCGTCGGGCGATAACATAAAAATGACAATTCCTGCTCAAAAATTTTATGATAACCTATCAGATGGCGAATGTTATACGGTGCAATTCAAAATTTTAGGTGAGAGAGTAAAAAGCGGCGCCGATGTATATTTGAATGTAACCACAACTGACCAGTATAAGAATGTATATTACCCTATAGCATCTGCTATGTCAGATAGAGTGAAGATAGAAAAAGATGTATGGAAAACAATTACACTCGATTATATACATAACCCGACAACGGGAAATTTTGAGATAGTTTTGCCAAGCGGGCTTTCAAAACAGAATGATGATGTAAATTATGATATTTACTACATTGATGATGTTAAAATTATAAAAAATGATACAATAGCCCCATATGCAGAGAAGGCAAAATGGTATGATGCGTACAAAGGAAACAGTAATCTTCTTGTTGATGCGGCAGAAATTGATATATCGGAAACCTCATCAATTATGCAGGCAGGCGACAAGCAAAATATAGTTTTATATGAAGTAAGCGGCTCTGCAGGACAAACAGCAGCAGATATAGTACGA
The DNA here is from genome assembly GCA_934487205.1 of uncultured Clostridia bacterium. Classification (GTDB taxonomy): domain Bacteria; phylum Bacillota; class Clostridia; order UBA1381; family UBA1381; genus UBA1738. The sequence goes on from CAKSRS010000024.1 coordinate 3,674, forward strand.
ACAAAATCGGAACCGGACGGATACAAGTTTACATCGGCATATCCGGAAATTGCCGAGATAGATGCAAACGGTATTATAACAGCAAAAAGTGGTGGTTACACAGTGATAACCGCTGCAACGGGTTCGGGCGCAAATGAGAAAACCGCGCAACTGTTACTTACCGTTGTAGATGATGTTAACAAAAAATCCAACTATATTGTTGAAACGCCCAATAATTACATGGGACGGGTTGAAGATTTTACAGGCATGAGAGATTATGTATATATGACTTTCTGCGGCAGGACAAGCGATGAAAATTCTTATCCTGCAGTATCCATGAACGTTACAACGCCGCATGTTGCATCTTTCATGTTATATGATACCGGGACGAACGATATCGAGATGGATATACAGTACGGTAAATTATCAAACAGACTGTTTGAGGGCGGCGGCAGTAATCAATACTACAATACAGGTTACAGATGGCTGCAAGTGCCGGGCGTTGACTCCTGGGTATCTGGAAAAAGAAAAGCCGGATGGCACCAGGTAAGTATAGTTATAGATTATCCGACGGAGCACAGCGTTGCTGACGGATATATGTCAAAGACAATATTCATCGACGGAAGAAGAATTGGTTCCGGCGATTTTGATTGCACAGCCTATTCGGGTAATCTGTCATTCTGGTTCAGAAAAAATCAACTGGTAAAAGAAGCATATGTAGTCAGATGCGGAACGGATTTTAATATAAAAAACATGACACCGAATTTAAATTCCGGTAAATTGTCTGATGTAAATTCATGTTTCACCTTTGAATTTACAAATAATATAAATCCGAAAACGGTGGAAGGGAACATATTGCTTAGTGATGAGATACAAAATATAAATTTTGACTATGAAACAGCTGCCAACAAATTGATTATTACGCCGGAATATCCGTTTGATACCGAACGTACATATTCGCTCACTCTGAAAAAGGAAATGGCAGCCCTGGCTAAGGGCGCAAGCGTGCCCGGTACACTTGATACGGAGAGAAAGTTTGTTTTTTCTACAAATGAATATCCTATATCTTACAATGTAGATACGATTCGCTTAAACAAAATGAGAATAACATTTTTGAACAATTCAAATGAGTCAAAGGAAGTGTATTATGTTATATCCGCTTATAAGAATAAAGCGGCGAGTGTAAATGTGTATGAAGGAAGTTTAGCGGCAGGCGGCACAAGTACAATTACTGCAACGCTCAATGTTGATAAGATTTCAAATTGTGATGGTTATGACATTTGTGTGTTTGAAAGGGAAAACGGCAAGTCGGGTGCTGTTTTAAATTCTGTTTCGAATAACAGCTTTGCCGGAATTACGGAATCTACGGATATTGTGCCAAAAGATGTAACCAATATACTTGCAGGATATGATCCGGAAAAGCAGCTTGTTGAAATAACCGGACAAAGCAAAACGAAACGGGCGGAACTACCTGTGATATTGAAGATGTATAACAAAGATGCGGGTGAAAGTGCAGATGCGTACAGTCGGTTTGAGGTTATTCGTACGGGGAAAAACGGTGAAATAAATTATAAATTCGCAATGCCGGATAATTCTGAAAAAGGTTTATATAAAATTGTACTGTCAATGCCGTTTGAAACAGTTCCATACGAAAGAGAAATCAATTTTATGGACATAAACGATGCAAAAGCATATCTTGCTCAAATTGATTCGGCAGCAACGGCGGCAGAGGTGGCAGCAACAGATATATTCAATACGGATATTGACCCGTTGAGAATACTTGACGATAATTTTATAAACTTGCAAAACAAGGATTTTATTTATAATTCGATTTTGCAGAATAAGCCGTATGCAAGCAGAAATGATGGCGGCGTCAGTTATTTTAAAGCTGTTTATAATGCCGCTACCAAAATTGAATCTGCACTCGAGGGTACGGCGGCAAACTGTGTGAAGGAAATAAAAGAGAATCATTCGGACGGATACTGGGGTATTGCAGAGAACAATGCATATAAGGCTTTTACAGAAAATTTCAGCGAACAACAGCAAGGAAAAGTTATTGAAAAATTGAAAGGTGCCAAAGGTTTTAAAGATATTGGTGACATATTCAATACATCTGTGATAATAGAAGATGTTTTGTCTCAGTCATCATACTCAACGGTATATGCTGCTGTTGCAAATTATAACGAAATACATAACATAGATTATTCAACATATAACGGATTAACTGATGGACAAAAACTTACTGCAGCGGAAAACTTTTATAAATCTGTCGGCTCGATTGAAACAATCGCACAGTTAAAAGAAACATTTGAAAAATGTGCATCTGATGCTGCAAAACAAGGTCAGGGAAATACCGGCGGAAATACCGGCGGTTCGAGTGGCGGTTCAGGTGGCGGCGGTGCCGGTGTCAGCATAAAAACGGGCGAGAACGCAGGAAAATTCCCGGAATGGTATGTTGATGAATCGCAAGCGGCAAATGCAAAGATTTTTGATGATCTCGGCTCGGTAGAATGGGCGGAATACAGCATAAATAAGCTTTATAATCTTGGCGCTATATCAGGTAAGGCGGATAGGATTTTTGCACCGCAAGATGCTATTACACGTGAAGAATTGTGCCGCATTGTTACTCTTGCATTTAAGCTATCCGGAAAAGAAACTGCCGAACCAATGCCCTTTGATGATGTTGAACAGGGAAAATGGTATACGGATTTTGTTGAAATCTGTTATCAAAACGGAGTTATCAGCGGTATTGACAATAATATGTTCGGAGTGGGAAGGACAGTTACCCGAGAAGAAATTTCTGCAATACTTGTAAGGGCGGCAGAAGCAGCAGGGAAAACGCTGGATTATTATTTTACTATTTTCCCGTTTACAGATGCCGATCAAATTTCCGATTGGGCAAAAAACAGTGTATCAATTTTGCGTGAATGTTTGATAGTGAGCGGAATGGAAGACGGCAGATTTGCCCCCAAAGAGAACGTTACAAGAGCACAAGCAGCAAAAATGATTGCGGGCTTGCTTGACTATAACTATTAAGCAAAAAAGGAGGACATATATGATGATGAAAAAAATCACTGCCGCTGTAATTCTTTCAGCAATGATGGCGTCAGCAATTCCTGCATCGGCATATGACGAAGATGGTGCAATGCAATATCTTGAAAACTGTACACTCAGATATTCAAGTGTTCAGGAACTCGAAAATGACAGTGTAAATATTCTTACTGAATTAAAGGATAAATATGAATGTGAAACCGAAGAAGCAGAAGAATTGTATAATAATCTTGCTGAAAGAATAAAGTCAAAAGAAAAAGACGCAAATAAATCCGGTGATGCGGACAAAAATGAAAACTTAAAGCCTAATGACAATAAAACAGATGAAAAAGCGTTAAAAAAGAAAACACCGTTTATGGCAGATGTATTAAGCCAGCTTTCGGTTTTTGACAAAGAAAGTTTTGATTTTTTCAAAAATGTAACAAGAGGAGATTTCGCAATCTACACCGCCAATCTTGTGAATTACGGTCAAGATTACTCAAAAGAAACCGGTTACTATAATTTTAGTGATGTGACGGTTGATAACGAATGTTACAGCGCTGTTGCAAGCCTTATAAATAAAGGGGCGGTAACAGGTGTGGGTGAAGGAATATATGCTCCGAACGATGAAATAACATTGCATCAGGCTTGCAGCATTGTTATGCGGATTTTGGGTTATGACTCTATTGATAGTTCGCAGGAAAAAAACGAAAAATATTATTATCAAAGAGCACTGGAAAATAATATAACCAAGGGTATAACCGCGAGCGGAAATGAGGTTATTTCAGGCGAGGACGCCGTGATATTGTTGTACAATCTGCTTGATTCAAAGTGCGTAAAAAGAATCGGTACAGATAAGTATACCGTAAGCGTGGGATTTATGGAAAGTTTTTTGGGGCTTGACGTAATCGAAGGTATAGTAACTTCAAATTCCGTAACATCTCTTTATTCTGCACAAGGTGCAGTTGGTGAAGGAAACCTTAAAATTAATGAGATTTTGTATCGTTTCGGTGATTTGAAACCGGTGGCTGAACTTGATGCGATGCTTGGGAAAAAGGTCAAGGTTTATTACAGCATTGATGATAGTGATGTAGGCAAAGTTATAACAATTCTTGATGATTACAATGAATATTTCAACATCACATCAAATGATATAGAAAGGTATGACGAAGCAGCAAACAGGTTGTATTATTCGGATAATGGAAGATTAAAATATCAAGAAATTCCGATGAGTGCAAAAGTGATTTTTAATGGTGAGGCTGTTGATTATACACACGATAAAAAGCTGATGTTTGAACCTGATGCGGGTGAAATTACATTTATAAAAAATGACAGAGGTAATGAATGGAATGTGATTATAATTAATTCGTATGTGTATTATGAAAGCGCAGCAATTAACGCAAGTAAACCAACGCTTTATGATAATATGCATATTCAACCGGATTTGGAATTGGATAAAAACGAAGTTGAAATAATTAAAGATGGTGAAACCGTTCCGGCAAGTGAACTTCCGGCTGGTGCAATAATTATGGCAGCAGCGTCACGCGTCGAATACAGAAACGGAATTATGTATCCCGATATAAAGAACTCAAAACATATCATTCTTGAAATTATCAGCAATGAAGTTACGGGAAAAGTAACGGGAACAGATGAAGAAACTGTAAAGATTGATGACACTGAATATACAATGTCAAAGTTTCTGACAAAACTCAGCAAAACAGAACAGGATAATAAAAGCTTTAAAATTCCGCCCGTAGGCGCTGTTGTAACAGCGGAGCTTGACAAATACGGCATGGTTATTTGCTTTAATGTAGGTTCGTATTCCGACGGTGTGCAATACGGATATATTGTTAAGCTGATACATGATGAGGATAATGAAAAGTATACTGTAAAGCTGTTTACACAGGACGGACAGATGATACGTGCGACACTTAAAGATAAAGTCAAAGTCCACAAAAAATGGGGTGACGGCGATTTGAGTGAAGATACATATTACGGAATGCAAATTAAGGCTGAAAAACTTGCTGTTATAGATTCCGGCACACTTAATCCCCAAATTGTGAAATTTGCGTATAGTGACACAAATGAAATCGGCGAAATCTATCTGGCAGATTCAACATATACAAAGACCACGGCTGCGGAAGTCGGGAAAAAATTAGATTTCTATGTCGGCGACAAAGACATCTTTGAAAAAGATTTCTCAAATGTAAACGGGCAAAGCCTAAATTATTATGATTTGATTTATTGGTATCGTGTCAACGAAGGAAATAATAATGGTACATATTTTGTTATTCCTACGGATACAGCAGCGGGCGACGATGAATATAAGGCATATAAAACCACTATTACAGCTCTGCCAAACGGAAAATGGAGCGATATGGAATTCTATGATGTCAGTGAAACAGGAAATGTCGGTCTTGTTGTACGGTATGTAACGCAAGGCGGAAAGACGGGTAAAGTTGAAAATGCCACAACTGCTGTAGTTGCAAAAAAGCCCGTAGCTGTGTATGATACTCAAAAAGATGAAGTTTCATACAGTATAAACCTCTATGCTAATAAAAAAATAAGCAGAATATGGACTCAAGGTGAGTTTCAGGATTACACATTTGTTAATCCTGATATGGTAAGTTACACCATAAGCTCAGAAGGATATGAAAACCTTTCCAATGTGCCGATAACGTCGTTGAAACCCGGTGATTTATTGAGAATATCTCTTGATTCGGAAACCGGAAAAATCAGTGGTTTTTGTGTGCTTGCACGCAATCCGGGAATAATAGACCCGGATACCGGCAAACCGGAGCTTGCTTGTCTGTATCCGACAATTTCAGTTTCGGATACAACTATCACAAATGACACCGGAAGTTCGCTTTGGCAGTATGCGCATGTAACGAAGGGATTTGTTGAAAAATGCGTGGGAGAGTCTACTTTTTACGTGAATGACGGAAGTCAGTATTTCAGAAAACTGACCATAGGCGATAACACTTACTCGCGTGATAAAGTTGTGATATATGATAAAAGCGTGAGCAAGAATCCTGTATCGGAGGCAACACCGTCGGACGTACGAAAGGGAGATTACGTTATTTCAGCATTTGATGAAACTTTAATAATTGTAAGAAATTACAAATAAACAGATTGGAGGACGGTTATGAGGAAGATAATATGCTTGTTACTCGCGTTGCCAATGATTATAAATACAACATGTTTTACGGCATATGCGGAAGAAGGCAATAACGCCGAGCAGGTATCGGTGCAAACAGTAACAGATGATGTTGAAAGTATAAGTACTGATACTGTTAATTTGTATGTCAGTGATAAAAAATCCGATGATCCGAATACATACATTGATTTAGCAACAGCATTAGCAGCTGCTGATAAAATTGACAAACAGGAAAAACAGGTAATAATTACGATGAAAGGCGGAACATATGAAATTGACAAAACCGTAACGATATCTGCAAAAAGCAATGGAAGTGAGAAATATCCTCTTATCATAAAAGCTGAGGACGGTGAAAATGTTGTTCTTGATGCCGGCAAGAAGGTGCATGGAACCAAAATTGACAGCAAAGATAAATTTTATAACAGATTTCCGTCCGCAGCCAGAGAGAAGATTTTTAAAATTGATGTATCATCAATGAACAATCTTATTTTAGGTACACGCTTAATGTCATATCCGAATATGGGTGGATATGATGCTGCATCTTACGGAAACTGGCTTGATATGGTATATGACGGGGAAATGATGACTGACGCCAGGTTCCCTAATATAGGAACAGTAAAGGTTGCAGCAAATAGTTCTGATGCACAAGTATTGCTGACTGACGAAAATGTTGATGCCGGGAAGTGGGTTTTTGATGAAAATGTACGGTTTTTGGCTATAGACCCCAACGGATATATGTTTTTCGGTGGAATTTTAAGCGGATATAATCCCGAAACAAAAAAGTTTGCTTTGTCGATGCATACCATAGGAACAACTGAGATAAAACAGAATGTGTCAGTGGGGTCAAGGCTGAGTTTTCGCAATGCACCGGAATTTTGTGACCAGGCAGGCGAATATTTTATGGATTTGACAAATAAATGTATATATTTTTATCCGCCCGACGAAACATTTTCGCATGATGTAAAAATAATGAGCTTACGTACTCCGATAATTAAAATAGAAAAGGCAAGTAATATTATTCTTGACGGGTTAACAATTCAAAATGGCGGTGAAACCGGAATCGTGGTGTCGGAATCACGAAATTGCGCGGTGAAAAACTGTACAGTGAAAAATATAAGCGGCAGCGCGGTAAAAATTCTTTCATCTACATGTGTAACTATAGAAAATTCGGCAATTCATGATGTAGGGCTGGTAGGGATTCAATTATCAGACGGCGGAAATTACAGAACATTAACGTCAAGTGAAAATGTTGTTAAAAACTGCGATATATATTCGGTAGGGAAATTATCGCAAACTGCGGGAAAATGCATAAGCTTGTCAAGCGAAACAGGGACAACAATAAAAAATAACCGTTTACATGATGTTACGCATGAAGGTGTTTTCCTTGATGACGCAACACAATGCTATATCGAAAATAATGAAATTTATGATGCGGTAAATGATACCTATGATGCCGGTGCGATATATGCCGGCGGTTCAAGATTTAAAGGTGTTGGAAACCTGTATAAAAATAACTATATTCATGGTATAAGACTTTCAGCAGATGCAACCGGAGGCGCAGTTGTTGGCTTGTATTGGGACGACCAAATCTCAGGACAGACAGCGGACGGCAATATATTTGCCGATAACGCATTTGGTATGCTTGTCGGCGGCGGTGACTGGAATATAATAAAAAATAATATTTTCTTTAAATCAAATGCAAGCATGACATATGATAACAGAGGTGAAGGCTGGCAAAAGTCTGTTGATGGCGGTGCTATTAAACTTCGGCATGACAACGAACTCGGCGCTGGAAATACCCTTTGGGATACAACATATCCTTACACAAAAAAGGTATATGAATATGCTAAATCCAATAATCTTACCAAATTAAATGCACCGGACGAGAGTATAATTAAAAATAATCTTATAATAAATACCGGCGGATTTTCTTTGGCAAACAGCGTCACCGAAAATGCTGTTGAGATTTCCGCAAACTATAAAACGCCTGAAAATGATACGGCGCTGCCGTTTGCTAACGCGGATAATGGTGATTTTACATATCCAGAAGGTTCAAAGATTTCTCAAATACCTGATTTTGAATATATTGATTTTGGGAATATTGGTTTGGAAGTTGATGATAACGCATTTGATAAACCGCAACTAATGTCGCCAAAAGACGGTGCGCAAAATATTGAAGGAAATAATGTTGTTCTTAATTGGAAGGATTGCAACGGTGCAAACAAGTATCGTTTGCAGATTTCCATGGATAAAGACTTTACGGCTCTAATATACGATGATATTGTAAAAGGGAGAAAAATTCAACTCGACAATCTTAAGTATAATAAAACATTTTACTGGCGGGTTCAGCCTCTTGCCGTAAGCAAAACAGAAAAAGACGGTGAATTTAGTGATTACTATTCTTTTACAACTGCAAGGAGTGAGATAAAAAATACTAAGGAATTGGATAACCTTATTACCAAACTCGGGAACCGATGGAAAAAAGTCCCCGAAGGTAACCGGGCAGGTACATACCAAACGGGTGCCATTGATGAACTCGGCGTTGTTGTAGACGAGGCAGAAACAATCTTGTACAACACTGCATCTAAGATGTATGAAGTCAGAAATGTAACGGCAAAATTGAAAAATGCAATAAGCATATTTGATGATAAAATGAATGTTGAAACGGTTGATGCTGCGGCATGGATTAAAGACGAAAAAGACTGGACATGCGATGGCCCTGTTGAATTCGGTGATGAAACAATGCACCTTAATAAAGGGTATAATAATGCGGTTTTTTCCGGTCAACAGCTATCACGCGGGCAAATTCTAAAATTTAAAGCCAAATTTGACTTAACCAATTACCAGGGATGGGGCTTCAATCAAGAGGATTTGAATGCACCGTTTTGGAATTCAACAGGATATTCTATTGTTATAAAAAGAAATGTTTTTGAGGTACAAAAAAGATATAAGCATGACGGAAAAGTTGATACTTCAATCATAAAAACCTTTGCAAATGAAGAAAGTATCTGTACATCTGATGTGTGGTATACCGTTGAGACCGGTGTACTGTCAACGGTTTTGGGACCGAGGATAGTATTGAAGTTTAACGGTAAAACAGCAGTTGATTACGTTGATACTACAGATACACCTGCAGATGAAGTTGGATATTTCTCGTTCTATGACTCATCGGGAACAACGGGAATGTATGTAGCAGGTTCCGATTATACGGAGTAAAACGGCGGACATCGGGGCGGCTTTGCTGTCCCGATGTTTAATATATAAAGGAGATAAACCATGAAATGTTACATTAACGGAATTCGGACAAACATAGACTATACGGCAGTTTTGCCGCCGCCGTACAACGGCATGAAAAAATGCAGATTTGTAATCTGCGATATTTGCGATACTCTTGATTGCGAAATAGATTTTGAAAAAACCATTACATCGGCTGTTATACGTCCGCTGTCGCTCGGCATAAGCTGCCGTATTAACGGCAGCAAACTATCATTTAAGCTTGACAAGCCGTACAATATTTCTGTCGAAATCAACGGCGGTACAGATGATACATTGTTCATTTTTGCGAACGAAAGCAAGGAATATGACCTTTCCGGATATAAAAATATAATTCGGTTTGAAAAGGGTATTCATGATATAGATGAAATGAAAATCACCGACAATTCCACCGCAGTAATCTTTGATGAGGGCGCGGTTGTAAACGGCAGACTTGTTGCCGATGGGGTTGACGGACTTAAAATATGCGGAAAAGGCAGTATAACCATGAAAAATTACACGCGCGGTCTGCCGGAGGAGATGACAAGGTGCGTCGATATTTTAAACTGCCGAAATATTGTTGCCGAAGATTTTTGCATACTTGACTCATGCAACTGGAGTTTTCGGCTTAACGGCTGCGATGATGCCGAGATAAGCAATATTAAAATTATCGGCTGCCGCGGCAACTCGGACGGCATTGACGTATGCGGCAGCAGAAATATACATATAACCGGCTGTTTTGTCCGTGCATATGATGATGGATTTGTCGTAAAAGGCTTTGACACCGGCAATATTGAAAATGTTGTGTTTGAAAAAAGCACGCTGTGGAATGACATGGCCCGCCCGATTGAAGTGGGCGTTGAACTGCGGTGCGAGACAGTTAAAAACGTCATATTCCGTGATATAGATGTTATACATTCACTCACGTGTTACCCGATTTTCGGTATTCATCACGGCGACCGCGCGGTGCTTTCCGATATACATTATGAAAATATCCGTGTAGAAAATGCACCCGGTGCACAGCTGTTTGATTTTCGTATTACCGATTCCATGTGGAACACCGATACGAAAAAAGGTCGGATTGAAAATATATATGTGAACAATATCCGGCTTATCGGCGATGAAGGAAAAGATTTTCGCACGCTGCGTGCAAGAATTGACGGTTACAGTAAAGAAAGCAATATTAAAAATGTACATATAGGAAAAATTTACGCTTTCGGAAAAGATGTGTCAAATCTCGATATGCTCGGTCTGGAAACCGTGGGATATGTTGAAAATGTCATTTTTGATTGCCCCAAAGAAACAGAAATGCTGAAATCCAAAATAGAAATTGCTGATGAATTTAAGCTTGAATCCGACGGGAAATACCACGGAAAATTTCGTTTGACGGTGAAAAATATGACTGCCGAAACCGCATGCGGCGAGGCGGAAATCTGCATTTTTCCGAAAAATAAGCCGATATATAATGCAGAAAAACTTATCTACAGTCTTAATCCGGGCGAAACGGCATATAAAGATTATGATGTCACGGCACCGGCGGGAAAACTTGCGGCAGAAAGCCGTGCAAATGACATTCTTTTCCGTTCCGATGTTGAATACATAAATCTTCCTTATGTATTCAGCGAAACAACCGACAGCGCCGCGCCTGTAAAGTTTGATAACTGCTATGGCGACTGTTACGGTGAAGTTCGGTTCGCTGTAAAAAACGGCTGGCTTGAAGTGAGGTCGGAACTTTTGAAAAATTATGCAATAATGCTGTATGCGGCAGAACCGGCAGAGAGGGAGGACAATCAAATACTGTTCTCGGTTGAAGAATCATATTTTGGTGAGGCACCGTCGGTAAAGTGGAAAAATAACCGATACATGTCCGCGCCCGAAATCGGGAACCATTGGGAAATCACCCATGTGTTCCGTAATAATCCGAAGGTCAAACAGATAAAAAAGGTGGGTGCTCCGAAAAACCTTGACGGAATGATAAAAATACCGTTGTCAAATTTCGGACTGCCGAATGATACGGAACATTTCTGGCTGGAGGCAGAGCTTGTTAAACCGACGGAATATGAAATGCCTGTTACGGCTTTCCGTTCAACATTCCCGGAAATGACGGCCCATATGTTCTGCGATTTTGTGAAGAAAAAATAGGGGGGATAAGCATGAAACTGGCAAGTATATTTACCGATCATATGGTTTTGCAGGCAGATATGCCGATAAGAATTTTCGGCGAAGGCAAAGGCAAAGTGACGGTTAAATTTTTAGGAAAAACAACCGAATTTGAAACAAATGACGATAGCTGGTGCTTTACCTGTCCGGCAGAACAATACGGCGGCCCATACGAAATGGAAGTAACGCTTGACGGCAATGTTACGGTAATTAAGGATATTTACGTGGGCGAAGTATGGCTGGCGTGCGGACAGTCAAATATGGAAATGCTGCTTTTTCGCACGGAATACGGAATTGATGAGGCAAAACATGCAAAAAATGATATGCTGCGCTTGTTTACCGTTCCGCACCGTACGAAAAAAGATGTTCCGCTGCACGGCTGGCATTTTGAAAAGACAACCGGCGAAGATACCCCGTGGCAGCTCTGCTGCGAGGAAAGTGCGCTGCATTTCAGTGCCGTGGGATATTACGCCGCGAAAGAACTGCAGGAAAAACTGGGGATTGCCGTAGGCGTTATCTCGTGCAGCTGGGGCGGTGTGGGCATTGAAACCTTTACAAAACTTGAATATCAAAGGAAAGTTGCTTGCTTAAAACCTGTAGTCGATGAATATGATGAGATGATGGCTAAAACCGACATGACAGAATATGAGGAAAAATACCAAAAAGGTCTGCGGCAATTGAAAGAATTTTACGATAAAATTGATTATGATGAGGTGGAGGAAGTACAGCAAAAAGGTGTGCGTGCAACGGCGGGCATGCCGTCGGAGCCCGTGCCATGGCTGCCACACGGCCCGTACGCATTTTATGCTGCCGGCTGTCTGTATGATGCTATGATTTCACGTATCGCGCCGTTTGGCGTAAAGGGTATGCTGTGGTATCAGGGCGAATCCAATGACAGTGAGCATTACCTGGAAAAGTATCTTTTGTTCATGGATTGCATGCGTGATACTTTTCAAAATGAGAACATGAAATTTTATGCCGTTGAGCTTGCGTCCTTCAGTTGGTTTTGGGATAAAAAACCGCAGGAAACAGATAATCGCCGGGTAAAAGGAAACAACTGGGCATTTACGCGCGAACAGCAGCAGAAGGCAACAGAGATCGCGAAAAATAATTATCTTGTAACTTCAATGCAGTTGGGTGATTTATACGATATTCACCCTATCCAAAAGAAAGAGCTTGCACACAGGCTGGCTTTAAAGGTTATGCGCTACAGCTACGGATTTGATATATATGCCGACCAACCGACGTATAAATCGGTTGAATTTAAGGACGGAAAGGCATATATTACGCTCAATAATGCGGACGGACTTTACTGCAAAAATCCGCAGGGCGTAAAGATGTATGTGTCGGGTAAAGAACATGAGCTTAAGCGTGCCGCGGCGGAGATAAAAGATGAAATGATAATACTGACATGCGATGAGGTAAAAGAGCCGATTCTCGTTCGATACGGCTTTGATAATTACTACTCCGGCTGTCATATTTATAATAAAGCCGGGCTGCCGCTTGCGCCTTTCAGAACAGACAGCAGTAAAGGAGACGAATAATGAGTTTTAAGACAAAATATATAGAATATGATATAGAAAAAATCATACAAAAGGCAAGTCAAAATGTACCAATCGGTGAGTTTGCAGCAGTAAAACAAAGCGATATCGCAACGTGTGTTATTGAAGACTTAAAAAGCGAGCTGCCGTTCGCAAACGGGCGTTTCGGAACCCCTGTCAGTACGGACGGAAGAAAAATAAGCATGCAGATTGCGCACGGTGACTATTATCCGTTCGGTGCGGCAAGCGCTGCCGGCACGGCTGATGTGGAGGCAAGATATGCCTGTGGTTTGGCATATTTAGATATTGATTTCGGCGAAGATATTTTAAGCGGCGGAACTCAGTTTGTTGACTGTTACACAGGCGTGTGCGGGTATAAGTCTCAAAATATCGATGTAACTTTCACGGCAGACCGCGAGAGAGACCTGCTTGCAATAACGTTAAAAGATAGGAGAAAAGTTAAAAAAGATTTTGACGTTATAATGAAGTCGCCGCATATGCCGCGTGAAATAAACAAGGGACACACACTAAAAACAGATATTTTCAAACGCGATGAAAATGTTATGCTTAAAATGACGGCAGCGGAAAAATGCGATACAGGTGTTGCGGAAAACGATATTTTCTGCAGTGCCGCCGCGGGTATAAATATCGAGATTAGTCCTACGAAATGGCATAGCCTTGACTTTGAGATGATGTCGGAACAATGTGCAAAAATAACGGTAAACCAGCATGTCAATACATCGTCCGACCCTGATAAATATGCCGAAGAAATAAATATTTTTATTGCAGGCGCAGTTTCATATGATAAAAATGCAGATGTTTCGGAAACGGTAAATGATATTTTGTATTATTCAAAATGTACCGATGTTAAAGATATTGCGGAAAGAACCGCAAAATGGTGGTCGGATTTCTGGTCAAAATCATTTATTCTGCTTGACGAAAAAAACAAATGGCTGGATGCAACCACAATTTTGTGGATAAAACTTTTGTATAATATGGGACTGACAAAGTACGGCGAATACCCTGTGATGCATATGACTGATATTTTGTACGGCGTAAATAAGTGCAATGTGTGGGGCAGCGGAATGGTCTGGTTTAACAACGCGAGGTATGAATACGGCATGAATGTTGCCGGGCATGCCGAGATGAATGAACCGCTATTAAAAATGATAAAAAGGAATTACCCGAAATATGAGACAGCGGCAAGACAGCGCTGGGGGAGTAAAGGAATATATATCCCGGAAGGGAGCAGTACCGACGGCGTGGAGGTATATCCCGAGGAACTCGACGGCGAGCTGCAGAAATGGTACGTTGACGGTGAAATACCGTGCGATGCCATACAGTCGATTGAAATGCGCCGCGGCGGGCGTACGGCAAAAAATTTCACAAAACTTCTTCAGGGAGATTATACGATGCGTTTCTGCTACGATACCGCAAATATTGCAGAAATTTTCAGAATGCGGTATCTGTACAGCTGTGACGAGGAGTTTTTGAAGAATACGGCATACCCGATTCTGCGTGATGCGGCAGAATTTTACCGTAACAACAGAATAGTCCGAAAGCATTCGGACGGAAAGTATCATATTTTTCCCACTAATTATGCCGAATCGCTGTGGGGCGCAACAGATGTCATTGACGATGTTTCGATGATAAAAAGTTTACTTCCCGTAACTGCCGATTATGCGGAAAAATTAGGGCTTGACGAAGATTTGGTGCCGCTGTGGCGCGAAATGGCGGAAAATATGTGTGACTTTGTTACGGCGGACGATAAGGACGCGATATGCGGTTTTCGTGCACCGAACGGAAACGCCGGATTTGCTATGGCTAAAAAACCGTTTTTCGATATTTCGGAGTACCCGGAGGGGTGGTTTCCGGCGCAGGACGAGCATATACGCCCTGTAATGGATTATGACCTTGTAACGCATGAAACGGAAAATGATGAGTTAAAACAGCTGTGTATGAATACATTGGAAGATTGCCTGAGCAAGAAAAGAATTGATGGCGGATATTTAAAAAACTGGGCGCTTGACCGATTCGGAACAAACTGTGCAAGGCTCGGAAGGTATGATCTTGCCTTTTTGCGCATGGCGCACCAATTTGCCAAGATACTGCGCATCGGTGAACTGACATATGATGAAATAATGAATTTTGAAGGAAATGACGCGGCAATGGATATTGTGATGCATAAGAATATCTTTGATTTGCAGTATTGGGCATATGGTGAGGCAATCATGGAATGTCTGATAGGGTGCTGCCCGAAACGCGGCGATAAAACGAAAAACGTCATATATATTGCGCCGGGCTGGAATATGAAATATGACGCAAAATTCATGCTGTCGGCACGGGACGGATTTGATGTATGCTGTGAAATTAAGGACGGCGCTGTGCGGTGTGCGGAAATTTACTCGAAATGCGGAAAAACGTGTGTGGTAAAGAACACATTCGGCAAGGCGGCGGTTGAGTTCCCCGACGGCACACGCAAAATTTATGACGGAGAGTATATTGAATTTGATACGAAACAAAATGATGTTTATTGCATTAAAATCTTTTGATGATAAGGAGTATTAGTAATGGACTATAAATTTTTACCTGAAATGAAAACATGCCCGGCAGTGTTCGCTGTAGGGAAAAACTATCAGATAATGATACCGTTTAACTGCGAAACAATCCTTTGGATTACCGTTGGCGGAAAAAAATATTATGACCACACAAACGGCGTTCTGCGCTCAATGACACGTGTTCATAAGGTAATTGTACCGATGGACGAGCTTGATAAAAACAAGGAATATACAGTATGTTTTCGCCGTGTGCTTGACCGGAAACCGTATTTTCCCGTCATTGAGGAAACAAAAAGCATAACATACAGTTTCAAGCCGGTTGAAAAGAAACAAAATATCCGTATATATCATATTGCCGATACACATGGAAATTCGGACTACCCGGCACGTGCTGCAAATTTTTTTGATAATGATATAGTTGTTATTAACGGAGACTTGCAGGAATTCAGCAAAACAGAGGAGAATCTTTTATATACATTTGTTTTGTGCGGGGCGGTAACCCGTGGTGAAATTCCATGTGTATTCACAAGGGGAAACCATGATATGCGTGGGCGATTTGCGGAATTACAGACTCAATATGCACCGTCGGATAAAGGAAGTCTTTACTATACTTTTCGTATAGGCTGTATCTGGGGAATGGTTTTGGATTGCGGTGAAGATAAGGAAGATGCATATGAGGATTATAACGGTACAATTTGCTGTCATGAGTTTCGACGCGAACAAACAGAATTTATAAAGAGAGTAATAGTTGATGCCGAAAATGAATATGCTGCAGATGACGTGGAGTACCGTGTTATAGTTGCACATGCGGATTTTGCATATATACAGGATAAGCCATTTGATATAGAAACCGATATATATACAGATTGGATTGAATTAATTAATAAACACATAAAGCCGCATTTTATGCTGTGCGGACATGAACATATTTACGGTATCGGAGAGAAAAACAGCAAATTTAATACCCTGGGTTTAAATTGTCCGGTAATAATCGGGTCAAAACCGGTAAAAAATGAAAGTCGTGCAGATATTGACTATGTCGGCGCAGAAATAATCGTTAATCCCTGTTCACTTGAAGTCATGTTCACGAACAGTAAAGGAGAAACTGAGGACGGTGCGGCGCTGAAAATATTGCCGACAAAACATAATACGGAATTTTGACTTGGAAGAAGGCATTATTATTAAATGGATATACAGAAAAAAATTACGGATAAAAACAAAGTATTCGGCTTAACGATGCTGTTTATGATATTATACACCGTGAGCTATCTGACAAGAGTCAACTATGGTGCGGTAATATCGGAAATAGTAAAAACGGAAGGGATACCGAAATCAGATGCCGCATTAGCGTTGACCGCAAGCGCCGTTACCTATGGACTCGGACAGATTATCAGCGGATATTTGGGTGATAAGTTAAATCCTAAAAAATTAATACTGTTTGGTATGACAGTAACAATTTTAATGAACTTGATTATACCTTTTTTGTCCTCGCCGTACGCCATGTCGGTTGTATGGGGGATAAACGGAGTGGCGCAGGCATTTATGTGGCCGCCGCTTATCAGAATTATGATAACTGTTTTTGAAACGGAAGATTACAAAAGAGCATGCCTCGTGGTTTCGTGTGCCGCATCGCTCGGGACAATGATTGTATACGCAATTTCACCGATTTGTATATTAATAGGGGGCTGGAGACTGATATTCATTTTTTCAGCAATTCTTGCAGTAATAATGGCGGTGGTATGGACAAAAAAATGTCCGAATGTCGGTAAAATAAAACTCTCAGCGGAAAGTGCAAATTCACAGCAGCATATTGATTTTGATTTGTGTATAATACTGGGAGCGACAATGCTTGCAACTGCCCTTCAAGGAACATTACGCGATGGTGTATCAACATGGATGCCGTCTTACGTTGCTGAGACTTTTCATCTGGACAATAAAATTGCAATATTGACAGGTGTTGTCTTGCCTCTTATAAGCATAATTACAACACAAATCACAGGGTTTATTTACAGAAAGATTGTTAAAACGGAGTTACTGCTTGCTGCTATAATGTTTGGGGGAGGCTTTGTATCAAGTTATGTACTTTTTGCAGCAGATGGTGTGTCTGCAGGATTATCGGTAGCAATGGCAGCGGTGCTGTCCGGGTGTATGCATGGTGCAAGCTGGGTTATGACTTCCATGATACCGCCGCACTTTGAAAAGTACGGAAAAATATCATTTGTATGCGGACTATTAAATTGCAGTACATATATAGGGAGTGCTGTATCGGCATATGGGATAGCGAGGTATTCCGAAAATTGCGGCTGGAGGCAAACGCTGCTTTTGTGGAGTTTTATTGCATTGCTTGGTGGAATCATTTGCTTTGTATGCGGAATTTTTTGGAAACGGTCGCACAATGTAAATGAGTTCTGATTTATTATATATAATAAAAGAATCCCATAAAAAGGAGAAATAAAATATGAACACAAATCTGAAAAAAGTAACGCATAACGCAGACTTGTGCATAGTCGGCGGCGGAATGTCCGGCATGTGTGCCGCAATTGCCGCGGCTCGGCATGGGTTAAAAGTTGTTCTTATGCATGACCGCCCGATGTTCGGCGGCAATGCGTCAAGCGAAATCCGTATGTGGATTTGCGGCGCTAACGGTGAGGATAAACGCGAGACGGGGATAATCGAGGAAATCATTCTCGAAAATATCTACAGAAACCCTTACCGTACATGGCCGATTTGGGACACGGTTCTGTTTGAAAAAATCAAATCCGAACCAAACATTACATCAATTTTAAATTGCTCATGCAATGATGCCGAAATGGACGGCGATAAAATCGTAAGTATTTCCGGCTGGCAAACAACAACGCAGTTGTGGCATATTGTCACAGCGGACTATTTTGCCGACTGCTCGGGCGACAGTATTTTAGCACCGCTCACAGGGGCGGAATTCCGCGTAGGACGCGAGGCACGCAGTGAATTTGACGAGAGTATCGCGCCGGAAAAAGCCGACCGCAAAACAATGGGTATGTCATGTCTTATGCAGGGACGTGAAATGCCGCAAAAACGCGACTTTATTCCATCACCGTGGGCACATAAATTTACGAAAGAACAGCTTGAAAAAATCAATAAATTCCCGACTGTTGAGCCGGGCGATAACTATTGGTATCATGAGCTTGGCGGTGAAAATGACTCTATTCACGATACCGAGGAATTACGTGACGAATTGCTTAAAATTGACCTCGGCATGTGGGACTACTTAAAAAATGACAGCGGAATAAAGGACGCGGAAAAATATGACCTCGATTTTCTGGGATTTTTGCCGGGAAAACGTGAAAGCCGCCGATATGTCGGCGATCACATGCTGACGCAGAATGATGTCCGTGCTGAGGGAAAATTTGATGACCTTATCGCATACGGCGGCTGGTCAATGGATGACCATAACCCCGGCGGATTTTATTCTGAGGAACCGCCGACGATTTTCCATAAAGCGCCGTCGCCGTTCGGAATACCGTACAGATGCATATACTCAAAAAACATATCAAACCTGTTTTTTGCAGGAAGAAATATCAGCGTAACGCACATGGCGCTCAGTTCCACCCGTGTTATGGCAACATGCGCAACGCTCGGTCAGGCTCTCGGAACTGCGGCTGCAATTGCATCAAAATATAAAACATCACCACGCGGTGTGTATGAAAAGCATATCGCTTTGCTCAAACAAACGCTTATGGACGATGACTGCTATCTTCCGTTTAACGCGCATAAGGTTTCGGATATAACGAGTAAGGCAAAGATTACATCAACAGGCGTAAACGCCGAGCTTTTGCGAAACGGAAAGGAACGTAAAATCGGTGATACGGATAATTGTTGGGTCGGAAAACCCGGCGACACAATTACATTTAATTTTGATAAACCGGAGAAAATACATGAAATCCGTTTTGTTTTCGACAGTGATTTAAACCGCCACACCACATGCCCGGACGGGATAGATTACATGAACGAACACCCAATGATATGTCACGTACCGCTTGATAATCCGCCGCAAAATGTTCCGACAACTCTTGTGAAGAACTTAAAAACAGAAGTTCTCACTAAAGACGGAAAATGGACTTTGGCTGTCGAAATCAAGGATAATCATATGCGGCTTGTTAAACAGAAAGTCAATGCCCAAACAACCGCCGTTAGATTTACGCTCGCCGAAACAAACGGAAACGATACGGTCGGGATTTATTCAATAGATTTAAGGTAGGAGGAATATATAATGAAACAAATAATAAAGAAATGGTATGATACTCTTAAATTCCCTGCGGAATGCACAAATGATTTTGAAAATCTTTTAGCGTCTGCGGAACTGACGCCGTGTGCAATTGACGAATATAAAAGTACGGGTAATTTCAAAAAGGATTTGATGATGAGTCTGTATTTTTGCGATGAGGCGGCGGAAAAAGCAAAGAAACAAGGCTTGCCGCGCGATGTCTTGCTTGAAACGCTGTCCGATATACCTACGTGGACAAATGCGCATTACCACGAATATAATGACATCGGATTGCTGGAATACGGCTGGATTACTCTCGGACTGAACTTGTACCTTCATAAGCTCGGACGCCTTGAATTTATGCCGTCCGCCGATAAAATGGAGGTGCATATTCCGGCGGGTGAACCGCTTATCTGTTCGGATTGTCTGCAGTCATTTAAAATGTCTGTTGAATTCTTTGAAAAGTATTATCCGAATTTTGAATATGAAACTTACTACACGTCTACATGGCTTTTGGACGATACTCTTGCAAAGTTTTTAAATAAAGACTCAAATATATTGCAGTTTGCGAAATTATTTAAGACATCAAAAAAGAAAGAATCGGACGCCGCATTGCGTTTTGTTTTCGGCTGGAATGCAACAAGAGATAACCTGCATACATACAAGATACAAAACGGATTTATGCAGAAAATGTACGATTACGTTATGGACGGCGGAAAGCTGTACGAAGTTTACGGAGAAATAGAAAAGACCGATATTACACACGGCAGATTGGGGTAAAAATGAAAATATACGGATTACAGGACTGGCAAATATTACAGCAAATTGATGGACTGGCAGAAGTGAAAATTTTTGGAGAATGTGAGGAATGTGAAACAGGAATTAGTGCAGTATCGATACAAATTACCGAGGAGGAAAGCGGAAAAATACTAATGCCGTGGACGCAGACGGAATGTAACGCCGGGAAATGGTATATGCTGCTTGACGGATTTAAGGCGGGCATACAATACAGGATAGATATTGACGGCATATTCGGATGCGGTGAAAATCAACGCAGACAGCGTCTTAAAGAAAGCGTACGTCATGTATCGGTGGGTGATATATACCTGATTGCCGGTCAAAGCAACGCTGCGGGCTGGTCTCGCGGCTGCTATGATGAGCCGCTGAATCTGAACGTGCGAGAATTAAATCATTTCGGGAAATGGAGTGTTGCTGCACAGCCGCTTGAAGGCGGCGGATTTTCGCCTTTTATTACTTTTGCAAAAATTTTGAGCAAAAAACTCAATTACCCTGTAGGACTTATTCCGCGGGCAATCGGTGCATCATCTGTAACGTCATGGACATCGTCCGGCGAATATATTCAAGGGATACATCACGAAAAAATCGGTAAAATCAAAGGTGTATTATGGTATCAGGGATGTAATGAAGCATTGGAAAACAATACCGAAAAATATGAGGAATACTTTATTGACTTTGTTAAAAGTATAAGAAGAATTTTCCAAAATCAAAATCTTCCGATTATTACTTTTCAATTAAATCGTTTCATAGCGGACAGCAATCCGAAAGCGCATAATGAGGGGTATGATAAGATTCGTGAGATTCAGCGGAATATGATAGATAAAATAAAAAATTTATACATCATACCCACGATAGATTTAACATTAATGTCCGATGCGATACATAACAGTATTCAATCAAACATAACGATTGGAAAACGCGCTGCCGAACTTTCTCTCGATGAAATATATCATATGCAGATATCGGATAAAGCGCCTAATATTTCCGATGCCGTAATAATTGCTGATAACAAGATTAAACTGACATTTGATAATGTCAAGGAAGAATTATATGCATTTGAGGTATCCGCAGAAAATCTGCCTATAGCAATTTATGACAAATGCGGGATAAACAGAATAATTAAATATGAAATAAGTAAAAATATCATTTTGCTGACAACAGAAAGAAATCCTGAAAGCCTGTCAATGGTAAAGGCACAGTTTGGTAAAAATCCGTCCGAAATAATCATTGATCACGATACAATGCTGCCGATTTTGTGTTTTTCAGATGTTAAATTATCAAAAACCACCTTAGGGAAAGGACATACAAAATGAAAAAATACGGAAAATTCAATGAAAAAGGAAACGAATACATAATTACGGACTACTTGACGCCGCGTCCGCAGATGAACTACGTCTGGAACGAGCGTATGCTGTCGGGAATAAACCACTTCGGCGGAGGTGTCGGTGCATACGGAAACCGTGCGTCAAGCTATATTGACGAAAAAGGCAGAGGGCGTGCAAACCTCATCAAAGACGGCAACCGCTACTTCTATATCCGTGATATGAAAACTGGTGCATACTGGAATCCCGGCTGGTATCCGTCCAAGACGGACGTTGAGGAATATTCCTGCACTCACGGCATAGGTTATACGAAAATCAGTGCAAAAAAGGACGGCATAAAGGCGGCAATCACAGGCTTTGTCGGCACAAAGCTTCCGGCGGAGCAATGGAAAATCGAGCTTGAAAACACCGACAAATCCGAAAGGGAAATCAAGGTATATTCGTATGTTGAGTTTTCGCTCGAGGGTTATGCGACCTACAGCGAATACGATTCATACGTAAGTGCGTGGAATTGCGGCAATATGATTTATGCACAGAACACCGCCCAGGAACGTCCGCACGATTGGTACAACGGATTTATCGCGTCAAACGAGGATATAACCGGGTTTGAAACGTCAAAAAATGCGTTTTTAGGCTTGTACGGGAGTATATTTGCACCCAAAACGGTGGCAGACGGAAAATGCACAAATTCGCTTGCCGCGTGCGAGCGTATGGTCGGTGTGCTTGAAAATACGTTCACGATAAAGCCGAATGAGAAAAAGACGTTTTATGTGGCAATCGGCAGTGCGGACAGCGAAAATACCGCAAAGGAAATGTCGGAAGAACTTTTAAAGGACGGAGTGTTTGAAGCCGAGCTTTTGAGCGTGCAGCAAATGAAAGCCGAACTTCAAAACCACGTTATGATAAAAACCCCGGTTGAAAAGATAAACGCACTCACAAATTACTGGGTTAAAAACCAGGTTCAGCTGTGTGCTGAGGCAGGAAGAGCAACGGGAAAAGGATTTCGTGACCAGTTACAGGATGCGTGGGGAATAGCCGCGTTTGACAGCGGTATGGCAAGAGTGAAAATCCTTGAGGTTCTCGCACATCAGTACAGCGACGGACGCTGTGTTCGCGGCTGGCTGCCGCTTGACCCGCATATTTATTCCGACGGCCCGGTATGGATTGCACCGGCGGTTAATGCGTATTTGAAAGAAACAGGCGATTTCAAATTCCTTGACGAACCAGTTAAATATCTTGATGATGTCGACGCGACCGTTTGGGAACATCTTGTATGTGCGGCGGAATATTCTGCAAATGATTTGGGTGTGCACGGACTTGTTCTTGCCCATGACGGCGACTGGAACGATTCGTTAAACGGTATCGGCACGGGCGGAAAGGGCGAGAGCGTGTGGACAAGCATTGCACTTTGCATAGCATTAAAGGAAACCGCGGAAATCGCAAAGGAAATCAAAAAGGACGCTGAATTAAGTGATAAACTTCTGAAATATCGTGAAACGATGATAAAGAATATCAACGAAAACGCATGGGACGGAGAGTGGTATCTTGCCGCATATAACGATAAGGGCGAAAAGGTCGGAAGTCATGAATGTAAAGAGGGAAAAATCTATCTCAATTCGCAGACATGGGCAATAATTGCGGGCGTTTGCAGTGAGGAAAGAAAGCAAAAATGTATTGAGTCGGTCAATAAATATCTGAAGTGCGATTACGGCTTTATGACGCTTTATCCGGCATATACGGAGTATGATAAAAACGTCGGCAGATTAACCGGATTTGTGCCGGGAATATGGGAAAACGGCACGCCGTACTGTCACGGCGGTGCGTTTAAGCTTGTGGCGGATACGGTTGCAGAGAGGGCAGAGGACGCGGTAAATTCGTATCTTTTGATTGCACCGGACAGCGAGAAAAATCCGTCGGCATATTCAGGGTGCGAACCGTATGTGTTCACAAATATGTACTTCGGGCCGGATAATATCCGAAAGGGACAAACCTCGTTTGCGTGGGTGACGGGAACCGCCGGTTGGATGTTTCGCGTGATAACGCAGAATATTTTGGGATTTACACCGGAATATGACGGATTTAAGGTAAATCCATGCATACCGAAAGACTGGGACTATGCAGAGGAAACGCGTAAATTCCGCGGTGATACGTATGTAGTTAGAATACATAACAACACAGGCGAGAACAAGCTTACATTGGACGGAACATTGGTAACAACCGACACAATCCCGCACGTCGGCGACGGAATGAAACATATTGTTGAGGTGTATATAAAATGATGAAATTAAAATTGATAAGCAATAATGACGAAATAAAACCGGGGTTTGCTATTTTGTCGCGGCGGCTTAATTACGAAGTGAGTGACGGCGGATTTGAAATAACCGCCGTAAATCGTCCGGGAAATCTGAATATTACAAAAACAGGCAGTAAAATACATGTGGAATATGAAAAAAAGATACATTTTTTTCGTGCACTAGGAATTATTGCCGAATCCGCAACGGACGATATTAATATAACTGAGACACCTGTTTTTACATCAAACGGAGTTATGATTGATGCATCGCGCAATGCCGTAATGAAACCGCAAAAAATCAAGGAATTAATAGAAATAATGGCAATTATGGGACTTAACCTCATAATGATGTACACCGAGGATACGTACGAAGTCAAAAAATACCCGTATTTCGGATACATGCGCGGAAGATACACAGAGGAAGAACTGCGTGAATGTGACGATTATGCGGATATATTCGGAATTGAAATGATGCCGTGCATACAAACGTTGGCACATTTGGAGCAGGCGTTAAAATGGAATATGAACATTGATATTACGGACACGAAAAGCGTTATTCTTGTTGACAGCGAAGATACTTACGGTTTCATAAGGAATATTATGGCAGCGGCGGCAAAACCATTCCGCACACGGCGTATTCACTTGGGTATGGACGAGGCAGGCGATTTGGGACTTGGGGTATATCTTGAAAGATACGGTTATAAAAATCCGAATGTTTTGATAAAAAATCATTTTAACCGTGTGGAAAAAATAGCCGAAGACCTCGGATTGTCACCGGTGATATGGGCAGATATGTATTTTAAACTTTGCTCAAAAAATAATTGCTATTATGATTATGACATAGAATTTGATGAAAAAACAATAAAAAGTGTGCCCCCAAAGCTCGGGCTTGTATATTGGGATTATGACAATGATAACGAGACAGAATACGGCATTATGATGAAAAATCATAAAAAACTGTCGGAGAATGTTATGTATGCCGGCGGGCTGCATACATGGGAAAGTATGACAGTACATAATCGTGTTACAATCAGAAATACGGTTTCCGCCTTGTCGGCATGCGTAAAAAACGGCATAAAGGAAGTATTTGCAACAGCATGGGGTGATAACGGAAATCGCGTCAATTTTTTTGAGGCTTTGTTCGGACTTCAGCTTTATGCGGAGATTGGTTACGGGCACGAATATTCGGAAGAGGAATTTAAACGTCGATTTTATGCCTGCACAGGGGAAATCGCGGACGCATTTTTAAATCTCGATATGCTTGATGATTTGGGACAGTCAAATATTACGGCAAATCCATCGGAATATCTGTTGTGGCAGGACATTTTGACGGGACTTGCCGACAAACATATAACCGTAGATAATGTTTCCGATATATATGCATCTTACACGCAGATATTTGCAAGGCAAAAGGAAAAGTCAAAAAATTACGGTAAAATTTTTGATTACTCGGAAAAACTTGCAGCTGTCCTTGAATTAAAGGCAGATGCGGGCGTCAGACTTAAAAAATACTATGATTCGCATAATCGCGATGAACTCGTGAAATTCAGCAATGAAACATTACCTGAGCTGAAAAGCAGGATTAATAAACTGAAGGAGTCATTTTGCAGCCTGTGGCTTGACACATATAAGGTGTTTGGACTTGAAGTAATGGATATGCGGTTCGGAGCGCTGATTGAACGTGTGGATTTTGCTAAACGCAGAACAGACATGTATTTAAACGGTGAAATTGCGAAAATAGAGGAACTTGGGGAAGAACGTCTTTACTACTTGGCAAATGACTGGTATAAATGCACCGATAATGACCTAAATCTCAAAACTATTCCGAATATGAGATACACAAGTGCGTCGTGTGTGAATTAGGATTTAAAAAGAAAACTCGCGGAGGAAAAAATGGGAAACACTGTTGAAAACTATATTGAAAAGCATTGGAATGACTGCATAAAAAGAAATACTAAAGATGAGGAGACCTTAATCGGGATTCCGTATCCGTATACCGTGCCGGCTGTAGGCTATTTTGATGAACTTTATTATTGGGATACGTATTTTACAAATATCGGATTGATTATTTCCGGTCGCGGCTTGCTCGCAAAATATAATGTTGATAATATGCTGTACCTTGTTGAAAAACTCGGATATATGCCGAACGGAAACAGAACGTATTTAACCAATAAGTCGCAGCCACCGTTTCTTTCGGAGATGGTAAGGGACATATATCGTGTTTTCGGTGACAATGCATGGCTTAGCGGCGCATATCATGCTCTTGAAATCGAGTATGAATTTTGGATGACAAAACGAATATCAAATATCGGCTTGAATGTATATGGCGGAAATTTAACAGGTGAAAAGTCTATCGAAATATTTTCAAATCTGTTTCGTAAAAGAACAAAATACACGCCGCAGAAATCTGAAGAAGATATGGCAAGACATGCAATAATCTGCTGCGAAAGCGGCTGGGATATGAATCCGCGATGGGGTTATGAAGGCTATGAGTACGCACCGATAGACCTTAATTGTCTTATGTATCAGTTTGAAACAAACATGACGTATTTTGCAAAAATTCTAAAAAATGGCAAAGACAAAGAGTGGGCAAAACGTGCAGAGAACAGAAAAAAACTTATGCTTGATCTAATGAGCGATGAAAACGGAATTTTGACGGACTATAATTTTGTGAAGAAAACTCACAGTAAAGTATTTTCTGCCGCATCGCTTTATCCGCTTTATGTCGAAATGGCAGATCGTGATTATGCTCGGCTTATAAATGAACAGCTTTATCGGCTTGAAACGGAGTATGGACTGCTAACTTGTGAAAAAACCGATGCAAAGGCAACATATCAATGGGATTATCCGAACGGCTGGGCATGCCTGCAATATATTGCAATATCGGGATTTATGCGATACGGTTATGAAGAAGTCGCCAAGCGTTTAGCGGATAAATATACAACCCTCGTTGAAAAAATATTTAATGAAACAGGGAATCTTTGGGAAAAGTATAATGTTGCGGAAGGAAGTATAAATATAAACCAGGAAGATCCGGGGGAAATGCCTTCTATGATGGGGTGGAGTGCGGGAGTATATTTATATGCAAAAACAATATGAATGATGTAATTTATACATGGAAGTAAAAAATAAGTATCAAAGCGGTTGGCGCAAAAAGTCAACCGCTTTTTCAATTTAGATAAAAATATTTTTTCAAACCATGAAATTTCTGCATAGTTTGCGTGGTATACTGTTTTTGAAAGGAGGGGAGAGTGATGGCAGAAAGAATGTGTGTAGCTGAAAGACGTTCAAGAATACTGGATATTCTTGTTGTTAAAAAGCAGACAACACGTTCATTTCTGTCAGAAGAATTTAATGTTTCACTTGATACGATTAGCCGGGACATAGTATATCTGAGCCGCAGAGTGCCGATTTACACCAAGCAAGGAAACAACGGCGGCATCTTCATATTGCCGGAGTACATAAATCACAGACTGTATTTCACGGAGAAAGAAGAAAGATGTATCAGATTGCTGATGATTGAGGCTGACAGGGAAACGTACGAAATATTAAACCGTATGTTATCGAGGTTTACTATTCAAAAAAGATTGGAATATACGTAACATTTAAAATGAACATTGACAACTTAATACAAGCATTTTCTGCACTAAATCTGTATATCAGCACATTTGACGATGCGCTTGCGATAAACATTGGTCAATAAAACGGAAGTGGAATCCCGTCTGCCGGGACGTATACAGATGATAATGATACTTGTGCTATGGCAGCACTCCGTGCGTGCAGGGAGATACCGAAAAACGGTGTCATGACGGCAAAACCTAAGCTGGCAGAAGATGTATAAAGAAAGAGGAGATCAATTATGGATAAAATATTACTAAATTTTAAGGAAACATGTAATTATTTGGGGCTGGGTAAGACAAAGACGAGAGAATTAATGACAAAAAGGAAAAATCCTTTTACCGTAAGAATCGGAAATAGGCTATATTCTAATAAACTATTGCTGGACAAATGGGTAAGTCAAATCAGCGGAAATGAGTAACAGTATTTTTTGAAACTTAACCTACCGTATGATATAATAGGTTATAGGAGTTTCATTCGGTTGAATATTGCATTTGATGGGGTGAAAATTAATGGGAAAAAGTTTAAAAGGAAAGGAATTAGGAAAAGGTATAAGGCAAAAGTGTGATGGATATTATGAAGCGAGGTGTATGATTCAAGGGAAATCAATTTGTATTCGTGAGGCCAATTTGAATGAACTGAAAAGAAAATTTAATGAGGCTAAACGGGCAGTAAATGGTAATATGGATTTGCGTGCAAATACAATAACGTTAAATCAATGGTTTGAAGAATGGTTCGAAACATATAAAAAACCGTTTCTGAAAAAATCAACTGCAATAGCTTCGGTTGGTAGGTTTGCAAGGACTTTCGGAGATAATATCGGCGATAGGAAACTTGCTGTATTGACGAACAAGGACATACAAAGAGTTATCAATGATGAGATATCGAACGGGAGGGCTTCGTATAACATGAGAGCGATAGTCGGAATGTTGAGAGCATGTCTGGAGTCTGCAAAAAATAACCTGTTAATAAGGACAAATCCGGCGATGGAGCTTGGACTGCCGCAGGGACGCGGTGCGAAGTTAAAAGAGAAAAGATTCTTAACTGCTGAGGAACAGCAAACTTTTTTGGAATATGCAAAACAGAGTTGGTTCTATGAAATGCTGTACGTTATGTTCTACAGTGGTTTAAGAGTTGGTGAAGTAGGTGGATTGCGCAGGGAAGATATTGACTTTAATAATAAAGAAATACATGTTGAACGAACATTAAGAGTAATGTATAGTGAAGGGGAAAAGATATTATGCATGGAGTCGCCTAAGACTCTAAATTCTTATCGCACAATACCATTTATGGGAAATACCGAATTAATATTGCAACAACAGCTTGAAAAAGTTAATAAGTTAAAACAGAAATTAGGAAAGCGATGGAGGATACCGGAAGAATTGGGTGATTTGGTATTTGTAACATCGTTGGGTTCGCCGGTTATACGCCATATCGCCGAAAAAACGATAAACAAAATTGTCGACGATATTAATGCTATGGAAAATATATTATCAGTACAAAACAACACAGCTCCAATAGTGTTCGAAAAAGTGCATCCGCACAGTATAAGGCATACATTTTGCAGCCGATGCTTTGAAACAGGTATAAATCCTAAAGTTGTACAAACCATTATGGGGCATGCAAGTTATGCAACAACAATGAATGTTTACACACATGTTACGAAGTCCATGATAAAACAGGAAACAGAAAAAATGGATATATGAATATCCTGTAGTTTATAGTACGGAATGATATTATTAAATACCCAAATTCAGTTGGGCATAAACAGAAGAAAAAACGGCGAATAGTACGGCAGACCGAACGGTTTGACAGAAAGTTGGCATCAATGATTAAATAATCAAGGATTGATAAAATGATATGTCAAACCCCTTGAATACTACCGGAAACGGCGGTTTCAAGGGGTTTTTGTCATTCCTCCGGAAGTACCGCAGAATATCGCAGATTACTGCAGTTTATTGCACAATTTTGGATGGATTTTGGGCACCGTTTGGGCAGATTTAAAAATGCCCAAATCGAAAAAACTTTTTAGAGTGTGCCCTTCCATGAAAAATGGACAAAAAATGTAATGAAAATAACGAATGAAAAAACCTGAGTCGAAGCTAATCTTTGACCAATCGCATTTATTCCACGGTTCACTTGACAACGAGCCTCCGAAGGCATGGATAAGAAGGCGTACCATATTTTAAGTCCTTGCAATGCAGGGGGCTTATGGGGCAATCCCTCATTTTGTGTAAACCTCAAAATTGGCTCCAAAATGATAATATAATCTAAGTAGTTTTTTCTGGACTGAAAGCCGGATTTCGGCTTTCAGCCCTTAGCTGTAATTTAGCGTAAAATTGCCGGCATGTCAAGGGCGCCCTCGTATGAGGGCGTGTATTTCACCCTTGATTTGTCGGTGATTTTATGCTACTGCGGTAATCTGTCGGCAAAGAATATTTCAAGCTGTGAGTGGATTTGCCCCCGGTCTTTGCGCTTGCCTGTCCACTTCTTCGTAATGTCTATCATTGCAAGATAAAGCATTTTTAAAAGACTGTCGTCTGCCGGAAAAACACTTTTGTTTTTCGTTACTTTGCGAAGCTGGCGGTTAAATCCCTCTATCGTATTCGTTGTGTAAATCAATGTTCTGACCGCCTCGGGATACTTAAAATACGTCGATAAATTAGCCCAATTTGCACGCCACGAAATGGCTATTTTAGGATATTTCGAACTCCATTTTTCATCAAAACTATCAAGTTCTGAAAGAGCCGTTTGTTCGTCAACCGCCGCATAAACTCTCTTCAAATCAGCCATTAAAGCCTTTATATCTTTGTATGATACAAACTTTGTTGTATTGCGGATTTGATGTATTATGCACTGTGGAGTGGTATAATATAAATAGAGTCGACAAACACCCAAAAATCTGATATAATAAATCAGAAAGAGGGAAAGAA
>CAKSRS010000025.1 GCA_934487205.1 uncultured Clostridia bacterium
AACCCATACACCGCAAACCTTCCCTCATCCGGCTGACACGGAAAGGATTGCCGGCAGATTACCCGCTACGAAAATGCGACAACATATGTTGACCCTTCAATCCTTAAACACAGTAACCCATACACCGCAAACCTTCCCTCATCCGGCTGACACGGAAAGGATTGCCGGCAGATTACCCGCTACGAAAATGCGACAACATATGTTGACCCTTCAATCCTTAAACACAGTAACCCATACACCGCAAACCTTCCCTCATCCGGCTGACACGGAAAGGATTGCCGGCAGATTACCCGCTACGAAAATGCGACAACATATGTTGACCCTTCAATCCTTAAACACAGTAACCCATACACCGCAAACCTTCCCTCATCCGGCTGACACGGAAAGGATTGCCGGCAGATTACCCGCTACGAAAATGCAACAACATATGTTGACCCTTCAATCCTTAAACACAGTAACCCATACACCGCAAACATTCCCTCATCCGGCTGACACGGGAAGGATTGCCGGCAGATTACCCGCTACGAAAATGCGACAACATATGTTGGCACTTCAAACCTTGAACACAAGTAACTCCATACACCGCAAACATTCCCTCATCCGGCTGACACGGAAAAGATGCAAGCAGATTGCCCGTTATGAAAGGCGACGGCGTACGAAGGTACTCCGAGCCTTGAATACGGGTGAGATGCGCCGCAGATTTTTTGCGTCAGCGCCAATTAAAGGTGGCGAGCCCATAAATATATAATAGGATTATCGCCGCCGGAACAACGTACATAAACACAGGTTTCATCCAGTCGCGAACCTTGAGACCTTTGCCCTCGTTAGCCTCCGCCTTGAGAGCCTCCCAACCCCAGCCGTAACGCTTGTTGCAGCAGAACAGCGCAACCACAAGCGAACCAAGCGGCAATAAATTTGTGCTTACAAGAAAATCCCAGAAATCAAGCCATGCGCTGCCTTTCGCAAAGGGAACAAATCCCGAGAAAGTGCTGTAACCGAGCGCGGTCGTAATCGAAAGAAGGAAAATTACAATTCCGCAAACAAGACAGCCCTTCGGTCTGCTCCAGCCGGTCATTTCGCGCACGCATGCAAGAATATTTTCGAACACGGCAAGCACTGTCGACAGCGCCGCAAATACCATGAACAGGAAGAACAGTGACCCCCACCAACGGCCGCCCGCCATATTATTGAAAACAGACGCCATTGTGTCGAACAAGAGACTCGGACCCGCGCCGACTTCCACATCAAAAGTGAAACATGCCGGGAAGATAATTAATCCCGAAACAACCGCAACGAACGTATCAAGGAATACGACGTTCAGCGATTCGCCCAAAAGCGCATGGTCTTTATCTATATAGCTTCCGAAAATCGCCATTGAACCGATACCGAGACTTAGCGTAAAGAACGCCTGATTCATCGCGCCGACAATAACTTTTCCGTTTATTTTCGAAATATCCGGCACAAGATAGAACTTTAAGCCTTCCTTCGCGCCCGAAAGCATGCCGCTATGAACGGCAAGAACTATCATCAGCACAAACAAAATAATCATCATATACTTCGTTACGCGCTCAAGTCCGCCCTGAAGATTAAAGCAAAGTATGCCAAATCCTAAAATTACCGTTACCGCAAGGAATGTTACATTTATCGTCGGATTCGTAATCATCGCCTCGAACCCTATTTCCGCATTATTGCCGGTCAGGAATTTAATGAAATAATAAATCATCCAGCCGCATACCACCGTGTAAAACGCCATCAGGCACACATTGCCCAAAAGCGCCGCATAGCCGTGAATATGCCACTTTGTACCGGGTTTTTCCAGCTTTTTATACATGCGCACGGGACTCGCCTGCGACGCACGTCCGAGGGAAAATTCCATCGTCATTACCGGAATACCCAAAACTATCAGACACAACAAATAGATTAAAACAAAAATTCCTCCGCCGTACTGTCCGCACATCCACGGAAATTTCCAAACGTTTCCGCAGCCTATGGCGCAACCCGCCGAAAGAAGAAGGAAGCCCAATCTTGAGCCAAGTTTTTCTCGTTCCATAAAAATTCTCCTTAATATTTATAAATATGTAGCAATTATATCACATATTCCATAAAACTTCAAGTAAAATTTTCACAAAATTTTCCATTAACTCAAAATTGGGCAAAATGTATTTTTACTAATTCCGCTGCCGCATGTCGGAAAATCCTAATCCGAACGGCGGCACAAAAGTCTTTTAAGCAATTTTTTAATGCACGACAGCACGCCTACAAGTGCGGCGCAGATTACCATCGCGGAAAATCCGTACAAAAGCGAGACAAAATTCATCGTCTACCCCTTCTTCCCGCCATGGCAGCTGCCGCGCATCGCACAGTTTTTGCAGCCGCAGCCGCAGGAGGTTCTGCCGGCTGCACGCTCCTTCTTCATGTAGCGGATTATCGCCGCCACCACTATCAAAAGCACTGCAAGAGTTATAATTGTTCCTAAATTATTTACTATGAAACTCATACCGAAGTTCCTCCTTTATTATTTTTTTTACTTCAATGAAGTTGATTCCTTATACGGTCTGAACAACATGTAGATTATTCCCGCAATTACCGCAATCGCAGCAATAAGTCCTATTACGTTCAGATTGCCCGTAACAGCGCCGCCGATTTGGTTGATTACCAATGCAATCGCATACGCAAGTGCGCACTGATAACCGATTGCAAACCATGTCCATTTTGCGTTATTCATCTCACGCTTAATCGCGCCGATTGCCGCAAAGCAAGGTGCGCAAAGCAGGTTGAATACCAAGAACGAATATGCCGTAATTCCCGTAAAGTGCTGTGCGAGATTCTGATAAACAGTTCCGTCTCCGCCGCCGTACAGAATACCCATTGTACCAACGATATTCTCTTTCGCAACAAGACCCGTAATCGACGCAACCGCAGCCTGCCAGTTACCCCAGCCGAGCGGCTTGAATATCCATGCAAGCACGCCGCCGATTCCCGCCAGTATGCTGGAATCAATTTGGTCTTCGCTGAGCATTCCGAAATGTCCGTCCACAAAGCCGAAATATGTTGTGAACCATACAAATATTGTTGACAGCAAGATGATTGTGCCGGCTTTTTTGATGAACGACCAGCCGCGCTCCCACATGCTGCGCAGAACGTTCAGAAGTGTCGGCAAGTGATATGCCGGAAGTTCCATAACGAACGGTGCCGGGTCACCGGCAAACATCTTGGTCTTTTTCAGCATGATACCCGAGATGATAATCGCCGCCATACCTATGAAATATGCAGACGTCGATACAACCGCACTGCCGCCGAACAGAGCGCCCGCTATCATCGCGATAAACGGAACTTTCGCACCGCACGGTATGAATGTTGTTGTCATAATTGTCATTTTTCTGTCGCGGTCATTTTCAATCGTTCGCGATGCCATGATGCCCGGAACGCCGCAACCTGTCCCGATAAGCATCGGTATGAAGGATTTACCCGACAAACCGAACTTTCTGAAAATTCTGTCCAATACGAATGCGATACGCGCCATATATCCGCATGCTTCCAGGAAGGCAAGCAACAGGAACAGTACCAGCATTTGCGGAACAAATCCCAATACCGCGCCGACACCGGCTACGATACCGTCAAGTATCAGTCCCTTCAGCCAATCTGCACAATTAACCGCGTCGAGAAAGCCCTCAACAAGCACCGGTATGCCCTGTACCCATACGCCGTATTCTGCCGGATCCGGCTCATCAAAGCCATTTTCTTCGAAATATGCAACCGCCTCTTTATATGTCATTCCGATGGTTTCGTCCTCAACCGCTCCCGCCGGAATTTCATCATAATATGCAGTCATATCGCTTGTCGCAAGTGTTTCTTCATCTTCAACCTCGATAGTTGCCTTGTCTGATGTCGGCTCATAATCCTTCATCTCGGCAAGAGCCGCGTCCGCATCAAAGTCCTCATCGGTTACGTCGATATCGGTGAACGCCTGTACAGCCTCCGCCGCCGATGTGTAGCTGTCCGCAACTTCCTCATACTGCGCCGTGCCCATTCCGAAAAGGTGCCAGCCGTCGCCGAATACGCCGTCATTCGCCCAGTCCGTCGCAAACGAACCTACCGTTACCATTGAAATATAGTAAACCAGGAACATTACTACCGCAAAAATCGGAAGTCCCAGCCAACGGTTTGTTACTATTTTATCGATTTTATCCGAACTTGAAAGCTTGCCCGCATTTCTCTTTTTATAACAACCCTTCATAAGCTGCGCTATGTAGACATATCTTTCATTCGTTATGATACTCTCCGAGTCATCATCAAGCTCCTGCTCCGCCGCTTTGATGTCCTCTTCAATATGACTCATTACCTGTGCCGGAATATTTATCTTTTCCATTGCCTTTTTGTCGCGCTCAAATATCTTGATTGCGTACCAGCGCTGCTGCTCCTCCGGCATGTCATGCAGAACAGCCTCCTCTATGTGCGCTATCGCATGCTCAACCGCACCCGAGAATGTATGCATCGGCACCGTTTTGCCGTTATTTGCCGCATTAATCGCCTCTTCCGCCGCTTTCATTACACCGTCGCCCTTAAGCGCCGAAATCTCTACGATTTTACAGCCTAACTCGCGCGAAAGTTCCGCAATATTAATCTTATCGCCGTTCTTTCTTACAACGTCTATCATGTTTATCGCGATTACTACCGGGATTCCCAGTTCGGTAAGCTGCGTCGTAAGATATAGGTTACGCTCAAGGTTCGTACCGTCGATTATGTTTAAAATCGCGTCCGGACGCTCGCCTATAAGATAGTTTCTCGCAACAACTTCTTCCAGAGTGTACGGCGAAAGTGAATATATTCCCGGAAGGTCGGTGATGATTACGCCGTCATGCTTTTTCAGCTTTCCTTCCTTCTTTTCAACCGTTACTCCCGGCCAGTTTCCCACAAATTGGTTTGACCCCGTCAGCGCGTTAAATAATGTAGTTTTACCGCAGTTCGGGTTGCCCGCAAGGGCAATTCTGATACTCATATCATTTCCTCACTTTCAAAAATTACCTTTTTTATTCAACTTCGACCATTTCCGCGTCCGCTTTTCTGAGCGACAGCTCATAGCCTCTGACCGTGATTTCCACCGGGTCACCCAGCGGCGCAACTTTTCTTATAAACACGCTAACACCTTTTGTTATGCCCATGTCCATAATTCTGCGCTTTATCGCGCCTTCACCGTGTAGCTTCTTCACGATGACCGTTTCGCCGACTTTTGCCTGTTTCAACGTTTTCATACATTCTCCTCCTTGACTTTTTTCTTATTTTAAACACGCCGTACTTGTTTGCACCGCATGTAAATTTAACTTTTTAACTTCACTTAAAATCACGATTGTACCCGCCCGATACTCTCAGCCCCAAGTATTGGCGTTATGTACCGTCAGCTTTTCGCCGCGCCCGATAAGTCATTACCCACTTGCAACAGGTGCCACTGCCCGGACGTCCTCCCCTCGAATATCAACAATATGCGCCGCTAAACTTCCGCTACAACCACTTGACGAAAAAGCTTGCCGTCAGATTGCCCTTTTGCAGCGAGGGTGCTGTACGAAGGTACTTCTCACTGCGGTTCGGTCACTGAATGGCTCTGACAATTCACCGAATTGTCATTCACTACCATTCAGCCGCTTTGCTACCCCGAGCGAAAAAGGGTAAGATACGCAGCTAAATTTCCGCTGCAACCGTTTGGCAAAAAAGATTGCCGTCAGATTGCCCGCTATGAAAGGCGACGGCGTACGTTGGTACTCCGGGCCTTGAATACGGGTAAGATGCACCGCAGATTTTTTGTCAAACCATGATTTTACGTGCCATTTCCTCACTAATCGCCACTCTTGCCTCTTTCACGTTCACAATTACATTGCCACCGAGCGAGCTTACAATCTGAACGTTACCGCCGACCACAAACCCAAGGTTTTCAAGGTGTTTTTTAACTTCGGGATTGCCGCCGATTTTTCTTATTATGTTAGTTTCACCGACATTTGCAAAACATAATGGCATCATTGTATCTCCTCCGATTCACGTCGTGCGGAAAGAGTTTCTGCACGCAATATTAAGTTAGCCTTTGCTAACCTTCATGGGTTAGTTTAGCACAACTAACCCACTTTGTCAATAGTTTTTTACCATTTTTCAGCAAAATATTTAACTTTGGATTTATTTTGACGGATTTTATAAACATATTTGACAAACGCAATAGTTTGTGGTAAAATAAATGGTAACAATTGAGGTGATTACCATGATTATTAAGGAATCCGCCGAGAATTATCTTGAGGCAATTCTTATGATAAAACGTACTAAGGGCTACGCCAGAAGTATAGACGTAGCAAATCAGCTTGGCTTTAGTAAGCCGAGCGTTTCTGTCGCGATGAAATCTTTCCGCGAAGAAGGGTTTATAACCGTTGACCCGGACGGCAGTCTGAATCTGACCGAAAAGGGCATGGCTGTTGCCGCAAAGGTTTATGAACGGCACGAAGTTATCGCAAAAGCGCTGATAACCCTCGGCGTAAGCGAAAAAGTCGCGTATGAGGACAGCTGCAAGATCGAACACGATATCAGCGATGAAACTTTTTTGCGTCTTAAAGAGTTTCTCAGAAAAAACAATATTATATAGGTAGAAACTGTTTCGGCGGGAATACATCGCGGTGTGTTCCCGCTTTTTTCACACCAAAACACGCGGTTTACCCGCCGACGCACACGCTGAGCCAATAATCGCCCACGCGAAGGGAGCGGATATTTTTATTTTTTGTACAATTTTTTATATCCCCCGCAGCAATGCCGCAGCCGCACATTTTTACCGCTGCCTCTTTTTGCGTCCAAATTTTTGTGAACGCGGATATTTTATCGGCACTCTCCGAAATTTCGTCCGCCTCCGCCGCGGTGCACACCCTCGCCGCCAATTCCGGTGTAAATTTACCGTACATCTTCTGAATATCAATGCCGACAGGCACATTCGCCGCCGCGCACGCGGCATACCCGCCCGAATGGCTGATACTGAAATGCACGTGCGGAAAATCCTCAAGATACGGTTTTCCGCCGGCGGTATACGCAAGTTTCTGCTCCCGAACGGGTATCCCGAACTCGTCCCGCACCGCAGCTTTTGCAAGCAGCTCGCCCGCCAGCATTCCCCGCGCCGTCTGCCTGTTTCTCTGCCGCAAAATCCGCTCCCGCTTTTGCGCACTTACAAATTGCAGCAAAAAATCAAAGTCCGCCGTATTCATCTGCTCCGTTTTGCAAATATAAATTTTCATACTTTCGTCTCTTTCCGCACGCAGACGTGCGCCTTTATGTTTTCGGCGTTTTACACAATAAAAATTATGCCTTGTACAATAAAATTATGATAAAGTGATAATTTGAAATTCTGAAACATTTGAAATTTTTGTTGACAATTCCGCCTTGCAGTGGTATAATATTTAATTATACTTGAAAGGGGTAATACAAATGCGTGAAATGATTATATGTGAAGGCGTTTATTTTCTGCGTCTCGTTTTGGCATGCATATGCGGCGGAATTATCGGTTACGAACGGAAAAACCGCGGCAAAGGAGCCGGAATACGCACCCATATTATTGTCGCGCTTGCCTCGGCACTTATGATGCTCGTTTCAAAATACGGTTTCTCCGACATTGCACCCGGAATCGAAGGCGCACGCGGTGCCGATAACTCACGAATTGCGGCACAGGTCGTAAGCGGCGTAGGATTTTTGGGCGCCGGCATGATCTACTTCAACCGCCACTCGGTAAAGGGGCTCACCACTGCCGCCGGCATATGGGCAACATCGGGCGTGGGGCTCGCCATAGGCGCGGGCATGTACGCTATGGGCATTTCCACATCAATTTTGATTGTGGTTATTCAGATTATTCTGCATAAAAATCTGAAATTTCTGCACATGCCGAACGAAGAAGAAATCTCCGTCACTATCGAAGATACGCCCGACGCGCGTAATTTTATCAATACCATTTTAAAAGAGCACAACATCACCGTTGACAGCTTTAAATGCGCGCGCAGAGACGGTCTTTTGGATATGACGCTCGTCGCAAATTTTCCGTCCGATTTTAACGTCGAAAATATGATGGCGCTATTTCAGAACAACGCTTGCATAAAATCCATAGACATATAACAGAACTTGCCGCATTTTACTTTGCGGCAAGTTTTTCTATGGTTTTTTCATCAATTTGATTGACGGTCACAAAATTTCCGCCGTAAAAAACCGCCCAGTTATTGAACACACACGGTAAATTTTTCGCCTTTTCGAGCGAGTCCACACAAACAAAATTTGCCGCGATTTTATTTTCCGCACAATATTCCCTGAGTTTTTCCACCCTTTGCGGAATATACGGGCACTGGTAATCATAAAACACAGTCAATTCCTTCTCCGCAATGCATTGACGTTTCGCGTTTTCCGTAAAATGCGGCGTGCTCCCGTCAAAGGACAATGCTAAAAGTTCATACCCGTCACGCGTTTCGTCAACCTTTTCAAACCCGAACTTCTTCGCGAAATTTTGGTCGGACAACCATGATTTCTGCTTTTTTGCACCAAGCATGCAAACGCCCGATTTTCCGTGAGATTTTGCGTCATTTATGCAATGTTCCATTAATTCTTTCCCATAACCGCTGCCCTTCGGCGCGCCCTGCACCCACAAGCAGTATATATAGTAAAAATTATCACCAACAATCGGTGTCCACGCATTTTCCAGCGGCGCATATTCTATAAAAACGCAGCCTTTTACATCAAGTTTACGGAAAACATGCCCTTCCTTCAGCCTATCCGCCAGCCACGCACGTTTCGCCTCAACCCCCACATGAGCCTTTCTGGTGCGGATAATACAACACAAATGCTCCCGCGGCAGATTTTCCTCCGTCAAATTTACAAATTCCCGTTCCATACTACTTTATATCCGCCCCGCCGAACAGACATAATCCGTTAATTGTCAGCGCCGCCGTTTTTTCGGTTTCCTTCCGAACCGGGCGTTTATCGGATATTCCGCCGAAAATGCTGAGCGCATTAACCTTTACCTCCACATTTTCCGGCACAACAATTTCTGCGCCGCCGAACAAGCACAGCACATCAACATGGCTGCCTTCTTTAAATTTTGCATCGGTCAGATTGCACGTTGTTGCGCCGAAAACCGCACCGACCTTAGCGATTTTTAAATCCTTACCCTCAAAATTATCAATTTTTGCATTAAATCCCGGTATGTATTCGTCATTTTCGCCGTTCTCAACCGCAGGTTTTTTAATCGAAAACGCCCTTATTATCAGTTTTACGCCGATTACAACCACGATTATCGGCGCGGTTAGCTGCCAGACTATGTCATAATCTATTATATCGCGCGCGCCCAAAAGCAACAGCACGCCGATAAGCAGTCCGATAAGTCCCCCCGATTTATCCCTGCCGCTTATAATTCCGCTCACACTCGGAACAATAATGAACAGCGTCCACCAGCCGTCAAGCGAAAATTTAATGTCCGTCATTCCCAGCACGTTGAGCGCATATAACACGCCCCCCGCAACCAAAAGCGCTCCGAAAATCGCTCCGCATATTTTTTTCATTTTTATACCCATTCCTTTCCGTGCCATAAAGCACAAAACTTAAGTCTGAAGGAAAATCGTTTGCAAGCAGATGCTGTACGACACTTCCTACCGCGGTTCGGTCACCAAACGGCTCTGACCATTCGATGCCCCGAGCAAAAAGCCGCGCTATGGGCGATTTTATTCAGACTTAAATCCCCTTTATATATGTTCTTAATCAAGTTCGTCCTCATGCAAAACCGCGCCGCCGCGCATAAGAATTTTTTGCAGTGCCGATAAATCAACGCCGCCGTTTTTCGCCGCAAGCGCCGCCGCTGCTCCCGACGCCTCGCCCGTGACGGCGCACGCCGGAATTACGCGCGATATATCCCACATCAAATCGGTCACCGAAATACAACGTCCCGCGGCAAAAACATTCACGCACTCGTCGGTACACAGCGTTTCGAACGGGATTTCATACACCGGTCCGCACTCACGCCAATCGCTTATCATTCCGATTGAACTCTCAAACCGTTTATGCGCCTCGGCAGCGTCAAGCTCATACTTCCCGACAAGCTTGCGCGTCATGCGCAGCTGCGGAATTGTCGGCAATGTCACCGGGCGCACGCCCGCACGCTCAATATCCTCCAAAATCCGGTCATGCGCAAGCTGCACCATTTCACTGTTGTCCTTACCGTCCAGCCCCGTAAAGCGCCTGTCCGTCAGCGTTTCGGTCTTATCCGCGCGCGGATCCTCTGAATATCCCAGCATTTTCAGCTGCGCGCCCTTTTTGCCTTCAAAATAATACCAGCACGCAAGCACATTCTTCGCCTTAAATGTGTCGGTTTTTGCGCCCGCATACCAAAATATATCCGCATCGCCCGTGGCGTCCACCGCCGCGCCGACGGCAACCGCGCTGCGCCCGCTCTTATTCTCGATAATTATATGCGTCAGCGATTTATTTTCCGTTTTTACGCCGCAAACCTTCGTTCCGTACAATATATCCACGCCCGCGCTTTTTAACAGCTGCTCCGCATCAATCGCAAAAAAATGCGGATTATACTGCACTTCAAACCTATGTTCCGTACGCTTTTCGCGCGGGTTCGCCGAAAACCATTCCGCGCCGTCATAATCGCCGTCAAGTCCGTGCTTTGCCGACAGGCGGATAAGCTCCTCGCATATTCCGAACGAAACCTGTCTGCCGAACCCGTCGCACAGCGGCAGATACACCGTCACCAATCCCGACGTCGCAAGTCCGCCCAATATGTACGAAGTTTCCGTCAGCAGAACCGACGCGCCCCCGCGCGCCGCCGCAAGTGCCGCCGATATCCCCGCAATTCCGCCGCCGCAGACGGCAACGTCATACCTCCCGACAACCTCGGTTTTTAAATTTTCCGCTATTTCCAATATTTCTCCCGCCCCTTTTCATCAGTCTTTCCGTTATTTCCTCTATTCCTCACGCCTTTCCTCCATAGGCACATACTCTTTATGCGACGCAACGTTTTTGTACGCCGGGCGCACGATTTTACTCGTACTCATGAGTTCTTCAAGCCTGTGCGCACTCCAGCCGGCAATTCTCGCAATCGCGAAAATCGGCGTGTAAAGTTCAAGCGGAAGCCCCAGCATGCTGTAAACAAATCCCGAATAAAAGTCAACGTTCGCGCTTACCGGACGGTTACGCTTTTCCTTCAAAAGCGACGGCGCAATATTTTCCACCATTTCGTAAAGCGCCATCTCCTTTTCCTTACCCTTTTCCTTCGCAAGCGGGCCGACATACTTTTTCAGGATTTTCGTTCTCGGGTCGGACAGCGAATATACCGCATGACCGATACCGTAAATAAGCCCGCTGCCGTCAAACGCCTCTTTGTTCAGAATTTTCTGCAAATATGCGCGCACTTCGTTTTCGTCCGTCCAATCCTTTACGTGCGCCTTGATATCATCAAACATCTGCACAACTTTTTTGTTCGCACCGCCGTGTTTCGGGCCCTTCAGCGAACCGAGCGACGCCGCAACCGATGAATATGTATCCGTCCCCGACGACGATACAACATGCGTCGTGAATGTCGAGTTATTTCCGCCGCCGTGCTCCGCCTGCGCGACAAGGCATATATCCAAAAGCTTTGCCTCAAGCTCGGTGTACTGCTTATCCGGGCGCAATGTGTACAAAATCACCTCCGCCGTGGACAGCTCCGCCGGCGGCGTGTGAATATACAGGCTGTGCCCCTTCTGATAATGGTTATACGCCTGATAGCCGTACACCGACAGCAGCGGAAACAGCGCGATAAGCTGCAGACTCTGCCGCAGAACATTGTCAACCGACGTGTCGTCGGCGCGGTCATCATAGGAATACAGCGTCAGAACGCTGCGCGCAAGCGTGTTCATCATATCGCTCGACGGCGCCTTCATGATAATATCGCGCACGAAACTTGTCGGCAGCGTGCGGTACTCGGCAAGCACACGGCAAAAATCCGCAAGCTCTGCACGGGTCGGCTGTTCGCCGAAAATCAAGAGATACAAAACTTCCTCAAATCCGAATCTGCCGTCCTCGGTAAACCCGTTCACTATATCTTCAATATCGTATCCGCGATAGTATAATTTACCCTCGCACGGAATCATCTCGCCGTCATCGATTGTGTACGATTTAACCTCGCCGATTTCGGTAAGTCCCGTCAAAACGCCGCGCCCGCTTTTATAACGCAGGCCGCGCTTTACCTCGTAACGTTCGTACAATTCCGGGTCAATGCGGCTGTTGCTGCTGCATTTTTTCGCCAAACGCTCTATCTCCGGTGTTAATTCTGAAAATTTGTTCATGTCGTATCTATCCTTTCCTTTTTATCGTAAACGCCATGCGCAGCGCAAGCGTGTGCAAACTGACATACCTTCGCCGCATTTTCTGCGCCGTCATAATTTCATCCGCCGCGCGGACAATCCGCTTTTCGGTATACCTGTTCGACATGGCAATCAATCTGTCGATAAAATCGCTGTTCATTGCGCAGTCTTTTGCGCCGTTTTGCAAAAGCATCATATCGCGCACAAAACTTTGCCAAAGTTCCAAAATCAGGTCGGCGTTGTCCTTGTTTTCCTCCAAAAATTCCGCCGCCGCGTATGCGTCAAGCTTGGACGGCGACAGCAAAAGCTCCGATTTTTCAAAGGCGGCCTTCCGCAGCGGGATAAAATTTTCATCATTTATAATCCGCTCCGCTCGCCCCGCGACGCCGCCCGCATATTTTGCGTAAAAATCCGCCCTGTCGCCCAATTCCGGATAGCGCTTTTGCAGCCAAATTTTTATTTTATCCGCCGCAACCGCACCGAATCGAATTTGTATGCACCGTGACCGCACCGTCTGCAAAAGCGTCTCGTGATTTTCCGCCAATATTACAAACGCCGCATATTCCGGCGGTTCTTCCAAAACTTTTAAAAATGCGTTTTGCGCCTGCTCATTCATATCGTCGCCGTACGCAATGATATACACCTTCCGTCGGCTTTCGTACGGCTTTGTATACGCGTCGGTCACGATATCGCGCACCATGTCGACCGAAATATTCTTCTTTCCGTCCGGCGGCGAGATTATTCGTATATCCGGGTGCGTTTCCGCTGCCGCCATTATGCATGACGGGCATGCACCGCACGGCGCGTTCTCCGTTTTTTCGCACACCATCGCCGCTGCGAAAAGGCGCGCCGCCGCATATGTTCCCACGCCTTTTTCACCCTCAAATATATATGCGTGCCGGGCGGAGTTGTTTCTTATATTATTAATAAGATTTTCCATTATGTTTTCATGAAAAATATCATACCCGTACATCGCCCGGCTCCTTTCCTTAAATTCCGTAGAGTTTTTTTGCGTTACTTTGCGTGATTTCCTCAACCTCGCCGACCGAAATCCCCTTGATTTCCGCCAGCCGCTCCGCCACATAATGCATCAAAAGCGAACTGTTGCGCGTTCCGCGGTGCGGCTCCGGCGCGAGATACGGACAATCCGTCTCCAGCACAATCCGCTCAATCGGCGCTGCCGCCGCGCTCGCATGCACTTTTTTCGCATTTTTGAAGGTCAGTGTTCCGCCGAATCCGAGATAAAATCCCAAATCCAACACCTCGCGCACCATTTCCGCACTGCCCGAATAGCAATGCAGCACGCCGCCAACGTCCGCCGCGTGATGCGCGCGCAGAATTTCCAGTGTGTCCGCATGCGCCTCACGGTCATGCACAATCACCGGAAGTTTTACCTCCCGCGCAAGGTCAATCTGCCGCGCAAACCATTTCTTCTGCACGTCCTTCGGCACATCATCATAATGATAATCAAGCCCGATTTCGCCTATCGCACGCACTTTCTCATGCTTTGCGTATGTTTTTAATTTTTCCATGTCCGCCTCTGTCAGATTTTGCACATTTTCCGGGTGCACCCCCGCCGACGCATA
The DNA here is from genome assembly GCA_934487205.1 of uncultured Clostridia bacterium. Classification (GTDB taxonomy): domain Bacteria; phylum Bacillota; class Clostridia; order UBA1381; family UBA1381; genus UBA1738. The sequence goes on from CAKSRS010000025.1 coordinate 13,931, forward strand.
CACAAACGGATATTTTTCCGCTAATTTTATAATTTCGCCGACAGATTCCATTGAATCCGCCGCGTTTATGATATATTCAATGCCGTTTTCATGCATTTTTGACAAAATTTCGTCCCGGTCGCCGTCAAACGCCCGGTCATTGTAATGCGCATGTGAATCAAAAAGCATAGTCTTTCTCCCTTTCCGCACCGTGTATGCGGTAATTACATTTTTGCTGAAAATGCGCCCATATCGCGGGCGCACCGTACCCCAAAACGGCAAGGCGCGAATCCCCCACACCGTTTTTATGGGAAACAGATCACCCCTTTTGCAGTAAGGGTAATCCGTACAAACGGTGCGCCGCGTCCAAAAACGGCGAGATGCGAAGTATATCCTCCTATCTATTTTTATAAGGAATAGATACAAGCAGATTGCCCTTTTGCAGTGAGGGTGCCGTACGAAGGTACTTCTCACTGCGGCTCGGTCACCGAATTGTCATTCACTACCATTCAGCCGCTTTGCTACCTCGAGCGAAAATGGGTGAGATGCGACGCATATCTTCCTTATAAATGTTTTAGAACTGCTATTACTATCCCCAAAATCGCTCCCGCAAAAACCTCTTTTGGGGTGTGACCCAAAAGTTCCTTCAGGTGCTTATCTGTGTCGGAAAAATCCGCTCTTTCCCAGCGTTCCACAAGCTTATTCAAAATTTTCGCCTGCTGTCCCGCTGCGCGCCGCACGCCCGCCGCGTCATACATCACCACAAGCGCCAATACCACACAAACCGCAAATTCATCGCTTGCAAATCCGTTTTTTATGCCAATCGCCGTCGCAAGACTCGTCACAAACGATGAGTGTGAACTCGGCATGCCGCCCGCGCCGATAAACCGTCTGAAATCAAACTTTTTATTTTTAACAAGTGTGAAAATTACCTTTAAAAGCTGTGCGACAAACCACGCTATAAGGCATGTTACAAGCACGCTTTCCTTCCAAAAATTCATAATTTATGCCTTTCTTTCCGTCAGCTTTTTCGCCATATTGCAAAGCTCGCCGCGGTTTTCAAAAATATCAAGACTGCAGATTGCCTTAGCGGTATATTCCGCCGACAACTCCCGCGCCTTTTCCAAGCCGAACAGCGTTACATACGTGGACTTATTATTCTCCGCGTCGCTGCCTATCGGCTTGCCGAGTTCCTCCTCGCTGCCCTCAACGTCCAAAATATCGTCCTGTATCTGAAAAGCTATGCCCAGATTTTCACAAAATCCGTCCACAGCCTTAATCTGCTCCTCATCAGCGCCCGACAAAATCGCGCCGATTACACCCGACGCGCGGATAAGCGCGCCCGTTTTCAGCGAATGAAGATACTTCAAAAGCTGCGCGTCCTCATCATGGCTGCCAATATCCACGACCTGTCCGCCAATCATGCCGTCCGCACCGGCGGCTTGTGCAAGTTCTGCAATCGCCGCGATAACCGACTTTTTACAAACGCCCGCAACATTATACCCCGCCGCCGTCTCAAAAGCAAGCGTCAGCAGCGCGTCCCCCGCAAGGATTGCCACCGCCTCGCCGTAAACCTTATGGTTCGTCGGCTTGCCGCGGCGCAAATCATCATTATCCATCGCCGGCAAATCATCATGTATCAGCGAGTAGGTATGTATCATCTCAATCGCGCACGCAAACGGAAGAACCGTCTGCGGTTCTTTCCCGAGCATTTTCGCCGTCATCATCATTATCACCGGGCGCAAGCGCTTGCCCCCCGCGAACAGGCTGTACGCCATCGCGTCATAAATCTTCTTTTGCGGATTGTCCTTCGGTTTTAAATACTCCCTCAGCGCTCCGTCAACCAAATCAATGTATTTTTGCATATTTTTTCGCTTTCCTTCTTATTTAAATTACTCTCCGTCGACTTCAAAATCCTTTTTTTCGCCGTTCATCAGCACCGAGACTTTTTTCTCGGCGGTGTCAAGCATTTTATTGCACTCTTTCGACAGCTTTATACCCTTTTCAAACAGCTCCAAACTCTCGTCAAGAGTTGTATCGCCGCTCTCCAGTTTCGCTACAATGGACTCCAGTTCCTTTATCGATTTTTCAAACATATTTATTCTCCTTTACCGTGCATTTACATTCGCCGTCCGCAAGGCGCAGCGCAAAATCCGTGCCTTCCGCCAAATCCCGCACCGTGCGGATAACATTTCCCTCGGCATTTTCCGCTATGGAATAACCTCTGCCGAGCACCGACAGCGGCGACAGCGCGTCCAGCTTTGCCGCCAGCTGCGACATGATCTTTGCTTTTTCCGACAGCGTCAGCCGGAAGGATTTTTCCGCCTGCTTTATAAGTCCGTCCAGCCTTTGACGGCTGTCGTCTATACGGCTTTGCGGTGTGCGCAGCTGCAGCTTTTCCACATACAGCCGTTTATTTTTTATAAAATTAACCTCCGCCGTGCGCAGACGTCCCGACAGCACCGAAATTCTGCTCATCAGCTCCGTCTGGGACGGTACCGCAATCTCCGCCGCCGCCGACGGCGTAGGTGCACGCAAATCCGCCGCAAAATCGGCTATTGTGAAGTCGGTCTCGTGCCCGACCGCCGATATTATCGGAATTTCCGACGCGTAAATCGCACGCGCAACACATTCCTCATTAAACGCCCACAAATCCTCTATTGAGCCGCCGCCGCGCCCCACAATCAGCGTGTCGCACAGCTTGTGCTCATTAAAATATTCAATCGCCTCGACGATATTCTCCTTCGCGCCCGCGCCCTGAACAAGCGATGGGTAAATTATAATCTCGCAGTACGGATACCGCCGCGTAATTACATTAATTATATCGCGCACCGCCGCGCCCGTCGTCGCCGTGACAACGCCCACGCGCTCCGGATACTGCGGAATCGGCTTTTTTTTGCTTTCGTCAAACAATCCCTCCGCCGCAAGCCGCTTTTTCAGCTGCTCATACGCAACGTAAAGCTCGCCCACGCCGTCCGGCGTCATTTCGTTTATATAAAGCTGATACGTGCCGCTCTGCTCATAAACGCCTATCCGACCGCGCGCAAGAACCTTCATTCCGTCCTCCGGCGAGAATGTCAGCCCCATCGCCGCGCTCTTGAACATGACCGCCTTTAACACGCCGCCGTCATCTTTAAGCGTTATATACAGATGCCCCGAATAATGCCGTTTGAAATTTGAAATTTCGCCCTTTATCCATATATCGTTAAGCGCCGTCTGCCCCTCAACCACGCGTTTCATGTACGCATTCAGCTGAGTTACGGTTGCCGTTAACGGTTCCATTTTTCCCAACTCCTTTTCGCAAGCTCGGCTATGCCGACCGCGTTATCACTCGATAATTCCCCCGACGCAAAATATGTCTGCGCCGCGATATTTTCCGCAAAACACTGCCGCAAATACGTATTCGACGCAACTCCGCCGACAAACAGCACCCGCTCCGGCTTACCGTAATTTATCGCCGCGGCAAGGCTTTTTCCGATGAATGCAAGCGCCGACCGCGCTATCTTTGCATTATCCTCCGCGCCGATTTTTTCCGACAGCTTATTCTCCATGCCCGAAAAATTGATATATCCCTCCGAAACCGAGGTTTTAAGCGGAATTTCCTTGTCCGCCGTCATGCTCAGCGCGTCAAATTCGCGCCCGCACGGGAATTTCATACCCATTTTTACGCCCAGTCGGTCTATCAGCTGTCCCGCCGAAATATCCTTCGTTCCGCCGACAATCTCCGCGTCAAATCCGCTGCCGTTATATCGGCAATTTAAAATTTCGGTCGTACCGCCCGAGATATGCACCGCCGTAAATTCGCCTTCCAGAAGTTCGCGGCACCCCGCCGATACAATACCCGCCATGATATGCCCGTCCTGATGCGAAAACCGAAACAGCGGCACGCCGAGAGTTTTCGCCGCCGTGCGCGCAAAGCTCTCGCCGACCACAAACACAGGCATATACGAGCCTTCCACGCTCCGCGGCCGGGTGGAAACACCGACTGCCGCTGTCTTTGTCAAATCCGCGCCGATACTTTCGTAAAGCCGCGGCAACTCTTTAAGATGTACAAACACGCCGTCCGATTGACGTATTCCCCGCTCGCCTTCCTTGACATCAATGATTTTCCGCACCGATATGTTTTCGTCACCGCAGACGGCGGCAGAGGTCGTGTAGTTCGACGTATCTATCCCCAAAAACAGGCTCATTTTTTTACCACTCCGGCAAGGACGCCGTTCACAAATGCCGACGAATCCGGCTCGTCAAACTTTTTCGCCAGTTCCAGCGCCTCATTTATCGCAACCTTTTCCGGCACGTCCTCAACATATCGGATTTCGTAAATCGCCAGCAACAGCACCGACCGCGCTACTTTGGAAATGCGCTCGAGCCGCCAGCCGTTTGCAAGATTTTTGCGGATTTCGTCCAAAAGCTCGTCCTCATGCGCCATTACGCCCGTGACAACGCCCTGTATATACGGCATCGACGTTACGCTTGCCGGACACTCGTTCATGAGCTCGTCAAACAAAAAATCAAGCTCGTCTTTATGCTGATTAATCTCGAATATCAGCTTGAACGCCTCGCATCTTGCCTCACTTCTTGAAAGTTTTTTTCTCATCGTTAAATCCTCTCGTATATCCATTTAATTACATTCCCCTTTATTATACCCTTTTTTACCTAAAATTGCAAGCTATTACGCAAATAATTATTGACTATCGGGGTAAAATATGTTAAGATTATGCTACCGGACGGAGGATTTTTATGAACACCTTAACCGTGATTATACTTTTGGCCATCGGACTGATACTTATTATAAAAGGCGGCGACCTTTTCGTTGGCGCGTCGACATGGTTTGCGGAGGCTTTCGGTCTGCCGAAAATGCTCGTCGGCGCGACAATTGTCAGCTTTGCAACCACACTTCCGGAACTTTTGGTTTCGGGTTTCGCGGCGGCAAAGGGGAAATCCCTCATGGCGGCGGCAAACGCCGTCGGCTCGGTCAACGCCAACCTCGGTCTTATCCTCGGTTTATCCGCGATACTCCTGCCCGCCGCGGTCAGGTACGGCGAATTTGCCTTTAAGGGGATTTTAATGGCGGTCGTTTGCGGCATTTTGTGGCTCTTTTCCGCCGACGGACAAATCGGCTACGCGGCGGATATAATTCTGCTCTTGCTTTTCGCCGTATTCATGGTGGAAAACATCGCCGCCGCAAAAAGACAAACCGTCGGCACTTCACGCCCAGAGATACAAAAATCCGAACTTTGGCGCAATATTGCATTATTTGCCGTCGGAATGGGCGGGGTCGTAATCGGTGCGGATATGCTCGTCGACAACGGCAGCGAACTGGCAAGGCGGCTCGGCGTTTCGGAAGGCATTATCGGCGTGACGATAATCGCGGTGGGGACTTCCCTGCCCGAACTCGTTACGGCTGTCACTGCCGCGGCGAAAAAACAGCCGTCCCTATCGGTGGGGAACATCATCGGCGCGAATATTATAGATCTATCGGTCATTCTGCCGGTTTGCTCCCTTATATCCGGCGGTATGACGCCCGTTGAGCCGCAGACATACGCGCTCGACCTGCCCGTGTGTTTCGGGCTTACCGCCCTGTCTGTGCTGCCGCCGCTTTTTTTGAAAAAGCTGTCGCGCACACAGGGGATAATTTTACTTTTGATATATATTTGTTACATTTCTTATATATGTATAAAACCATAACAGGGAATTAATTGCCCGTGCGGAATTTTCCTCGTCTTCTTCGGAAACGCACAAGGGCGAAAAAATCTCTTATCATTTTTTCTCTGCGGATAAGAGAAATTTCATTATTATATATGCCGGCGCAGAGCGGCGGAATGGAGATTTTTATGATTTACGTACTTTTAACCGACGGATTTGAGGATATCGAAGCGCTTGCCGTTGTTGACATTCTGCGGCGCGCCGAACTGGACGTAAAAACGGTGGGCGTCGGCGGCAAAAACATCGTTTCGGCGCACAGCGTAACCGTTGTGTGCGATGAGCTTATCGACGAACTGAACGTCGCCGAAATGGATATGCTGATTCTGCCCGGCGGGCCCGGCCACACCGATTTGGACGCGTCCGAAAAGGTGCATTCGCTCATACGCTATGCTCACGAACACGATAAATTCATCGCCGCAATCTGCGCCGCGCCGTCTATTATAGGGAAAATGGGACTATTGAAGGGCAAAAACTACACCTGTTATCCCGGCTTTGAAGATAAGGTTATCGGCGGCATACATTCGGACGGCAATGTCGCCGCCGATGGGAAAATTATTACCGGAAAAGGTCCCGGCGCGGCTTGCGATTTCGGATTTAAAATCGTGGAAATCTTCCGCGGCAAAATCGTGGCTGATGACCTTAAGGCGCAAATGCAATTTTAGCAAATAAAAAGACAAGCACCGATTTGCTTGTCTTTTTTATGCAATTTGCGCCGCTGTGCTGTTTTCATCAAACATAAGCGGTGAGTTACGGGTATTATGACACATTTTTGACTACCGAAATAGCCAAAAATGACCGTAATTGAACGGAAAAGCCGAAATGATGGGTGCTCGCAAAAAGGTGGTAGCGACCGTGAGTCGTTGTGAGTGCGCTTGCAAGCGAACAGGCGAGCCGAGCGTGCCTTTTTGCGATAAAGGAAGAGCAGCGGCATGAGCGAACTCTGTTTTTTACAAAAAAAAACAGAGCAAGCGATATAGAGCTTGCTCTGACGTGGTGCCGATGGTGGGGGTCGAACCCACACGGTATCGCTACCACGGGATTTTGAGTCCCGCGCGTCTGCCAATTCCACCACATCGGCTTATACAAAACATGAATTTATTATACAACATTTTCCGTCGTTTGTCAATCATTTTTTTCATTTTGTCTCTATTTTATTTATTTACCTCCGAAATTGTTACAATTATTTTTAATTTTCTTGTAACATCGTAACAATTCAGCTTATTTTTTATAATTTTTAAAAAAATTTTTTTATTTTTTTGTTTTTGTGTTTTTCGCATAGCAGCGCCGTTTTTGGTGCATTTAATAATAACAAATTGTTTCAAAATTGTAAAAATTTATTAAAAATGTTTGACAAATTGTTATTTTTAGTGTATAATAATTTTGTAACATTTCAGAAACAATTTAGGAGGATTAGCATGGGGAACTTAAAACACACGATGGCGGCGCTGCTTGCCGTATCGTTGGTGGGTTCGCTGGCGACCGTACAGGCTCTGAACCTTTCGGCGGTACGCGCGAATAAGCTTACTCAGAAAATAGAGACGGTTGACGCCTCACCGGCAGTTCTTACGGGTGACGGCGAAGGCGAAACAGCAGACGTAACCGTCGCTGCAGCACCGGCAACGGATATTGCTGTAGGCGATGACGCATATATTCTTACATCGGGCGGGAGCATTAATCTCCGCGCCGCAGCAGATACGGAGAGCACAATTTTGGACGTTCTTTCCGTCGGAACAACCGTCAAGGTATTGGATGAATACGAGGACTGGCTGAAAGTTCAGGCAGGCGACTACACAGGTTATGTCAAGGCGGAATATGTCAGCAAGGACACAGAGCGCGTGAACGAAATCATGCTCACCACAACGATGTACCGCATGGGCACCGCCGACCAAAGCATTAACGTACGCACACAAGCCAACGACAACGCACTTATTTTGGCACAGGTTGCCATGGGTTCATGGGTGACCATTCTGGAAGAACCGTGCGACGGCTGGTTCAAGGTATATTACGGCGATGATTACGACATAGGCTATGTTTCGGCAGAATACATCACCGTCGGCGAGATGGTTAAGCGCAGCGAAGTAAACACCGCGCGTAACAACCGCATTGCGGCAATTGCCAAGAATGCAAAAATCAAGACATCGGACACCGCTATAGCCGTCAAGATTATGCCGGACGACAACAGCGACACGCTCACAACTCTTGCGAACAATGCAAATTGCAAAATATTAAGCGGCGGCACGAACTGGACAAAAATTATCGTCTCCGCCACAAATGAAATAGGATACGTAAAAACAGCCAATGTTTCGGCAATTGTTGAGGAAAAGAAGGTAGAAACAAAGACATCGGCGGCAAGCAGCAAGACCGATTCGAAATCCTCGGCTCAGACAAAGTCTGCCGCAGCACCCGCATCGGGCAGCGGCTCAAAACTTGTTGCAGAGGCGGCAAAATATCTCGGCACAAAATACGTTTACGGCGGCACTTCGCCGTCCGGATTTGACTGCTCCGGACTTGTTCAATATTGCGCACGCAATCTCGGCGTATCATTGAACCGCTCCGCCGCGGCACAGTATTCAAACGGTGTTGCCGTTTCCCGCGATAATCTGCAGGCGGGCGATTTGATATTCTTCTCCAGAGGTGGCGGAAGAATTTCACACGTTGTTATCTACGCCGGAAACGGTCAGGTTATTCACTCACCCCACACCGGCAAAACCGTATCCTATCAATCGCTCAGCTCAATTTGCCAGTACAGCAAGTATGTCGGCGCAAGACGAGTTATGTAACAGAAAATACACACCCGCGCATATCACTTCGATATGTGCGGGTTTTTTTATTAAAAAAATTCCGTAAGAGGTTAATCTTACGGAAAATTATCTCATACCATTTCATACGCAATGCGCGTTGTGCCGTCCTTCTGATAAATAATGCCGCAGCGGCAAAAACCGTTTTTCTCGATTTTATGCTGCATCACTTTATTATCCGCATGCGTATCTATCCTCAAATGTCCGATTACATTTTTGCAAAAATTCAGCACATCTTCAAATATTCCGCGCACCGTTCCGTCGCTTGCGATGCGGTGTATCGTCCCGTACCGCTCGTCCGACAGCCACGCGCCGTCCTCTATCACGCCATACGTTTCGTCCTCGCCCAATATGAACGCAAACACGCCGCAAATGCGTCCGTCCGCGCAGACCGCATACAAATTTCCGTCCGCAATATCCGCGCAGAGCAGCTCTTCCTCCGGATAATTATCGCCCCACTGCGTCGGATTTCCCGTCTCCGCCATAAACCGCCGCGCTCTTGCATACACCTTCATTATCTCCGGCAAATCTTCCTCCGCCGCTTTTTTTATTTCGCTCATTTTTCCACTCTTTCCTTTTCGTTTTACCATATATAATACCACAGCTTCCGCAAGAAATCAACAATAACTTCGGAACCCGAGACACCTTTTAACTTCATCCAAAAACAAAGGCTGTTTAAAAAGCCGATTGACTCTTTAAACAGCCCTTTTCATTAAAATTTCCTGCGCTTTGTATATGTTGTATGCAACAGTTCGTGTGCCTTATGTGAGCACGGCTCGCCGAAATATTCGCTGTACAGTTTCTGAATGTACGGATTTTCATGCGATTTTCTGATTGCAGACGCCTCGTCCTCCGAATACAGTGCACCCGCGCGGAGCGCCTTCACATCGGTTACGGCTCTCGTCTTGGAATCAACAATCGGCTGTCCGCCGCCGTTGATACAGCCGCCCGGACATGCCATGATTTCGATGAAATCGTAATGCTCGCCCGCTTTTACCTTTTCCAGAATCGTTCTCGCGTTCTTCGTTCCGTGAACAACCGCTACGCGAACGTCCTTGCCGGCAATCGTCAATGTTGCCTCCTTAACGCCTTCAAGTCCGCGCACAGCCGTTACGTTGATATCGTCAAGCGGTTTTCCCTCAAGCTTTTCATATACCGTACGGATAGCCGCCTCCATAACGCCGCCCGTTGTACCGAAAATAACGCCCGCACCTGTTGCCATGCCGAACGGCTGGTCAAATTCTTCATCGGGGAGCGACTTGAAATCAATACCCGCTTGCTTAATCATTCTCGCAAGTTCTCTCGTTGTCAGCGACGCGTCAATATCCGCGCTGCCGCTTGACGAAAGCTCGGGACGTGCCGCCTCATACTTTTTCGACGTACACGGCATGACTGCTACCGAATAGATATCCTTTTTATCAATGCCCGACGTTTCCGCATAGTACGACTTAATTACCGCGCCGAACATTTCCATAGGCGATTTCGCCGTTGAAAGATTATCGGTAAATTCCGGATAATAATGCTCGCAGAACTTAACCCAGCCCGGTGAACATGACGTAATCAGCGGAAGTTTTTCCTGCTTTGTAAATCTTTCTATAAATTCCGTGCCTTCTTCCATGATTGTGAGGTCGGCAGCGGTATCGGTATCGAAAACCTTATCAAATCCCAGACGGCGCAGAGCCGCAACCATTTTGCCCGTTACCGGAGTGCCGATGGGCAGCCCGAATTCTTCGCCCAATGCCGCACGTACCGCCGGCGCTGTCTGCACAACAACGTGCTTTTCGCTGTTATCAATCGCGTCCATAACCTGTGGGATTGACGTCTTTTCATACAGTGCGCCAACCGGACATGCCTCGATGCACTGACCGCAGAATACGCACGGTACGTCCTTCATCGGCTGCTCAAATGCAGCGCGGATTTCGGTCGCAAAACCTCTGTTTACCGCCGAAATAACCGAAATATCCTGGTTATCACAAGCCGCGATACATCTTCTGCACAGTACGCACTTATTATTATCTCTTACCAGCGATGTTGACGAATCGTCAATTTCATGCTGAATATTTTCGCCCTCATAGCGCAGACCGTCTACGCCGAGTTCTTCCGCCAAAGTTTGCAGTTCACAGTTTCTGCTCCGCACACATGTCAGACACTTCTTTTCATGGTTTGAAAGAATAAGTTCCAACGTTGCGCGGCGTGCTTTTCTTACCTTTTCGGTATTTGTGTAAACCTCGATGCCTTCCGCAACGGGATATACGCAAGCCGCCTGCAGCGCTCTTGCGCCCTTTACCTCAACAAGACACATTCTGCATGCGCCGATTTGATTTAAATCCTTCAGATAACATAAGGTAGGAATGTTGATACCAACCTCACGCGCTGCGTCAAGAATAGTGTAACCCTCGGGTACGCTGATGTCCTGACCGTTTATTTTCAAGTTTACCATCTTCATTTCATTCCTTTCCTTAATCAGTCTTTATCGATTGCGCCGAACTTACATGCCTGCTGACATGCGCCGCACTTAATACACTTATCCTGGTCGATAACGAACGGTGACTTAATCTGTCCCGAAATTGCGCCTACCGGACACTGTCTTGAACACAGGCTGCAGCCCTTACATTTTTCAGGATTAATTTTGTACTGCGCAAGCGCTTTACATACGTGCGCCGGGCACTTCTTATCCTGCACGTGCGCGATATATTCGTCTCTGAAATAGTGCAGCGTGGAAAGAACCGGGTTCGGAGCCGTCTGTCCCAGACCGCACAGCGCCGACGATTTGATTGAATAGCACAGTTCTTCCATCTTATCGATATCTTCCATAGTTCCCTTGCCGCTTGTAATTTTATTCAAAATTTCAAGCAATCTCTTTGTACCGATTCGGCACGGAGCACATTTACCGCAGGACTCGTCCACCGTAAATTCAAGGAAGAATTTAGCGATATCAACCATACAGTTATCCTCGTCCATAACGATAAGTCCGCCCGAACCCATCATTGAACCGATTGCGATAAGCGAATCGTAATCAATCGGCGTGTCGATAAGCGACGCCGGAATACAACCGCCCGAAGGACCGCCCGTCTGAGCCGCCTTGAATTTCTTGCCGTTAGGCACGCCGCCGCCGATATCTTCAACGATTTCGCGCAGAGTTGTACCCATCGGAATTTCAACAAGTCCCGTATTGTGTATTTTTCCGCCCAATGCGAATACCTTTGTACCCTTTGACTTTTCGGTACCCATTGACGCGAACCATTCCGCACCGTTTAATATAATCTGCGCAATATTCGCATAAGTTTCAACGTTATTAAGAAGGGTCGGCTTGCCCCAAAGTCCCTTAACTGCCGGGAACGGCGGACGCGGACGCGGCTCGCCGCGGTTACCCTCGATAGACGTCATGAGCGCGGTTTCCTCACCGCATACGAACGCACCCGCACCCAAGCGGATATCAAGGTCGAAATTAAAGCCTGTTCCGAATATATCTTTGCCCAAAAGACCGTATTCTCTCGCCTGATTAATGGCAATTTTAAGTCTTTCAACCGCGATAGGATACTCCGCTCTGATATAAATATAACCCTGGTCGGCGCCTACGGCATAGCCGGCAATTGCCATTGCCTCGATTACCGCATGCGGGTCGCCTTCAAGCACCGATCTGTCCATGAATGCACCCGGGTCGCCCTCGTCGGCATTACAACAGACGAACTTCTTATCGCCCTGTGCCTTATATGTGAAATCCCACTTCATACCGGTCGGAAATCCGCCGCCGCCTCTGCCGCGCAGTCCCGAATCCTTGATAGTTTGGATAACTTCCTCACGCGTCATCTCGGTAAGCGCTTTTGCAAGTGCCTGATAACCGTCTACCGCTATGTATTCATCAATATTTTCCGGGTTGATAACGCCGCAGTTGCGGAGCGCTACACGGTGCTGTTTTGCATAAAATGCAGTCTCGTTCAGCGACTTGATGTTATCTTCTTCAACCGTCTCGCTGTAAAGAAGTCTCTTTACGATACGGCCTTTTAAGAGATGCTCTTCAACAATTTCCTTAACGTCCTCAACCTTAACTCTGCTGTAGAACGCGCCCTCCGGATATACTACGACAACCGGACCCAACGCACACAGACCGAAACAGCCTGTCTGTACAATTTTAATTTCATCTTCAAGATTGTTTTCCTTCAGGCGGTTTTCAAACTCCGCCTGCAAAAGCTTTGAACCTGACGACGTACAGCCTGTACCGCCACAGATTAACACATGAGCTCTGTATATATTCATTATCCGTTAACCTCCTGTTTTACTTAACTTCTTCGCCGATTGTAAATTCCGCAACGGGCTTATTGTTAATTATGTGCTCCGCAACCACGCGCGCAGCCTTTTCCGCCGTCATATGAACATAGGTAACCTTGTCCTGACCCGGAACATACACCTCGACAATCGGCTCCAGACGGCACATGCCTATGCAGCCTGTCTGAGTAACCATTACATCTTTAATTCCGCGCTTTTCAACCTCCTCAACAAATGCGTTAAGTACAGGGCGCGCACCCGCCGCAATTCCGCACGTCGCCATTCCGACAACTATACGCGTGCCGTCCTCACGCTCTTTACGCAGGTTTACCTGATTTAAAGCCTTGTTACGAATTTCCTGTAATTCCGCCAAACTTTTCATATTTATTCCTCCTTGATTTATTTATGTAAAGTTAATTTTTTAACCATTACGAACTTCTTCAATACCTTCCCGTACAAATTCCGTCAGCCACAGCACAACTTCCGGCATATCCAGCGGAACATCGCCCAACATTTCGCGCATTTTTCGCGTATCCGCCGTAAACTCACGCCCGTCCGTTATGTGCCGATAGAGAAAATCAATCTCCGGCGAACCCGAAACCAGCGTCGCAATTGTCCCCGCCATATCGCCCAGGGGCGCCCTGTCAATGCTGTTATACATGAACGTGACGTGCATCTTCGTGCCAACGCCCACCTTCGACGTGATATCCAGCGCACCGCCGCACTGCTGTGCCGCCGCCTCGAAAAGTGGTATCCCCATACCGACCTTCCGCGTTGTTCTTGTTGTGGAAAACGGATTTTTTACCGTTTTTAAAAATTCTTCGCTCATGCCGCAGCCGTTATCGTTTATGTCAATCGTCAAAAGATTGTTTTTTTTATCTTCATTCACGATTATCTCGATAAGCGTCGCCTTCGCTTTGACCGAATTTTTCGCTATATCCAGTATGTGCAGTGACAATTCCTTCATAATATATACCTCATGAAAACAATTCGTCCGCCGTGTCGATTTCAAGATATGCGCCCCTTTGCGATATATCCGCAAGATAGTGCGCGTCGGAATTGCGCATAATCTCATACTTCTTCAGTTCCGGACGTCCGTCAAGATACGCCGCCAAATCCGCCGTACTTTTCGACACCTCAATCCGCCGTATATCCAAATCGTCCGGAATAAATCCGAGATTGGTGAGCACGCTGTAGGAATGTCTGTCCACATGCGCCGGGATAAACAGTCCGCCGACCGATTTCACCACGTCGAACAATCTGTTCACCGACATCGCCGCCGGGGATATCAAAAGTTTTTCCTCAATCCCCGTTATGTTATCCTCCGCGTCCATGATAAGCTGACGGCCAAATATTTCCGGGCGGTTTTTTATATCCGGCAGGGCTTTATAAACCTCCGCCGCTGCCGCCTCCGCCGCATCGGGCGAGGGATAAAGCGTGAGGATATGTACTTCCTCCTCCGTTTCCACTTCCATGCCCGCAATCACCGCAACGCCGACGCTCTTTCCGACTTCCATCGCCGCGCGGACATTCTTAACCGAATTATGGTCGGAAACCGCAATTGCGTCAAGCCCCGAAATCGCCGCCATATTTACAATATTATTCGGCGTCATGTCCTCATCGCCGCAGGGCGACAGCGCCGAGTGAATATGAAAATCATAATACAGCATTTTTATATTACTCCCGAAATCGCCGCCGCAAGCTCATACGCGGTTTTTTCGCTTTTCAGAATAACAATTCCTTCCTCGTCCGCCTTCTCGATAACTTCACCTTCCGCCGACACACCCTCGCAAAGCAGAACACATGCGCAATCGGCGAGCGACGCAACCGCCACGATATTTATATTATTCATTATCGTAATCCACACGTCGTTTTGTTTCGCTCTGCCCATTACCCAGCTGAGCAAATCGCCGATATAACAGCCGCCGATTTCGCGGTCGGTATAATTTTCCGCGGTCAGCACCGTCAGATTGAGCTCTTTTATTAATTCGGAAAGTTTCATAATAATCTCCATTCCAACACGGATAAGTTACCGGGCGGCGTTTATCTCATAAGCCGATTGAGTGCGCCGCGCTTTCTGCACTATTTCCGGTTTCGCCGTCCGGCGGGTGTGTTCCCCTCAGATATTCCGCACGGCGCATGCCGTGCCAAACGGAAAAGCATTATTTTTTATTTTTCATTTCATACAGCTCCCGCGCAAGTTCCCCTATGCGCTCACGCATACGGAAAATGCAGTCGGTCTCGCTGCCGAACCCCAAAACGATATCCTCTGCCAATGCTCTGCACGACGGTGCGCCGCATGAGCCGCAATCCAGTTTCGGCAGCCGCGCAAATATTTCGTCAATCCGTTCCATTTTGCGCATTGCCTCCTCCAAATCGTCATCAAGCACCGTTGCCGGCTTGCCCTCGACCGTTTTTTGCCATGCAAGCTTTTCAATACATAAATCGTCCGGGTCTTTAAGTTCCGCCTTTTTCGACTGCTGCGTTGTGCGCCGCGCCGCCAAAAACGGATTTATTATATTCAGCGCCCCGCCCGAGCAGCCGCTCGTGCACGCCGAAAGTTCTATAAATTCTACAGTATTTACCTTGCCGTACTCGATTTCTTCAAGCACGGTAATCACGTTATGTATGCCGTCCACCGCCATATAATCCTCGACGCCCGTGCCCTTGCACTCGCCGCCCGAACGCGCCCACGAAATTCCCTCGCGCCCCGATACCGAAAGCGGAAGTTCTTCCGCATTTTCTACAAACAGTCGGATTTTTTTAAACGCGTCCTTCGCGGAAATCGCACCGCTGACGTTCGATTTTTCAAGAGTGAGCGGGACTTTTACGCTCGTCACCTTCGCCGGACACGGCGTTATGAAAAACACGCCTATTTTTTCGGCAGGAAGTCCCGTTTTTTCTTCCGCGCGCCTTCTTGCCATCTCCGCAGCCGCCTCCATGGGCGATACCAACGGAAGAATATTCGGCAAAAGATTTGGGAACCGCTCCCGTATCAGCCGCAGAACTGCCGGACACGCCGAACTTATAACCGGCTTTTTTAAATTGCCTTCCGCCAAAAGCCGTCGCGTCGCCGCGCTGACGTATTCCGCACCGCGCGCAACCTCGAAAACGTCGTCAAATCCGATTTTTAAAAACGCCGACAGGATTTTGTTCACGCTCAGGTCATTGCTGAACTGACTGTAAAAGGATGGTGCCGGAAGTGCAACGTTATATTCAAACTGTCCGAGCATATCGAAACTGTCCGCCGCCGCGGACTTCGCGTGCGACTGGCACACCTTTATGCACTCGCCGCAGTCGATACAGCGCTCCTTGATTATCTTCGCCTTGCCGTTTTTTACTCGGATTGCCTCCGTCGGACAATGCGAAATGCAGTTTGTACAGCCGTGACACTTATCTTTATCCAGTATAACCGAGTGAAAATATGTCATAATATCTCCATTCCGCCGCTTTTTGCAGCCTACAGATTAATTACAAGCGTTATTGTCGTACCCTTCCCCGGGGCAGTGTCAATAATCATATCGTCCGTATATTTTTTTATATTCGGCAGTCCCATTCCCGCGCCGAAACCCATCTCGCGGATTTGTTCACTCGCTGTGGACCACCCTTCCTGCATCGCAAGCCCTACGTCCGGTATGCCGGGGCCGTTATCGCGGAAGGTAACGCGTATCGTTTTGCCCGAAATCTCCGCGTCACATTCGCCCCCGCCGCCGTGAATTATTGTATTTATCTCCGCCTCGTACATGGCAATCGATATTCTGCGGATAACCGTCTGGTCAATCCCCAGCTTTTTCAGCACAGCCTTAAAGCTGCTCGACGCCTCGCCCGCCGCTGAAAAATCGTCGCCCGGAACGATATAATGCTTAAGCATTTTCCTTTCCTCCGAGACCTTTTTCATACAGCTTTCCGCACGCTAAGTACAGCGGATACGACGTATGCATCAGCGTTATGTCCTTTTCCTTTGCAAGCTCAATCACCTCATCGGTCGGCGTTTTGCCGCGCACAAAGCAGATTGCGACTATATCCATCATTTCCGCCGTGCGGATAACCTGCGAATTAATCAGTCCCGTAAGCAGCAGCGACTGGTCTTTTACAAATGCCAGCACGTCGCTCATTAAGTCACAGCCGCATGCGGTATGAATATCCTTTGAGTTAAGCGCGTCATCGCTTTCGCCGCTTAAAACCTCTGCATTTAAGATTGATTTTATTTCGGATAGCAGCATAACATACTCCTTTAGTTTTGGTATTTAGCTAAAATATCATCAACATCGTCAACCGTAAGACGTCCGAAAACTTCATCGTTGACTGTAAGTACCGGCGCAAGTCCGCATGCACCTATGCAGCGCGTTGCGTCAAGAGAAAATTTTCCGTCCGGCGTACATTCGCCGACGTCAATGCCGAGTCTCTCCTTAATTTTTTCCAAAATGCCGCCCGAACCTTTAACGTAGCACGCCGTGCCCAGACAGACTCCGATTTGATATTCGCCCTTGGGATTGAGCGAAAACTGCGTGTAAAACGTTACTATTCCGTAAATTTCCGCAAGAGGTACGTTAAGACCCTCCGAGATGATTTCCTGAACCTCTATCGGAAGATAGCCGTAAATATCCTGTGCCTCATGCAGTACCGGAATTACAGCTCCGTTTTCGTCCTTATGATTTGCAATTACTTCCAAAAGCTTTTCTTCCTGTTCCTTTGTACCGTTAAACGGTATTGTACTTGGTTTGCTCATTTTTTTCCTCCTTATTGGTTTTGCATAAAATGCCATATATAATTATAACATAACCATATGCAAAAATCTATATAATTCACAAAAAAAAATCTATTTTTTTGTTTTTGTTATGTATTTAACAAAAATGTCGGCAGCATTTAGAACAAAATGACAATACTATGCGGAAAATATAGGTAATTTCTTACTTATGTGTAACAAAAAAGACCTCGTCAGACCAATTACTCCCCCTATTATACAATAAGTGCAGCCTTTAGAGTTAATTACTCTCTAACAACTACACTTTTATAGTATAAAAATAACCCCGTTTTGGGGTTATTTCAGACTGTCGAAAAAGTCGGTCAGCGTGTCTATAAGTTTATCGACACGCTGATAACCCCGTTTCGGGGTTATTTTAAAAATTTGCCGGCGTATCAATAATTTCTATCTCATCACAATATCAGATTATTTGGTGTTATTCCATACTGTGCGTAAAATAATTATTTGGTGTTATTCCGTACTGTACGCAAAATGATTTTTTTGGTGTTATTCCATATTGCGTAAAATGTTTGCCGGCATATTGATGATTTCGTAAACAACCAAAAATAACCCATGTGGGGTTATTTTTTAAATGTAAACTTTTTCTTCAAAGTTTTCTTGCTGTCCGAAACGTCGTTTTTCTTTGCGGCGCCGTCGCTTGACAATTTCTGCTTTTCGCTGCGGATTCTCTCTTTATAGCCATAGCCGTAACCATATCCGTAGCCGTAATCATATCCGTAACCGTAGCCGCCCGACTTGCCGTAGCCATAGCCGTAACGGTAATTCTTTCTCTTATAGCCGTACTTGGCATATGAACCGTAGCTGTACGCGTTCGGGTCGATATCATTGAGAATATATCCTAAAATTTTCGCATTCGCAAGCTGAAGATTTTCGCGCGCGCGCTGAATTGATTCGTGAATCGTATTATTCTGACGCACGACCAAAATAACGCCGCTGGCATTTTTCGCCATTGCCGCCGCCTCGGTAACAACCGTTACGGGCGGAGTATCGATAAATATATAATCATACATTTCCGAAAGCTTATCAAGAACCTGCTCCATTTCCTTGGACGCAAGCAATTCTGCCGGATTGGGCGGAATTTGCCCTGATGTTATACAGTCGATTCTATGTTCCGGACAATGCTTGATTGCCTTGTCAATCGTAATAAGTCCGCACAAAAGATCGGAAAGACCGTTTTCCCTGTCAATGGACAAATGGCGGTAGATACGCGGTTTTCTTAAGTCTGCGTCAATTATGACAACCTTCTTTTCAAGCTGCGCAAACGTTATCGCCAAATTAAGGCATGTCGTTGTTTTACCCTCATGCGGGCTGGCGCTTGTTATAAGAATTTTTTTGCCGCCGTTTTTCTCGCCGCCGAGCGAATATATAATATTCGTTCTCGCAGCGTTATACGCCTCGCGCACCGCAAATTCGGTTTTTTCGTTAATAAGAGTATTTATTCTTCTTGCGGTTGCCTCTTCACGTCTGTTATTGGCTTTGCTGACGTTAAAGTCACCGATAAGTTTTAAGATGTTCACTTCGCGTCACCGACCTTCCTCGGCATAATAACCTCGGGAATTTCACCGAGCAGCGGCTCATCATATTTATTGATAATATCATCTCTGCTTTTGATACGTGTATCAAAAAGTTCAAGAACAAGAATTATGAGCGCACCTATTACCATACCCGCCAAAAAAGCTATCAGCGAATTTTTCTTTACATTCGGCGAAACGGGTTTTTCGGGAACCTGACCGTCGTCCAGGATTTTAACCGAGCCGGCGTTTACGACCCTTATAAGCTCATCTGATGCGCGTACCAAAATAAAGTGGCAGATATCGTAGACATCTTGCGGAACCTTGCCCGTTACCGTGATTTCAAGGATTTCGGTTTCGTTTACCGCCTTCATCGAAATCATTTTTTCAAGCGATGATATGGAATATCTGTTCGCCATATCGTTGGAAATCTGCTGCAAAAATGTTCTTCTTTTCAGAATTTCCTGATACGTAGTTACCAATTCCTGCGATGCGGACAAATTTGCCGATGATATATCGCTTGTTTGTGTACGCAGCGCGTTTACGTAGAGCGTACCTTCGGTTTTGTACAAGGGATCGACAAAAATTTCGGTATATACAAACGTGACAACGCTGAATACCAGTGCTGTTATCACCCATATCCACCATCTCCTGATAAGCATGTCAATGATGTCAGTTATCTTGAGCTGATCGTTCAAAAAGTTCATCTCCCCTTTTCTCATGAATACTTCTATTATAACATAAAAAAAGCACAAAAGCAACAGCAAAAGCAAATTTTTTTGAAAAATTTATATTTTTATTGAAAATCTGCGCGAAAAACGTTATAATGGAACAAGAGGTGATGATTATGACGCTCAAAGAGCGTGCGGCGAAAATTGTCGAAATTCTGAAGTCGGAATACCCGGACGTAAAATGTTCGCTCAATTACGAAACTCCGCTGCAAATGCTTATTGCGACGCAGCTTTCGGCGCAGTGCACCGACGCGCGCGTTAATATCGTGACGGCGGATTTATTCAAAAAATATCCCGACGTTCAAAGCTTTGCGTGCGCCGATTACGACGAACTCTGCGGCGATATCCGTTCCATCGGATTTTACCGCAACAAGGCGAAAAACATAATTATGTGCTGCCGCCGCCTTATCGAACACTACAATTCCGCCGTTCCGGATACCATGGAAGAACTTTTGACGCTCCCCGGCACTGGCAGAAAAACAGCAAATCTCGTCCTGGGCGATATCTTCGAAAAACCCGCGGTCGTCGTCGACACCCACTGCATGCGCCTTGCGCGCAGAACCGGTCTGACCAAAAACGAAACGCCCGAAAAAATTGAGACGGATTTGAAAAAAATTATTCCGCCCGACGAGCAGCTTAAACTCTGCCACCGATTTGTCAATCACGGACGGCTTGTCTGCACGGCGCGTTCGCCCAAGTGCGAAATGTGCGTTATTAAAAATTACTGCAAACATTATAAATAAGTCCAGCGGTGAAATGTCAAGAGGAAAATAAGTAAAAAAGCAAATATTTTTTTACCAAATTCCGAAAGGCGCAAAA
>CAKSRS010000026.1 GCA_934487205.1 uncultured Clostridia bacterium
TCAAGGTTAATACAGAGCGCCTTAGCGACCTTGACAGATTTCCGTTTCCGAATGGATTGTTAGTTATGCCGGTTGAATATTTAATTGGGTTTTTCTTGATTTAAACGCCTCTTTGCTACGAACCAACTGAACCTCTTATGAGGCTGGTCGCAGGCAACAGCCTGCTGCTCGCCCATGCGACCGGGTATATACATACGCCGTCGGGTTTAGTTTGTCCGTTCTGAAACATTTTTTCCTATCCCCTAAAAATGGACTGCAAGACTTTTTACAGCCTATTTTATTTTAAGAACATATGCAAAAGCTTGTCATAGAGTTCACTGTTGTACGGCTGATAGCGCATAGGCAGGTCGAGCCATGTTTTTTTGTCAACAATGGATTTTGTATGCGAAAAAGCGTCAAATCCGGCTTTGCCGTGATATGCGCCTATGCCGCTTTCGCCGACGCCGCCAAACCCCATGCTGCTTGTTGCAAGATGAATTATGACGTCATTTATACAGCCGCCGCCAAAGGTAGATTCATCAGTTATGCGGCGAATGTTGGCTTTATTGTGTGAAAAGATGTACATTGCCAGCGGTTTGGCGTGTGTTTTCAGCTTTTCAACAATAGTATTAAAATCATCGAATACAATAACTGGCATAATCGGTCCGAAAATTTCTTCACCCATAACTGCGTCGCTTTCCGTCACATTATCCATAACCGTCGGCGCAATCCGCAGTGACTGTATATCGGTTTCACCGCCGTATACGACTTTGTGTTTATCAATAAGTCCGCAAAGACGCATAAAATGCTTTTCATTTACGATTTTGCCGTAATTGCTGTTTTTCAGAGGATTGTCTCCGAATTGCAGCTTTATTTGTTTCTTTACCTCCGAAATAAATGCGTTTTTTACCGAACGTTCGCAAAGAATATAATCGGGAGCAACACATGTCTGACCGCAGTTAAGGTATTTCCCGAAAACAATGCGTTTTGCAGCAAGTTTTATATTTGCGCTTGAATCAACAATGCAAGGACTTTTTCCGCCAAGCTCCAAAACAACCGGCGTAAGATGCTCTGCGGCATGACGGAGAACTTCTTTACCTACCGCCTGGCTTCCGGTGAAAAATATAAAGTCAAATTTTTGGTCGAGAAGCGCAGTGTTTTCGGCTCTGCCGCCGGTTATCACTGCGATATATTCGGGCGGAAAACATTCGGAGACTATTTTTTCTATAATGGCGCTTGTTGCAGGGGAATATGCGCTTGGCTTTACAATTGCCGTATTTCCGGCGGCAATGGCATCGGCAAGCGGATCAATACTTAAAAGAAACGGATAATTCCACGGGCTCATGATAAGCGTGTTTCCGTAAGGTACGCTTTGTGTAAAGCTGTGAGAGGCAAACTGCGCAAGGGGGGTGCGGACGGTTTTTCTGTGTGCAAATCTTCTTGTATGGCGAATCATATATGAAATTTCGGACAGTGCAAGCCCGCTTTCGCACATAAAGCTTTCATAAAAACTTTTTCCGAGATCGGATAATAGGGCATTTTTTACTTCCGATTCGTACTTTTTTATGGATGAATACAGCTTTTTGAGCTGATTTATACGGAAATCTACCGACAAAGTATGTCCGTCTCTGTAATAGTTTCTCTGTTTTACAAGCAAAGCCTGAATTTCCGGCTGAGTCATTTTTCATCACTCCAATCTGCAATAATATAATAAAATTTTTCGAGTTCCTTTCGGGTCATCAATTTCGGAACTGGATAAAGCGGATTAGCCTCCGCTTCGGCATTGCGTGCCATTTGTGGAATATCGGATTTTTTTATTCCCGTAAGCTTGTCGGGAATACTTATCTGTTTGTTTAAATCCCTTACGGCTTTAATAAATTTTTCTGCGCCGATTTCATGACTGTCATTTTTATCGGAAACTCCGACAGCTATTCCGATTTCATGCAGCTTTTTGTAAGCGCTTTTGCCATAAGCTTCGAGTACATAGGGTATAATTACGGCATTTGCAAGACCGTGCGGTGTTCCGTATGTACCGCCGAGAGAATGTGCAACGGCGTGAATATATCCCACATAAGATTTTGAAAAAGCAATTCCTGCCTTGTAAGCGGCAAAGAGCATATTTTCTCTTGCGATACGGTTATGACCGTCATTATATGCGTTTTCAATATTTTCAAAAATCAACTTTGCTGCCTCAAGCGCCAGACAGCGTGTTTCTTTTGTGGTTGAACGTCCGATGTATGCTTCTATGGCATGAGTCAGGGCGTCGATCCCGGTTGTGGCCGTCAGATGCGGCGACAGTGAATAGGTGAGGGCAGCGTCCAAAACGGCATATCGGGGAATGAGAGGGAAACTCATCAAGGCATATTTATGATGCTTTTCACTATCCGTGATAATTGCCGCAAGTGTAACCTCGCTGCCTGTGCCGGCGGTTGTAGGTATGGCAATGAGAGGCGGCAGAGTACGCATTACACGCAGAATACCTTTTAACTGCCCCAAACTTCTTTTAGGATAAACAAGCCTTGCTCCGAGAGCCTTTGCACAGTCCATTGAAGAACCGCCGCCGATTGCGATAAGGCTGTCGCAGTTGTTTTGCAGATAAATTTTCAGAGCCTCCTCCACATTATGCACCGTGGGATTTGGCCGGGTTTTATCGTATATTATGTAGGCAATGCCGCATTTTTTTAATATGTCTTCAAGAGTTTTGGTTAAACTGTTTCGCGTAATACCGCTGTCGGTTACGATAAGCGGCGACTTTATTCCTTCATTACGGAATACATATTCCAGTTCGGAGCAGGATTTTATAATTTTGGGTTCTCTGTATGGGAGAAGCGGCAGAGCTATACGAAATGCCGTCTGAAAAATGCGGCAAAATGCCGATTTAAGAAGAAACATAAGTATCTACCTTTCGCAATTTTGTTAAAGCAGATTCGAGATTTTCGCTAATAATACCGAGACTGCGGTAAAAAGCAGCACGTTCTTCTTCGCTTAGCCCTATGCTGACTTCGTCAAGGACGCGTTCTATTTTATCGGTTATTTTTTTGCCTGCTTCGTATCCTTTATCGGTCAGCGAAATGGGGGATTTATAGCGCTTGGCGCTCCCGGTTTCACGGGTAAGATAGCCGCTTCCTTCAAGATGGTCAAGCGAACGTGAAATAGTTGCCTTGTCCTCTTCACAGCGTTCACATAAATCCGTAGCCGTTAAAGCACCGGAGGAATAGAGATAATAAAGGCATGAAATATGTGAGCTGCGCAGACCGTATTCTGCCATTTCGTGATTTTTTATACTTCGTATGTTGCGGCTTATTCGGTTAATAAGCACAGTAAATACTTCAAATCGTTCTTGCATACTGATAAAATTCCTTTCTGTATTGTACTTGTTGAAGTTTCAACAAGTACAATTATATCACAAATTTGTTGAAATGTCAACAGGCGATAAAAGGAACTGTAAAATTTTTTTTACATCCCCATAAGTATTAATTTATGCTTTCCTCTATATTTCTACTTCAACACTGATGTCATTTTAAAAGAATACCGTGCATATTTTATCATGTTTTACTTCCATTTTTTCAACCAATGTTATCCACAATTCTTCATCCCAGCTGTCAATCAACTGGGGTTTATCCGCCAATGTTTCAAAAAATAATCTTAATTCTCGCTC
Organism: uncultured Clostridia bacterium; assembly: GCA_934487205.1. Taxonomy (GTDB): domain Bacteria; phylum Bacillota; class Clostridia; order UBA1381; family UBA1381; genus UBA1738. The sequence goes on from CAKSRS010000026.1 coordinate 3,638, forward strand.
TTTATTTATCTTTTTATCCCTTTCTGCAGTGACTTTATTTAAGCGTTTCTCGGCTTTTTCATATCTTCGCACAAGGCTGTTATACTTTTTTGTGTAAGCGTCTTGAGACTGCTTTTTTTGAGCATTATCATGTACGCAGTTACTCACAAGCTCTGACACCACTTTGAGCTCTTCGGTTAATTTGGCAATCTCCTCATTTAATTTTGTACGGTCACATATGATTACATCGGTCTATTCTATAGCGGACACGGCGATGGTCGGACAGTATCACGGGCCGCAGGGAACGGCAGCACCGGCGGTTGTCGCACCGATATGGAACATCATATACAGTCTGGGGCTGCTTATGAGTATTGGCGGCAGTGTTATCCTCAGCACAAAACGCGGCAACAAAAAAGCGACGGAAGTGAAAATCAGTATTTCGCGTCGGCGGTAATCGGCGCGTCTTGGACGGTGCTGAGCATGGCGTGCCCCAATGTATATATTCGTATTTTTATGACTCCCACACCGTGCATATGGCTCCCGATATTGTCTGAACTTATGCGCTGTCATTCATGCTGTTGCCGTTAAATATTTTCTTAACGTATTATTTCCAGGCTATTATGAAACCGAGGGCGGCGTTTGTTGTGTCTGTGGCGCGCGGACTTGTTATCAGCGGTATTTTGATTATAATTCTCCCGGCTGCGGTCAGCGCTGCCGCTATTTGGTTTGCAATGCCGATTACTGAGCTGGCGGTTATGCTTTACGCCGCCGCGGTGATCCGATAGTACACAAAGGCTCTGCCATGCGGGACTGCCCGTGCCGATATGAAACGCTGAATTTCGTGGCGGTGACATCTAAAGCCGAAAAAATGGACTTTGTTTACGATAATTTTTCTTTGAAAAAATAATGCATTACAAATTTTGAAAAGTGCATGATAAGCGCCGGCTGTTTTTTGTAAAATCACAATTTAAAAAGAGCATAAATGCGGAAAATCATGTGTAATGGATCGCATTATGCTCTTTTTTTATTTGTTCATGGCCTTATGCACCTGAATCATAATTGCACATTCCATGCGTTTTTTAAAGAGTTCGCAGCCGTACTCATATACGCCGTTTATATTGCCCGTGGCGTGGTATGCATTCGCCGCGCACCCGCCGGAACAATATAATTTTGCCCAGCAGTCTTTACATTCCGGGCGGGAATATACATTGCATTTTTTGAATTTATCGCGCAGGGCGGTGTTTTTCACGCCGTCCCAAATATTACCCATGCAGTAGTTTTCGTCGCCAACAAACTGATGACACGGATATAAATCGCCCCATGGCGTTACCGCCATATATTCCGTACCGGAACCGCAGCCCGATATTCGCTTATATATGCAAGGTCCGTTTTCCAAATCAATCATGTAGTGGTAGAAGGTAAAACCTCTGCCTTCTTCATCGCGTTTTATCATTTCATTTGCAAGAATTTCGTACTGCTCAAAAAGTTTCGGCAAATCTTCTTTGGTGAGCGCATACGGGTCTTGCGGCGAACAAACCACGGGCTCCATACTGAGTTCGGTAAATCCCAAATCCGCCGTGTGAAAAATATCGTTCGTAAAATCAACGTTGTTATGTGTATAAGTACCGCGAACGTAATAGCTTTTGCCGGCGCGCTTTTTCACAAATTCCTGAAATTTCGGAACAATTATGTCGTAGCTGCCGCGTCCGGCATAATCCTTGCGCAAGCGGTCGTGGATCTCTTTTCTGCCGTCCAGACTTAACACGACGTTTTGCATTTCCTTGTTGCAAAATTCCGTAACTTCATCATCGAGCAGCATGCCGTTGGTTGTGAGTGTAAAACGAAAATTTTTCCCGTGCTGTTTTTCTATGCTTCTGGCATATGCAACAAGCTGTTTTACAACGTCCCAGTTCATGAGCGGTTCGCCGCCGAAAAAGTCAACTTCAAGATTTTTTCGGTCGCCCGAGGACGCAATCAGAAAATCAAGCGCCTGCTTGCCGACTTCAAAACTCATTAAGGCCTTATCCCCCTGATATTTCCCCTGGCTTGCAAAGCAGTACGTGCAGTTTAAATTGCATGTGTGAGCAACATGCAGACACAGAGCTTTAATGACGTTATTCTTGTTTTTAAGTACATCAGCTTTGTCCTCGTAAATGTCCTCACAGAAAAGCTGGCCGGAGTTTTTGAGTGATTCAATATCGGATATGCATGCGTCGATATCCTGTTCGGTTATGTTGTTTTCCGCATATTTATCAAGAATTGTTTTGATAATTTCACTGCGGGGAGTGTTTTCATACATTGCAATAATATCGTAAGCGACGTCGTCAACACAATGTACCGAGCCGCTCAGGGCGTCAATTACAATATTGTATCCGTTTTGTTTGTATTGGTGTATCATAAATTATCCCTTCAATAAATTTGCCGACTGCAAAGGCAGTCGGCATAACCTTTAAAAGTAAAATTCTATCTGTTTTCGCACGGCTGGTTAGCAACGCCGCATGAAGTTTTGCATGCAGACTGGCAAGAAGTCTGGCACTCGCCGCAACCGCCTTCGCAGCTTGTAAGCTTTCTCGTGTTAAGCGTTACGATTCTTCCCGTATTTTCACACGGTTGGTTAGCAACGCCGCATGAAGTTTTGCATGCAGACTGGCAAGAGGTCTGGCACTCGCCGCAACCGCCTTCACAGTTTGTAAGTTTTCTTGTATTAAGTGTTGTAATTCTGTTCATCGAAAATTCTCCTTATAAAAAATATACATTATTAATATTATATATTTTTTTGGTGCAGTTGTCAAGTAAAATGCACTATTTAATGACAAGTATTTTCCCGTTTTCCGAAAATGAAAGGTCAATTCCGTTATTTTGATAAGCATTCACGGCGGCGACAGCGTCTTCCGTAATGCGTTCGCCCGGGGCGATTATCGGGATTCCGGGCGGATATGCCCATATGTATTCGGCGGATATTCTGCCGACAGCGCACGAAAATGGTATTGATTCCGCGGTTTGCTCCGCTGCCGCATGCAGTGGCATAGCCTGTTCCGCCGCGGGCGGATAAAGCGAAAACGGCGAAAAGTTCCCGGTCAGCCGATTGTCCGCATCTTCAAGAGCGCGGTATAATTGCAGCAATGACTGCGGCGTATCGCCTATTCCCGTCATGGCGAGACAATAGCCGACGGCTGCCATTTCACATTCAATTCCGCGGTCTTGCAGCTGCTCAAATATTTCCGTGCCGGACGCAAATTCGCTTGAAATCACTATTTTACTTCTGTCATAGTCAAAAAAGTTTCCTCGGTAATCGGATAAAAATTTAAAATTTTTGAGATTTTTTGCACGTCGGTAAAAATCATTCAGCGCGGTTATCCACGGGGAAAATAATTCATCGCCGTCGGAATATAGCATTTTTATGCATCCGTCGATTGACGATAAAAGCAGGTAGGACGGACTGCTTGATTCAAAAACCGAAAGCTTTTTTTCAATTTTATCGGCGTCGGCGATATTTCCCGATACATAGCATACGGCTGTCTGCGTAAGCCCGGACAGGGTTTTGTGCAAACTTTCGATAACGATGTCGCCGCCGTATGACACGGCGTCTTTCGGAAAATCGGCGTATCCGAAATGCGCGCCGTGCGCCGCGTCCACGATGACGGGTATATGCGCGCTGTGCGCGATATCGCATATTTTTCGGATGTCGCTGACGATGCCTTCATATGTCGGACTTGTGATAACCATTGCATGCGCGTCATGATTTTGCGCGATGGCGGTGCGTACGGCGTCGGGGGATATGCAGCCGTATCCGCCGGTAAACGGCTCATGTTCGGGCGTGATATATACGGTTTGCGCATGTATCAGCTCTGCCGCGTTGTAGACGGATTTGTGGCAATTTCGTGCCATAATAATTTTTCCGCCGAACGGAACGCACGCCGAAATTGCGGCAAGAATACCGCATGTTGAACCGTTTATAAGATAAAAAGCTCTGCCCGCGCCGCGCAGATGTGCGGCTGTGTTCATGGACTCTTTTAATATCCCGTGCGCGTCATGCAGATTGTCAAACCCCGTTATTTCGGTTATGTCCTGCCGTGCGGAAAGGTTTGCAAGATGGGGAAAGGACGCGGCGCTGCGTTTGTGCCCCGGCATATGCATAGGCAGTTTTTTGTTATTCAAAAGCTTGTCCGATAAAGTTTCCATATCAGCCGTCCCTCCGTTTTTGCATGGTATTTGTCTAATATTATACAATATTTTAACCATTTGTGCAATAGTAATTGACATTATTTTGCAATTGTGATAGAATAATTTGGTAATTTCTATTGGGGGTAAAAAAATGAAACAAGCGGCTGAAAATTATGAGTTTAAAAAAGCTTTAAAAATCGGCTCCGTGTGTATTTTTACATACATGATGAGCTATTATATGCGCAATATACTGAGCGTGACAACGCCGGAAATGCTTGAAAACGGCGATTTTACCAAAGAATTTATTGCGACGATGTCGTCGGTTTATATGATTGTGTATGCGTCGGGGCAGCTTGTGAACGGAATTATCGGCGATATTATAAAACCGCGGTTTATGGTGTTTATCGGGCTTGTTCTTGCCGGAGTGTCGCTCATTGGTTTTCCGTTTGCCGCCGTGCCGATAGAACAGGTTTGCTGTTTTGCCGTACTGGGATTTGGATTTTCAATGCTCCGCGGACCAATCGTTAAGCTTGTTTCGGAAAACACCTTGCCGACGCATGCGCGTATGTGCTGCGTGATGCTGTCGGTATCGTGCTATGCGGGCCCCCTGATTGCCGGATTATTCGCGATGTTTTTAAAATGGAAACCGGTATTTATAGTATCGGGAATTATATCACTGCTGCTGGCGGCTTTCAGTTATATCACATTTGCCGTTTTGGAAAAATCGGGACTTATCGTACCGATGAAGGTGAAGAAAACCGATGATAAAAAGGAAAAAATCAGCGTTTTATCGGTATTTAAGCTTGATAATTTTGTTGTGTATCTGCTTATTGGCATGGTTATTGAAATTTCGGGAACGGCAATATCATTTTGGCTGCCGACATATATGAGCGAGTACCTCGGATTTCCGTCCAATGTTTCGGGCGTGGTATACTCGGTAATTTCTCTGATAAAGTCATTCGGTCCGTTTTTGTGCTTGGTACTGTTTAAAAAATTCGGTGAAGATGATATGAAGATGATGCGCGTCATGTATGTGCTTTCCACGCTGTTTTTCGTGGGCATGAGCGTTATTACGAATGTGTGGATAAATCTTCTGCTGCTGCTTTTGGCGCTTTTGGCGACATGCTGTGCGTCGGGCGTTATGTGGAGTATTTACATACCGAGCCTTGCGAAAAGCGGCAAAGTTTCAAGCGCAAACGGCATTTTGGATTGTTCCGGGTATGCCGCCGCCGCTGCCGCAACTACCGGATTTGCGTATGTAATGCAGTCGTACGGCTGGACAGGAACAATTTTGCTGTGGGCGGGAATAACATTCGTAGGGATTATACTAACTTATTTTGGAAAAAAACAAGACGTTACGGAATAAAAAACGCCGTTTTAAGTATAAAATTCCGCAGGATAAAAAATCTTGCGGAATTTTTTGCGCGGAAACAGAAAAAATGCTCAGGATATATTGAAAACGGAATTATTTGTGATATAATAAATATAAAATATTTCGGAGGTTGAGTGATGAAAAAAATATTGATTTTTATGTTGACCGTGATGCTGCTTTTTGGTTTTCAGACGCTTGCGTTTGCCGAAAGACAACCCGTAGGCGAAACGGTAGTTAAGGATAATATGCTTTTTATAAACGGAAATTCCATTCCCGCGGCGCAGCTGCCGAATGCGTTTGTTTATGTGTGCCGGTTGATGACCTTGAATGGTACGGGTTTGATGTAGAACGCAAAGGAACAGATGACAAGAGAATATACATAGTTACGCGAAATGCAAAAAAAGAGCGTTTATGCGGGTGGGGCGGCGGCAATTCTTTACAGGGTTGCTGAATTTTTGGGAAACAAAACAATGCCGGCTGCCGTAAATGCAGTATATGCGGACGAGGATAAAATTTCCGATTGGGCGAAATCCTCGGTTACATGCATGAATGCTATGGGGATAATGAACGGCGTATCCGGAAATGAATTTGCGCCCAAACAAATATATACGGCGGAACAGGCTGTTGCGACTATGTTAAGAATGTACGAATGTAATTAGTGAAATTTAAAAACAGGCAAGCTGCGGGATACCCTGTGGCTTGCCTGTTTGTTTTTGCGATATGTAAGCGCGGCGCACTGTTTTTCGGCTATTTTGCAAGAACTTTTTCCATGCGTTCCAAAGCCTCTGCCGTTCTTTCGTTCGAGCCGAATCCGGACAGGCGGAAAAATCCCTCGCCGTTTTCGCCGAATCCCTCGCCGGGAGTGCCGATTACGTTGCATTTTTCAAGCATCATATCGAAGAAATCCCAGCTTTTCATATTATCGGGGCATTTCAGCCATACATACGGGCTGTTTTTGCCGCCGTAATAGGTAAGACCGAGTTTTGAAAATGTTTTCATCATGTTTTCGGTATTTTTGCGGTAATAATTTATATTTTCAAGGATTTCGGAATAGCCTTCATCAGTGAACACAGCTGCCGCGGCACGCTGAACAACATAAGATACGCCGTTAAATTTTGTGGATTGGCGGCGTTTCCATAAATCCAGGAGTTTTATGCCGTCAAATTCCAAATCGGACGGCACAACCGTGTAGCCGCAGCGCACGCCGGTAAATCCCGCGGTTTTGGAAAAGGAGCAAAATTCTATTGCACATTTTCTTGCGCCGTCAATCTCGAATATGCTGCGCGGGCAATCGGTATCGGTGATGAAAATTTCATATGCCGCGTCATATAAAATTACGGCATTTGTACGGATTGCAAAATCCACCCATGATTTAAGCTGTTTGCGGTTGTATGCCGCGCCCGTCGGATTGTTCGGCGAGCAGATGTAGATAATATCCGCTTTGTCGGAGTCGGCGGGAAGGGGAAGAAATCCGTTTTCTTCATTTGCGGAAATATATTTTATTTTCCGCCCCGACATAATGTTGGTATCGCAGTAAACGGGGTAAACCGGGTCGGGGATAAGCACGGTGTTGTCGGTGTCGAAAATGTCAAGAATGTTGGAAACATCTTCCTTTGCGCCGCATGTTACAATGATTTCTGATTCGTCAACACTTACGCCTATGTGATTTTGATAGTGATTTTTAATTGCTTTGATTAAAAAATCTTCGCCGTAGCTTTCGGGATAGCCGTGAAATGTTTCGATGTTTCCCATTTCCGTGGCGGCGTTTTTCATTTCGGTCACGGCGGCACGGCAGAGCGGCAGCGTTACGTCGCCTATACCCATGCGGATAATGTCCGCGCCGGGGTGTGATTTTTTATAATCGTCGGTCTTTTGCGCGATTGTTTTAAAAAGATATGATTGTTTTAAGTTTAAATAATTTTTGTTGATTTTCATTGCGGTTTCTCCTTTTCGCAAACGCAAAATATTTACGGTACATATATGTAGCGTAAATATTTTATCATAGTTTTATTTAAATTTCAACACTTCCGATGAACGCGGTAACTGCCTCCCCCGTCATTCTAATGCTCTCTCCGCAGTTTATGATAAGTTCGCCGCCGCGGAGTTTTACGGTTATGTCGGCGCTGTGCATACAAAGTCTGTTCATGCAAGCTGCCGCAACCGCCGCACATGCGCCCGTGCCGCAGGCGTAGGTCTCGCCGCTGCCACGCTCCCATACGCGCATCTCAAAAGTTGCATCGGACAGCTTTTTCACAAATTCCACATTGACTTTTTCGGGGAATATCGGGTCGTTTTCAATCTTAGAGCCGATTTTTTCGATTTCAAAATTACGCAAATCAAAGTCGGACGGCACAAATATAACGCAGTGGGGATTACCCATGCTGACGCAGGTGATTGTCTGTAATTCGCCGCCGACAAGCATTTCGCGGCCGATAATGGGTTCGTCGGACAGTACGGGGATACTGCCCGGGGCAAAATCCGGCGCACCCATATCTACCGATGCACACGTTACTTTTCCGTTTTCAATAAACAAATCCACCGTTTTTATGCCGGATAAAGTCTCGATTTTCAGCGGATTTTTGCGGCAAATTCCGTTGTCGTAAACAAATTTTGCGACGCAGCGCACGCCGTTCCCGCACATTTTTCCTTCCGAACCGTCGGCGTTGTACATTTTCATTTTCGCGTCAGCAATGTCGGACGGGCAGACCATGATAAGCCCATCCGAACCGATTGAAAAATGTCGTCGTGACAGTTTTATTGCTGCATCCGACGGATTTTCCAAGTTCTGTGTAAATCCGTCGACATAGATGTAATCGTTGCCGCAGCCGTGCATTTTTGTGAAATTTAAAATCATATTATCACCTTTCATTATATTCCGCTTGCACCGTAGTTTGACAAAACTCTTGCCGAGGGGTCGTCAACGTCGCAGCCTTCCCATTCCTTGTTCGGCATCCAGAAATCAACAATCATATCGCTCTGACCGGGATAATATTTTTCGAAAATTTCGCGGTATAAAAGCGATTCTTTTGTAAACGGCGCTGCATGAATATATTTTTTTCTTTTTTCCTCATATTCGGCGTCGGTGTAAAATTTTTCGGCATAGTCTTTAAGATACCATACCATGGAGTGACCGACAGCGTCGGAAAACGCCGCCTTTTCGCGGTACAGAATATCGTGGGGAAGGTAGTCGCCCTCGAACGCATGGCGCAGGAGATATTTTCCCTTTCCGTAAGTGTTGAGTTTCTTTTCCGGGTCGATGGACATAACGTATTCAACAAAATCCAAATCGCCGAACGGTACGCGCGCCTCGAGCGAGTTTACCGAAATACAGCGGTCGGCGCGGAGAACGTCGTACATATGCAGCTCGTGTACGCGCTTTTGCGATTCTGCCTGAAACGCTGCCGCGGACGGCGCAAAATCGGTGTATTTGTAGCCGAAAAGCTCGTCGGATATTTCGCCTGTCAGAAGTACGCGGATATCGGTGTTTTCGTGAATATATTTGCACAGGAGATACATGCCCATGCTTGCGCGGATGGTCGTGATATCGTAGGTGCCGAGAAGTTTTATTACGCCGTCGAGAGACTCAAGAACATCATCTTTTGTTATGATAACCTCGGTATGCTCGCTGCCGATATATTCCGCGACCTGTTTTGCGTATTTGAGGTCGATTGCGTCCTCGCTCATGCCTATCGCAAAAGTTTTAATCGGCTTGTCGCTTTTTCGCGCGGCAATTGCGCATACGAGGGAGGAGTCGAGTCCGCCCGAAAGTAAAAATCCAACTTTTGCATCGGCGATAAGCCGCTTTTCTATGCCGCATACAAGCTTATCATGAATGTTTTTGCAGATTGTATCAATATCGTCGCGGCAAACGCTTTTAACCACCGTCATGTCTCGGTAGCAGATGAATTTTCCGTCCTTATAGTAATGTCCGGGCGGAAACGGCATAATTTTATCGCACATGCAAATCAGGTTTTTCGGTTCGCTCGCAAAACAGATTTCGCCGTTTTTATCGTATCCGCAGTAGAGCGGGCGTATGCCGATGGGGTCGCGTGCGGCGATATATTCCTTGTGCCGGGCGTCGTATATAATGAGTGCAAATTCCGCGTCAAGCATGCGGAACATATCGGTGCCGTATTCAAAATACATCGGTAAAAGTATTTCGCAGTCCGAACCGCTTACAAATGTATACTTATGCGACAGTTTTTCCTTTATGCTTTCGTAGCCGTAAATTTCACCGTTACATACAACATAACTTCCGTTCAGTTCAAACGGCTGCATGCCGCTTTCATCAAGCCCCATAATCGCCAGGCGGTGAAATCCGAGATAACCGCTGCCCGTGTCGATGATGCGTGAGCAGTCCGGCCCGCGCGATATTGTTTCGTCAAATCCCTTTTTAAATAAGTCCAAAGTGGCACTGCTGCCACAGACTCCCATTATTGAACACATACTAAATTCCTCCGAAAAATTAATTCAGCGTATTTGTAATAGGGCAAGTGCTGTAACCTGCGGTGCCACCTATATTTATACTCCTTTTTCGAGTCTCTGTCAAGACCTTGCCGACTGACGCGCGGCACACGGCGCACCTACTGAGGTATTTTCCCTGTTCAGCTTGCGGCTCGCCGGGTGTTATTCGTGCAAACTCATACTGCATGGATTTCACCGTCCCATACTCTCTTTAAGCGATATCTGCATTACTTCTCCCGACTCAAACGCCTTTAAACTGTTATTCTACGTCCTGAAGGGCGTCATACCCTTCTTCACCTGTTCTTACTTTTACTACATTTTCAACATCATAAACAAAAATCTTACCATCGCCGATATGACCTGTGTAAAGAACCTTTTTAGCGGTTTCAATTACTGTCCGTACCGGGATTTTACTTACTACTATATCTACCTGAACCTTAGGCAGCAAGGTTGTTTCAACAGGAACACCTCTGTAATATTCCGGCTTGCCTTTTTGCTGACCGCAGCCCATAACGTGTGCAACCGTCATACCGGTTATACCGAGGTCGACCATTGCATTTTTGAGTGCCTCAAAACGAACTTCTTTACAGATAATTTCTATCTTTGTGAACTTAGGTGATGTACCGTCATGCTCGTGCTTGACGGGCGATGCCGCCTTTTCAACTGTAACCGCCTTTGATACCGGAACATCACCCGTGATGTCGCCAGAGTAATCAAGCGCTGTGGTATCCGGCTCCATTGCTATACCGGCATATGCCGTAAGCAAGCCGTGTTCCGTGATGTCCAGACCGGCAATTTCATCTTCTGCCGATGCACGAAGTCCGATTGTATGCTTTAAGATAAGGAATACGATTGTAATAATAACTGCAACGTATGCCATTACCGAAATAACTCCCAAAAGCTGTATGCCAAGGAATTTAAATCCGCCGCCGTAGAACAAACCTTTCATAACGGGGAATGTACCGTCCGCATCGGGCACGCCGCCTGTTGAGAATAAGCCGAGAAGAATTGTGCCGACGCTGCCGCAAACACCATGAACCGAAATTGCACCGACGGGGTCATCAATCTTAGCTTTTTTATCGAAAAATTCTACTGCCAAAACTATCAGTAAACCAAAGATTATACCCATGATAGCCGCACCTACGGGGCTTACCGTATCACAGCCCGCCGTAATGCCTACCAAACCGGCAAGCGCGGCGTTGTATGTCATGGAAACATCAGGCTTTCCATATCTTATCCATGTGAAGATAAGCGTCGTGCAGCAAGCAACCGCAGCTGCAAGGTTTGTGTTAAAGAATATCAGGCCGGCGCGTGTAACCTGTGCGTCGGAATCCATGCCTACCGTTGATGCGCCATTAAATCCGAACCAGCAGAACCACAGGATAAATACGCCGAGCGCCGCAACGGTAACGTTGTGACCGAGGATAGCTCTCGGCTTGCCGTCTTTGTCATACTTTCCGATACGCGGACCGAGGATTGCGGCACCGATAAGTGCGCAGATACCGCCGACCATATGTACTGCCGTAGAACCGGCGAAATCATGGAAGCCAAGCTGTGCCAGCCAGCCGCCGCCCCAGATCCAGTGCCCGGAAATCGGGTAGATGAACAGTGAAATTGCAGCCGAGTAGATGCAGTATGCGCTGAATTTTGTACGCTCTGCCATTGCACCGGAAACGATTGTTGCCGAAGTGGCACAGAAAACTGTCTGGAAAATCGCATATGCCCAAAGCGGAACGCCGTCGGGAAGGATTGAACTGTAATCCTTCATAATCAACGGGTCAATCCAACCGAAAAATGCCGTGCCGGTACCGAACATAATTCCGAAACCGAAAAGCCAGAAACACGGTGTGCCGATACAAAAATCCATAAGGTTTTTCATAAGAATATTACCTGTGTTTTTTGCTCTTGTAAATCCTGCCTCACACATGGAAAAGCCTGCCTGCATGAAGAATACCAATGCTGCGCCAAGCAGCACCCAAATTGTGTTTACTGCACTGAAAGTCATTTTAAATCACTCCTTAATATTATCCTGTTTATCTTACGCCGAACAGCAGGTCGCCGTATGTCGGGAACGGCCAGTATTTGCTGTCGGTAAGTGTTTCCGCCTCATCTGCCGCAACACGAAGCGATGCCATTTTGGGCAGTACGCTGTCGCGGACAAATTCAGATTGCTTTTGTATATCATCAATGCCGCTTAGTTCCGCCGCCGCTTTTTCAAGTTCTTCCGTTCTGTCGAACATCAAATCGGCGAGGGTGGAAAGCTTGGAAATAAGTGTGCTTTCGTATCTTGACGGAATTGCGGAATCAAGCGCCTTTTTCTTGGACGCAAGGCTGACAAGGTCTGCAACATACTTTTCGATTGACGGCATGATTTCCTTTTTCGACATGTCAATCATGGTAAGCGCTTCGATGTTTACTGCCTTTACATAGTTTTCAAGCATAATTTCGCATCTTGATTCAAGTTCCGCTTTTGTAAATACCTTTTGCTCAATAAGCATATCGGCATTTTTCTTATCCAACAGATGCGGCATGCAATCAGCGGTCGTTTTGTAGTTGGAAAGACCTCTCTTTGCCGCTTCTTCCATCCATTCGTCACCGTATCCGTTTCCGCCGAATATAATTCTCTTGTGCGCCTTGATGGTGTCCTTGATAAGGTCATGCAGTGCACTTTCAAAATCTTTTGCACTTTCAAGCTTGTCGGCAAATTCTTCAAGAATTTCAGCAACGGCGCTGTTTAACATAATGTTTGCACATGCTATGCTGTTTGACGAACCCAACATTCTGAACTCGAACTTGTTGCCCGTGAAGGCGAACGGCGACGTTCTGTTACGGTCGGTTGCGTCCTTTTTAAATTCGGGAAGAATATCAACGCCGAGTTTCATTTTTGCTTTTTTGCCGCCCTTGTATGCCGAATCGGTTTCGATTGCATCAAGTACAGCCTCAAGTTCTTCGCCGAGGAAGATAGAGATAACAGCCGGCGGTGCTTCGTTTGCGCCGAGTCGGTGGTCGTTTCCGGCAGTTGCAACCGAAATCCGCAGTAAATCCTGATATTCGTCAACCGCTTTGATTACGGCTACCAGGAATAATAAGAATTGTGCGTTTTCATACGGTGTTTCGCCCGGCGTCAGAAGGTTAACGCCCGTGTCGGTGGATATTGACCAGTTGTTGTGCTTGCCGCTGCCGTTTACGCCGGCGAAAGGCTTTTCATGCAGCAAGCATACAAGTCCGTGCCTTGCTGCAACCTTTTGCATAACTTCCATTGTCAGCTGGTTGTGGTCGGTTGCAATATTCGTTGTGGAATAAATAGGTGCAAGCTCATGCTGTGCCGGCGCCACTTCGTTATGCTCGGTTTTTGCAAGAATTCCGAGTTTCCACAGCTCATCATTCAAATCTTTCATAAATTCCGCAACTCTCGGCTTGATAATTCCGAAATAGTGGTCGTCCATTTCCTGTCCCTTCGGCGGTTTTGCACCGAAAAGCGTTCTGCCCGTAAAGATAAGGTCGCGGCGTTTGTCGTACATTTCCTTGTCAACGAGGAAATATTCCTGCTCGGGTCCTACCGAAGTTCTTACCATGTGTACTTTGTCGTTGCCGAACAGTTTTAATACTCTCAAAGCCTGTTTGTTAAGCGCTGCCATGGAACGCAAAAGCGGTGTTTTTTTATCAAGCGCTTCGCCCGTGTATGAGCAGAACGCTGTCGGGATACATAATGTTTTATCCTTAATAAATGCGTAAGATGTCGGATCCCATGCGGTGTAGCCTCTCGCCTCAAAGGTTGCTCTCAAGCCGCCCGAGGGGAATGATGATGCGTCCGGCTCACCCTTAATCAGCTCTTTACCGGAAAATTCCATAATTACGCCGCCATCGGGTGCGGGGGATATAAAGCTGTCATGTTTTTCCGCCGTAACGCCTGTCATCGGCTGGAACCAGTGCGTGTAATGCGTCGCACCCTTTTCAACCGCCCAATCCTTCATTGCAAGTGCTACTGCATTTGCAAGCGATATATCAAGCTGCTTGCCTTCGTCAATCGTCTTTTTGATCGAATTATAAACCTTCTCCGAAAGTCTTGCTTTCATCTGTCTGTCATCAAATACGTTACTTCCGAACATTTCCGGTACTGTTGCCATTTTTATCAACCTCTCTTTTTTTGAAAATAAAAAACGGCAAGGACACCGCGGGGAATTATCCCGCCGGCGTCCTTGCCTTATGTTTTGCATTATATACCTGTTTTTGTCATTTGTCAACACTTTTTTTGAAAAAATTTTTTTTATTTTTATTTTTTCGGGGGAGAAAAATTACGCATTAAATAGGAAAGAATTTTCGAAAAATAATTAAAAAAAATTAAAAGCTGGGTCGAACGATGAAAAAATTGTTGACAAATGAAAATTTCGGAATGGAGAAACATGACGATGGCAAAGAGACGTTTTGGTTTTGCATATGCGTATTATTACTTTTACTTTTATTTTAACAAAGTAAGAGCGATTTGTGATGCAAAAAACGGATTTATGCCGAAAGCGTGTTTGAATTTCTGAAAAAAGCTTAAGCGAGTAATTACCGTATGGATCACAAGTCCATACGGTCTTTTGTTATCAGCCGTACGAACTTGTGGCCGTACCCGATTGCTTTTGCGGGAAGGGAGGACAGAAGGTTCTGTTTGGCGGAAATGATAACGAAAAGCTTAAAAAACGGAGGAATTAAAAATGAAAAAATTACGTACAATCATTGCGGCGGTAACGGCGGCGGCAATGTGTATGCCGCTTGCATCATGCGGAGGGAAAAAGGAAGTTTATAAAGTAGGTATATGCCAGCTGGCACAGCACGAGGCGCTGGACGCGGCAACACAAGGTTTCCAGGACGCGCTCAAGGAAAAACTGGGCGAAGATAAGGTTGAGTTTGATGTGCAGAATGCATCAAATGACAGCGCAATGTGCAGTACGATAGTAAACTCATTTGTATCGAAAAAGGTTGACCTGATTATGGCAAACGCTACACCGGCGCTGCAGGCGGCATACAACGCAACGTCAACAATCCCGATTTTGGGAACATCGGTTACGGAATACGGTGTTGCGCTGAATATTGATAATTTCAACGGAACGGTAGGCGGCAACGTATCGGGTACGTCGGACTTGGCGCCGCTTGATCAGCAGGCGGACATGATTACGGAATTATTCCCGGACGCGAAAAAGGTAGGACTTTTGTACTGCTCGGCAGAACCCAACTCGGAATACCAGGTTAAGAAAATAGAAGAAAATCTTTCGGCAAAGGGAATTACATGCACACGTTTCTCGTTCTCGGACTCGAATGATATTTCGGCAGTTACGACAAAGGCTGCGTCGGACAGCGATGTTTTGTATATCCCGACCGATAATACGGCCGCATCATGCGTTGAAACAATCGGAAATATCGTAAGAGCAAGCAAAACTCCGGTTATATCGGGCGAACAGGGTATCTGTGCCGGCTGCGGTGTGGCGACTCTTTCGATAGATTATCATGACCTTGGATATAAAACGGGCGAAATGGCGGCAAAAATTCTGACGGGTGAGTCAAAAGTTGCCGAAATGCCGATAGAGTATGCGGACGCGGAAAAGATGTACAATCCGACAATCTGTGAAGAACTCGGAATTACGCCGCCGGAAGGCTATAAGGCGCTTAAATAAAAGGAAGTGCGGGTGAAATAAGTGGTAGAATTATTGGGAGCAATGCCGGGAGCCGTTGCCCAGGGATTAATCTGGGGCGTTATGGCGGTCGGCGTGTATATAACATTCAGAATTTTGGACATTGCCGACTTGACGGTTGACGGAACTATCTGTACCGGTGCGGCGGTCTGCACGATGCTTATGATGTCGGACTGCAATCCGTATCTTGCAATTTTGCTTGCGCTGCTTGCGGGCATACTTGCCGGCACGCTGACGGGACTTTTGCATATTCTTCTCGGTATACCGGCAATTCTTGCGGGAATTTTGTCGCAGATGGTGCTGTGGTCGGCAAATCTGAAAATTCTCGGAAAAGCAAATCAGGCGCTTTCTGCGCGGGATAACCCCGTTTTGCTTTCGCAGATGAATATTCCGTCGGCGATAATCGTGCTGGCGATAGTTGTTGTTGCGGTGATTGCGCTTTTGTACCTGTTTTTCGGGACGGAAATCGGCTGCGCAATCCGCGCTACCGGCTGCAATAAGATTATGAGCCGCGCTCAGGGTATTAACACAAGCCTTATGAAAATTATCGGTCTTGCGCTTTCAAACGGAATTGTTGCGCTTTCGGGAGCACTGCTTTGCCAGTATCAGGGATACACCGATATAAACATGGGCAGAGGTGCGGTTGTAATCGGTCTTGCGGCGGTTGTAATCGGCGAGGCAGTCGTGAGCAAAATTTCAACGAATTTTGCGGTACGTCTTACAGGCGTTGTTATCGGTGCGGTGATTTACTACATCGTATATCAAACGATAATATTTGCCGGATTTGACACCGATATGCTTAAAATGTTCTCGGCGATAGTTGTTGCGGCGTTCCTCGGAATACCGTATATCAAAAAGAAAATATCCGCATCGGCAAAACCTGCAAAGGGAGGTGCGAACAATGCTTGAAATACGCAATGTAACCAAAACATTTAATAAAGGCACAATTGATGAAAAGGTTGCTCTTAATAATCTGTCGCTTACACTTAATGACGGCGATTTCGTCACCGTAATCGGCGGAAACGGCGCGGGGAAAAGTACAATGCAGAACGCGATTTGCGGAACATGGCTTCCCGATTCGGGCGAAATTATTCTTGACGGAATAGATGTAACGTCGCTGCCGGAATACAAGCGCGCAAAATATCTGGGCAGAGTGTATCAGGATCCGATGATGGGAACGGCAACGGGCATGCAGATTGAGGAAAATCTTGCGCTTGCCGTCCGCCGCGGAAAACGCCGTACGCTGCGCGCGGGGATTAAAGCGAGCGAGCGTGAGGAATATAAAAAGAAATTGGGCGAGCTTGATTTGGGACTGGAAACGCGCCTGTCGGCAAAAGTGGGAACGCTTTCGGGCGGACAGCGCCAGGCGCTGACGCTCTTGATGGCGACCTTGCAGAAACCGAAACTGCTGCTTTTGGACGAGCACACGGCTGCTCTCGACCCGAAAACGGCGGCAAAGGTAATGGAACTGACGCAGTGTCTTGTGACGGAGCACAAGCTTACAACCCTTATGATTACGCATAACATGCGTGATGCGATAAATTACGGAAACCGACTTATTATGCTGCATGAAGGAAGGGTAATACTCGATATTTCCGGCGAGGAAAAGAAGAAACTTACGGTTACAAACCTTCTTGAAATGTTCACAAAGGCGAGCGGAGACGAATTTGCAAGCGACAAAGCAATACTGTCATAGAGCAGGTTTGTAAAAATTTGCAAAATTTTGTTGACAAACAAAAATAAATGTGCTATAATACATTTATGTAAACGAAGATGTTTGCTTTTTTTGGGCTATAATGTCCGAAAAAGCCGACATCTTCTTTTTTTTCGGTAAAATAACGCCGACAATAATTTTATGAAAGGCAGATGCATTATGTTACCTTTGGAAGGACAAATCAGAATACCGTCCGGCTGTGCAATTTCGGCTGTAATATCCCGTGACGGCAACAAAATGAACGGTACAAAAATAATCGACAGCATGCGCCCCATGCATGACCGCTCAAACGGATTGGGCGGCGGCTTTGCCGCGTACGGTATTTATCCCGAGTACAAGGATTTTTATGCTCTACATATATTCTATAATGATAATATTGCGCGCAACACGTGCGAGCAATTCTTAAAAGACAGTTTTGAAATTGTGCGTTCGGAAAACATTCCGACGCGCAAACATAAAAAAATCACGAATGAGCCGCTCATATGGAGATATTTCGTTAATCCGCTGTCATCGGTTTTGGCGAGTCTGCAGCTTGACGAAAAGGAATATACCGCGAAAATTGTAATGAAGATTAATACGGAAATTGAGGGTGCGTATGTTTTTTCCAGCGGGAAAAATATGGGCGCGTTCAAAGCGGTCGGTTATCCGGAGGACGTCGGCGAATTTTACAGATTGGAAGAATATGAAGGCTATTTATGGACGGCGCACGGCAGATATCCGACAAATACGCCGGGTTGGTGGGGCGGCGCGCACCCGTTTGGCTTGCTCGATTATACAATCGTGCATAACGGCGAAATCTCATCATACGACGCGAACCGCAGATTTATAGAAAT
This sequence comes from uncultured Clostridia bacterium, assembly GCA_934487205.1. Taxonomy (GTDB): domain Bacteria; phylum Bacillota; class Clostridia; order UBA1381; family UBA1381; genus UBA1738. The sequence goes on from CAKSRS010000026.1 coordinate 21,839, forward strand.
GTTCGGTTACAAATGCACGCTGCAAACCGATACCGAAGTTATCACATATATTGCGGATTATCTGATAAGAAAACAGGGACTTTCGCTTGAAGAAACTGCGTCGGTAATAGCCGCGCCGTTCTGGAGCACGATAGCCGAGCGTGACGAAAAGGAACGGGAAGTTTTAAAGTATCTGCGCTGTATTTACGGAAGTCTTTTGATAACGGGTCCGTTCTCGATTATACTCGGATTTAACGGCGGACTTATGGCGCTTAATGACCGACTGAAACTGCGCAGCATGGTTGTCGGCGAAAAGGACGATAAAGTCTATATTGCAAGCGAAGAAGCGGCGATACGTACAATGGAGCCGGACGTAAAGAAGATTTATTCACCCGCCGGAGGCGAGCCGGTTATCGTGAGAGTGAAAGAGGGTGCATTTTAATGGGAATAAATTATATATACCCCGAATTTGAGGTTGTCAGAAACGAAAACAGATGCATAAAATGCCGCGTGTGCGAAAGACAGTGTTCAAACGAGGTGCATAGTTTTAACGAAAAGGGAAACGTAATGATAAGCGACGAGGCAAAATGTGTAAATTGCCAGCGCTGCGTATCGCTTTGCCCTACAAGAGCATTGAAAATCGTAAAAAGCGACTGCCGTTTCCGCGAAAATGCAAACTGGTCAGACGATACAATCAAGGAGGTTTATAAACAGGCGGGGAGCGGCGGCGTGCTGCTTTCATCAATGGGAAATCCCAATCCGCTGCCGGTTTACTGGGACAAAATTCTGATAAATGCGTCGCAGGTTACCAATCCTTCAATCGACCCGCTGCGCGAGCCTATGGAAACAAAAGTTTTCCTGGGTAAAAAGCCGGACAAAATAAAGCGGGACGAAAACGGGGATATAATTCCCGAAACACCGCCGCAGCTTGAACTTTCGATGCCGGTGATGTTTTCGGCAATGAGTTACGGTTCAATCAGCTATAATGCGCATGAATCGCTTGCGCGTGCGGCAGAGGAGCTCGGAATTTATTATAACACGGGCGAAGGCGGACTGCATGAGGATTTTTATGTATACGGCGAAAACACCATCGTACAGGTTGCGTCGGGACGTTTCGGCGTGTATAAAGATTATCTCGAGGCGGGCGCGGCAGTTGAAATAAAGATGGGACAAGGTGCAAAGCCGGGCATCGGTGGACATCTGCCGGGCGCAAAAATTGTCGGCGATGTGTCAAGAACACGAATGATTCCCGAAGGTTCGGACGCAATTTCGCCCGCACCGCATCATGATATATATTCAATTGAGGATTTGCGTCAGCTGGTGTACTCACTAAAAGAGGCGACGGAATATAAAAAACCGATAATCGTAAAGGTTGCGGCTGTGCATAATATTGCGGCGATTGCAAGCGGAATTGCGCGCAGCGGTGCGGATATCATAGCGATTGACGGTTTCCGCGGCGGAACGGGCGCGGCGCCTACCAGAATACGCGATAACGTTGGTATTCCGATTGAGCTTGCGCTTGCAAGCGTGGATAAGCGCCTGAGAGACGAGGGAATAAGAAACAATGTCTCGCTTGTAGTTGGCGGAAGTATAAGAAGTGCGTCGGACGTGGTAAAAGCCATAGCGCTCGGCGCGGACGCATGCTATGTTGCGACAGCGGCGCTGCTCGCGCTTGGCTGCCACTTGTGCCGTACGTGCCAAAGCGGCAAGTGTAACTGGGGTATCGCGACGCAGCGTCCGGAATTGGTTAAAAGACTTAATCCCGATATCGGCTATAAGCGCCTTGTAAATCTCATGACAGCGTGGAAACACGAAATTAAAGAGCTGATGGGCGGAATGGGAATTAACTCGATTGAGGCGCTGAAAGGCAACCGCCTGATGCTGCGCGGCGTAGGATTAAACGGAAAGGAGCTTGAGATATTGGGTATCTCACACGCGGGAGAATGAAAAAGATATATGTTAATGAAAAATGGTGTCTGGGCTGTCATCTTTGCGAATATAACTGTGCTTTTGCGGCGACGGGTGAGAAGAATATGGCTCTGGCGCTTAAAGATAAAAATATTTACCCAAAGATACGGGTGGAAGATGACGGAAAAATTATGTATGCGGTTTCGTGCCGGCATTGTGACGATGCGCTGTGCGTGAAATCATGTATTTCCGGCGCACTTTCCAAAAAGGACGGCGTTGTAAAAATTGATAAGGACAAGTGCATCGGCTGTCTTACATGTGTGCTCGTCTGTCCTTACGGTGCGCTTGTGCAGAACGAGAACAAGGCGGTCATCAAATGTGAGCTGTGTACGGATAATGCCTGCGGAGAGCCGGCATGTGTGTGTGGCTGTCCGAATAATGCAATTTGTTTTGAAGAAAGATAAATTCAAAGCGCCGGTGAGGAGGAGTAAGATGAAAAAATATGTAATTGTCGGCGGCGGGATTGCGTCGCTCGGCTGTATAGACGGCATACGTGCGAATGATGCGGACGGCGAGATTACGCTTGTCTGCGGAGAAGATGTTCTGCCATATGCAAGACCGCTGATTTCCTACTATCTTGAAAATAAAACAACGATGGAAAAAATGAAGTATCGCGGCGAGGATTTTTATGCCGATAATAAAATCACGGTTAAATTGGGTGTAACTGCGGAAAAAACGGAAGGAAAGACGGTAATACTCTCGGACGGCGAACATCTTTCGTATGATAAGCTTTTGGTCGCCACGGGTTCATCGCCGTTTGTACCGCCGATAGCAGGACTTGATACGGTGGAAAAAAAGACGTCCTTCATGACGGAAAAAGACGCGCTTGCGCTTGAGGAGATGATTGATGAAAATTCACGCGTGCTGATTATCGGCGCCGGACTTATCGGACTCAAATGCGCGGAGGGACTTTGCGGCAGGGTTAAAAAAATAACCGTATGCGATTTGGCGGACAGGGTTTTATCGAGTATTCTCGACGGCGAATGTGCGGAAATCGTGGCGGAAAAACTCACGCAAAACGGTATAGAGCTTATGCTTGCGGATACGGCGGAGAGTTTTGATAAAAATACCGCAAAAATGAAAAGCGGCAAGACGGTGGAGTTTGACGTGCTTGTAACGGCTGTCGGCGTGCGCCCCAACCTTGCACTTTTAAAGGAGAGCGGCGCAAATATAAACCGCGGAGTTTTGGTGAATGGTAAAATGGAAACGTCCGTCGCGGATATTTATGCCGCCGGTGATATAACCGAAGCGGAGGACAGTTCAAGCGGAACGAAAAAAGTTATGGCGATTTTGCCCAATGCGTACATGGGCGGATATTGCGCCGGCTGTAACATGGCGGGCGCGGAAAATCGGTTTGATAATCAAATTCCGATGAATTCAATAGGATTTTTCAGTTATCATATGATGACGGCGGGCAGCTATGACGGCGAATTATATGAGGAAAAGACAGATGACGGCATTAAAAAGCTGTATGTGCGGGATAATCGACTTGTCGGATTTATAATTCTCGGCAATGTTGACAGAGCGGGCATTTATACCTCTTTAATAAGGAATAAAACGCCGCTGGATACGATAGATTTTGATTTAATCAAAAAAAATCCGTCACTTTTACCATTTTCTTGCGAATACCGTGGAAAAACTCTGGGAGGTGTGGTATAATGTTAATAGATGCAACAGGAATAGAGTTCAAAGAACTTAACGAAAGGATAAGAAATGCGGCTGAGGACATTGATTTGACATCTTGCATAGGTCAGCGGTTTATCGCCGCGGGAATGAGCGGAAAAAAGCTGAATATTCACGGAATCCCCGGAAACGCCCTGGGCGCATATTTAAACGGTGCGGAGATATCGGTGTTCGGTAATGCGCAGGACGCCGTCGGCGATACCATGAATGACGGCAGCATATTTATTCACGGAAACATCGGTGACGCGGCGGGATATGCAATGCGCGGCGGACAGATTTTCGTAAAAGGCAATGCGGGTTACCGCGCCGGAATACATATGAAAGCGTATAAGGAAAAGCACCCGACTCTTGTAATCGGCGGCTGTGCGGGCAGTTTTCTGGGCGAATATCAGGCGGGCGGTACAATTATCGTGTTGGGGCTTGACTCCGACAGGAAAATTGTAGGTAATTTCCCGTGCACCGGAATGCATGGCGGAAAAATGTTTCTCCGCGGCAAGTGCGAGGGGATAAAGTTCCCCAAACAGGTGACGACTCACCTTGCGTCCGATGAAGAAAAAAACGAAATCCGCGGTATTATTGAAACCTTCTGTGATAAATTCGGATTTGACTTCGGTAAGGTGATTGATACAGACTTTACGGTAGTTCTTCCCGATACAAAAAATCCTTTCAAGCAAATGTATGTTGCAAATTAATGAAAGTGCAGGTGAAGGCTGTGGTTTACACAAAAAAAGAAGTAATGCAGTACGTCAACGAGGAGGACGTAAAGTTTATCCGTCTTGCTTTTTGCGACGTATTCGGTAATCAGAGAAATATTTCAATTATGCCGGACGAGCTGGAACGCGCGTTTGAAAACGGCATAAGTATTGACGCATCGGCTGTTGAGGGATTTGGCGGTGAGGTGTATTCCGACCTTTTGCTGTTCCCCGACCCCGCGACGCTGTCGGTATTGCCGTGGCGGCCTTCACACGGGAGGGTTGTACGCATGTTTTGTTCTGTCACTTATCCCGACAGACGTCCGTTTGACGCCGACTCGCGGAAAATACTCAAAGATGCGGTAAAAACGGCATTTAATGATGGATATGTTTTTACATTCGGTTCGGAGCTTGAATTTTATCTTTTCAAAACGGACGAAAACGGCGAGCCGACCGATATTCCGTATGACAATGCAGCATATATGGATATTGCGCCGGCGGATAAGGGCGAAAATATCCGCCGCGAAATCTGTCTGACTCTTGAACAGATGGGAATAAAACCGCAGAGCTCACATCATGAAGAAGGCCCGGGACAAAACGAAATTAACTTCCGCTTTTCCGACGCGCTTACCGCGGCGGATAATGCGGTGACATTTGTATGGGTTGTAAAAACGGTTGCCGCGCGCAACGGCTTGTATGCAAGCTTTATGCCAAAGCCTGTTGCGGATAAACCGGGCAACAGTTTTCATATTAATATGTCGGTCGCAAAGATGAATGACGGGCGCGACTTGCTGCCGTATGCGATTGCGGGAATAATGAACAGAATTTCCGATATGACGGTGTTTTTCAATCCGATGGAAAATTCCTATGAACGATTGGGAAAGGATAAGGCGCCGAAGTTTATAACATGGTCGCCGGAAAACCGCTCGCAGCTGATCAGAGTACCGGCGGCGGAAGGCGAGTGCAAAAGGATAGAACTGCGCTCCCCCGACCCTTTGGCGAACCCGTATATTGCATATGCACTGCTTATATACGCGATGATTGACGGAATAAAAAAGGAGGAACTTCCGCCGCAGGCTGAAAATATCAATGTACTTGCGCTTGCGCCAGATGAACAAGCAAAATACGCAAAAATCCCCAATAATCTCAAAGATGCCAAGGCATGCGCACAAAAGAGCGAATTTGTGAAAAATGTAATGCCGGAAGCGGTAACAAGAAACTACTGCAAGTAACTTTGAGGGGGAGCGGCTATGCTTTTTAAAGATTATACTTACAGCGTTTTAATTGTGTCATCTTCCGCAAAATTTAATGAGACAATAATTCCGCTTTTGCCGGAAAATGAGTTCGGACCTGTCAAAGAGGTAAAAACCGTGGGCGAAGCACGGCGGATATTGGCAAACCGCAATTTCGATATATTGCTTGTAAACACGCCATGTACCGACGCTTTCGGCACAAGACTGGCGATAGACACGGCGGAAACTTCAACAAGCGGCGTGCTGCTGTTTGTAAAAGCGGATTTGTATGAGGAAGTTACCGATAAGGTGATTGATTACGGAATATTTACCTTATCAAAACCGACGTCAAGCGGCGTAATTCATCAGATTTTGAAAAATTTGTACGCCATGCAGGAGCGCTTAAAGCGTATGGAAAAAAAGAATGCGACGCTTGAGGAAAGAATGGAGGAAATTCGCATAGTAAATCATGCAAAATGGATTCTTATTCAGAATATGAAAATGACCGAAAGCGAGGCGCACCGCATGATTGAAAAACAATCTATGGACACCCGGCAATCCAAGCGTGAGGTCGCGGAAGGCATTATTAAAACCTACCAGATTTAATTTATGATATCTTCATATTATTGTTATTTCCTATATTAAGGGACTGCAGCAAAATTAGTTTTGCTGCAGTTTCCTTTTTTTCAAAAAAATACTTGACAATTTTGGTCTATTATGATAGACCGTATTTGGTTGGTTACGATAGACCAAAATGATTAAAGGGAGCAAAGCGATGGAAAATTATAAAATAGGCGAGACGGAATATAGATTTATGAATATTATTTGGGATAATGAACCGCTTTCGTCGCGTAAACTGGTAGAATTATGTGCGGAAAAGCTCGGCTGGAAAAAATTGACGACATATACGACGCTAAAAAAACTGTCGGAAAAGGGATTGGTGCGGAATGAAAACTCCTGTGTGCAATCAATTATGGCGCGCGAACAGCTGCAAGCTTTTCGGAGCGAGCAATTTATGGAAAATACGTTTTCGGGTTCATTGCCCGGATTTTTGGCGGCGTTTTTAGGCGGAAAAACCATATCGGAAAAAGAGGCGGAAAAACTGAAAAAACTGATTGACAGTCATAGGAGGTGCGGTAATGGCTGAAAAAATATTTATAAAGATTGCTGAAATGAGCATAACGGGCTGCTACGTAATTCTTGCGGTAATCGCGGTGCGGCTGCTGCTTAAAAAAATGCCGAAACGGTATTCATATGCGCTGTGGGCGGTGTGCGGTTTCCGATTAATATTCGGGTCGGCGTTCAGCTCAATATTCAGTATATTCAGTTTCAGCGTAAGACCGTGCAAAATTCCGCCGAATATCGGTTTAATGAAAACGCCGGAGGTTTCTGTCGGCATTGAGAGTATTGACAAAGCGGTAAATGTATCGTTGCCGCCCGCCAATGAATTTGCGAGCGTAAATCCCATGCAGATAATAATTTTTCTCTGTACCAATATTCGACTTATAGGACTTTTTGCGATATTGCTGTACAGCGCCGTGTCATACATAATGCTGCGCGCGCGCCTTAGGGACGCCGTGAAAAAAACCGATAATATATATGAAAGCGGCAAGATACCGTCACCGTTTGTTTTCGGAATATATAAGCCGCGGATTTATATTCCGTTCGGCATGAGCGATGATGAATATGACTGCGTTATCGAGCATGAAAAATGTCATTTGCGTCGGCATGATAATGTAATTAAAGTGGCTGCGTACATGATTTTGGCGGTGCATTGGTTTAACCCGCTGTGTTATATTGCGTTTCATCTTATGAATAAGGATATGGAAATGAGCTGCGATGAAACGGTGCTGAAAAAACGAAACGGGACGGAATATTCCTCGGCGCTGCTGGCTATGGCAACAAAAAACGCTGCCCGTATCCGCTGTATTTCGGCGAAACCGGTGTAAAATCGCGGGTAAAGAATGCGCTGAAATACCGTGAGCCGAAGAAATACGCGAGAATTATATCCGCTGCATTATGCACGGCGGTTGTATGCGCATGTGCGGCAAATCCCGTGCCGGCTAAAAAGAGTGCCGTGCAGAATTTGTATGACAGCCGAATAAATTATGTGGGTGATGCGTCGGGTGTCGGTAATTTGATAAGGCTCACCATGCCCGAATGGTACTCGGCCGCGGCGAAGGGCATTATGAAGCTGAAAACGGATAATGAACCGTACGGATTGACGATTTATCTTACTTCCGAAAATTTTGATGCGGAGGTGTTGAAAAAACAGGCGTATTTGCTTTTTGCATTAATCGAAAACGTCGGCATAATAGAATATAACGTATCGGGGAATGAATTACAACTGACGCATGAGGAGGCGGATTCAGCGGTGGGAGAGCCGATATCGGACTTTGCCGAAAGTGCGGAAAAATTCGCTCAATTATATGAAATGACGCGGTTAAAATGCACGGGGCGGACAGATATCAAATTTTGAAGTACCCGCGTATCAGATTATTTTATATTATACAAAAGGGGCTGCATTTTGCAGTCCCTTTTGCGCAGAAATCAATAACACTCTTTTAAAACTTTCAGGATATCGTCGGCAGCCATCTGCTTGTAACCGCCGCCGAGAATCGTCGAGTTTGCAATAAGCGGCAGCATTTCTTCGGTTGCGCCGAGTTCACGGATGGTAAGTGGCAAGCCTAGCTCTGTGATGAATTTGCGCAGCTCATCTATGCCGGCAGCCGCCGCATCATCTTTGCTCATGCCGTCGGTGTTTATGCCCCATACATTTTTTGCAAAACGTACAAATTTATCTGTTCCGTATGAGCAGATGTATTTGTAATACGGAACGGAAATTGCGGCAAGACCGGCGCCGTGCGCACAGTCAGTGTATGCGCCGAGCTGATGTTCAATCATATGCACTTCCCAGTCCTGCTCTTTGGAAAGTCCGGTAATTGTGTTAAGACCTATTGTTGCGCACCACATAATATTGCTGCGCGCCTCATAGTCCTGCGGATTTTTAACGGCGATTTTTGTGCTGTGGATAAGCGAGCGCATAACGCCTTCCAGGATATAATCCGAGGTGTTGTCATCGGTGCCTGAAAAATACTGTTCCATGAGGTGCGACATAGTATCAAAAATGCCGCTCGACATTTGATATACAGGCACGGTGAAGGTGTATTCGGGGTTTAATATTGAAAATTTCGGGTTCACATTTGCGGGGAAAACTCTGCCGTTTTTCAGCATTTTTTCTTCGTTTGTGATAACCGAGCCGCCGTTCATTTCCGAGCCTGTGCCCGCCATTGTCAGAATTGAGCCGACGGGAACAATTTTATTGTCAACATCGGCGAAATCAATCCAGTATTTTTGCCATGGGTCGCCGTCGCAGTATGCCGATACGGAGATTGCCTTTGCGCAATCAATAACCGAGCCGCCGCCGACAGCCAAAATCAGGTTAACGTTATTTTCGCGTACCAGCCGTGCGCCTTCAAGCAGCTGCGAATAGGACGGGTTTGACTTAATTCCGGCAAGCTCCACGATGTTTTTGCCGCAATCTTTCAGAATATCAACAACTTTGTCATATAATCCGCTTTTCTTTACGGAACCCTTTCCGTACATCAGCAAAACCGTTTTTCCGTACGCGGAGAGCTCGCCCGAAAGGCTGCTCAGCGAATTTTTGCCGAAGTGGATTTTTGTGGGATTGTAGTAGATAAAATCAAATTTCATAATAATTATCCTTTCCGCCGTATCTGCGGCATAAAATCAGTTTTTGGGGTAGTGTTCATCATTTACCGGTTCAAGCCATTCGTTGGAGGTGTCCTCACCGGGGCACTCTATTGCGATGTGTGAGAACCAGCTGTCCGCTTTTGCGCCGTGCCAGTGCTTGACGCCTGCCGGGATTGTTACAACATCGCCGGTGTGCAGACTTTGCGGTTCTTTGCCTTCCTCGCAGTACCAGCCTTCGCCGTCGGTGCAGAAAAGCAGTTGTCCGCCGCCTTTTGACGCATGATGAATATGCCAGTTGTTGCGGCAGCCGGGTTCAAATGTCACATTTGCAGCGAAAACCGTCTTTTGCGGGTCGGTAAGCGGCTTTAAATAGCTTTTACCGATAAAGTATTTTGCATACGCGTCATTCGGATTGCCTATGCCGAAAATTCCGCCGTGCATATCCGCGCCGTCCTCGCCTTCGTAAACATTTTTCACTATCAGGAACGCCGCCCATGCGTTGGGCCAGCCGGCATAAAATGCAAGATGCGTCAGAATTTCCGCCATTTCCTGCTTTGTCACGCCGTTTGCGCGTGCCGTCTTTGCGTGATATTCAAAGGAACTGTCGACCATGCCTTTGCTGACAAGTGCGCTTATTGTCAGGATTGAGCGCATTTTAAGTGATAATTTATCCTCGCGCGCCCATACCTCTCCGAAAAGCACGTCGTCATTAAGCTCAGCAAATTTCGGCGCAAATTTGCCGAGGCTGTCTCTGCCTGCCGTTTGTTTTACCATGATTTCTGCCTCCTTATTGACATTTCTAACGTTAGATGTTATAATACTTCTGCAAGTTCATTTATATTGTATCACTTAAAGTACACTTTAAGTCAAGAGTTTTTTTTTAAAATATAAAAAAATTTAAAGGAGACCGAAAAATGCTGTACACAGTCGGAGAAATGGCGAAGAAAATAGGTGTTGCGCCGTCAACGCTCAGATACTATGATAAAGAAGGATTGCTCCCGTTTGTGGAACGCAGCGGCGGCGGAATACGCATGTTCAAGGAAACCGATATGGAGTGGCTGAGGATAATCGAATGTCTTAAAAAAACGGGCATGCCGATAAAGGAGATAAAAAAATTCGTGGATTGGTGCATGGAGGGCGATTCCACGATAGAGCAAAGGCTCGAATTGATTGACAGACAGCGTGACGCGGTGCTTGCGCAGATGGAGCAGATGAAAAGCACACTTGCCACGCTTGATTACAAGCATTGGTATTACGAGACGGCGAAAAAAGCCGGAACGTGCAGTGTGCATAAAACCATGCGGCGGGAGGATATCCCGGAAAGATTTCGGAAAGAATAGCAAAAACGGACAGAATCCGCAAAACAACCCAAAACGGTCGGCTTTTGCCGACGGGGAAGTGTTGTGAGATTCTGCCCGTTTTTTATTGTTCTTCTTTAAGTTCGCCGTACAATGCCTTGTACTTTTCAAGCTCAGCTGTCAGGCGTTCCACTTCGTTTTGCAGCTGTGTAACCTGAGTTTTAAGCTGAGAAGTTTCCGACGGCGTGTATGATGCCATTTGCTGCGTAGGGTCTTCGTCGGATAAATTTATATAGTATATAACCGTTGCAACAATGCCTACAACTATTGTGCAGAACAGTACGCGGCTTGATAAAACGACGTAACGGCTGCGCTTTTGGTTTCTCTGCGAGTTTGCAATTTTAGACAGCTTGCCGCGGGATGAAATCCTTCCGGACGGCAAGGCACGCAGGATGCGCTCTTTAAGCGAGAGTCCGCTGCTGCCCGAATGTCGGCTGCTTTTGTGGTATCTGTGATGATGCCCGGAGGTGCGGTGTTCGCCCGATGAGCTGTGATGATGGTGGTGATGGTGATGATGTGTGTTTGTTTCATCACCGACTGTTTGCAAATGTTGATTATTCGGCATAAAAGTCCTCCTTAAGACAAATTTCTACATCAAGTATAACACAGAATTATCAAAAAATAAATAGATAAGTTTACATTTCACAGTTTTTTTAGTTATTTTTTCTAAAGCATAGGCATAAAGTTCAAGCTGGCGTGTATATTTTTGGCGGATCTCCTCAATATCGGTGAAGGAGTCGGTTTTGTAATCCAATAATACAATGCCGCCATCTTCCGAAAACCAGCAGTCTATAATACCCTGAAGGAGAATTTCCTCATCTTGCGGTGCATCGGGAAAAAGGTATGCGGCGGGCACGGATACCTCAAAAGTTTGCTCGCGCATGACTTTGTCTGCCGACAGCAGGCGTCTGCCTGTTTCCGAGCGGTAAA
>CAKSRS010000027.1 GCA_934487205.1 uncultured Clostridia bacterium
AATATTATCGGCTGTCGTTGTAGTGCTGACTTCTGCAGTAATCGGCTCCGTGACTTCAATACCAAATGGCTGCAAACAGTGGTGATAAATTTTGTTATGGCTCTGCTGCCGCTGCAGATATTTTTTGGTCGGTCCGATTTGCCGGCGTATTTTTAGAAGTATTTTCAAACAATCATAAATATGCTTTAAGGCAACCTGTGCGGGTTGTCTTTTTCTTTTGGGAAATTTGCGGGTGAATGGTGTATAATGAATTTTATCAGAGCAATTCTGTGTGAAAACAGTGTAAAAGCCGAGCGGTTGTTATGATTATTTTATGGTAAAACGATGGAGGTTTAGTTATGGAAATATACGGATATGTGAGGGTATCAAGCACGGACCAAAACGAGGACAGACAAATGCTTGCACTCGGCAAACAGAATATTGCAGAAAAAAATATATACATCGACAAGTTATCGGGACAAGATTTTAACCGACCGGCGTATAAAAAACTAATAAAAAAGCTGAAAAGCGGAGATTTGCTCTATATCCTCTCAATTGACCGTCTGGGGCGAAACTATGAGGAAATTCAAAATCAATGGCGGGTGCTGACAAAGGAAATCGGCGCGGATATATGCGTTATGGATATGCCGCTTTTGGACACAAGGCAGGGCAAGGATTTAATGGGAACATTTATAGCGGATTTGGTACTTCAGATATTGTCTTTCGTGGCGCAGAACGAGAGAGAAAATATAAGAAAAAGACAGCGGCAGGGAATAGCCGCCGCAAAAGCAAAGGGCGTGCGTTTCGGCAGACCGGAAAAGGGACTGCCGCCGGATTTTATATCACTCATAAATGAGTGGGAAAAGAAGAAAATTACACTCAGCGAAATCCTTAAAATATGCGAAATAAGTGAATCTACCTTTTATCGCAGACTTCGTGAATATCGGATAAAGAAAGAATGACTGTCAAAAGGTGTACCTTTTGACAGTCATTTTACTACCTATAAATTATAGCATATATTATTTTAAAAAGCAATGGTTTTTGAGGAATTTTGTATAAATAGACGAATTTTTTTTGCTTTTTATTTCTTTTTTGACTTAAAGAGGGGCATTGTCAAAAGGTACACCTTTTGACAATAGTGTGGTTGAAAATTTTTAGCATATAAGTCACAAAAATTTATCGTCATAAAACAATGAATAAGCCTTTATATCAAGGTGTGCAGTATAATGTTTGTAATATTGCAGTTTGAATATAGCTTATTATATGTTTTTGGCGAAATATACTTATGAAAGTAGGAGCGATTATGGCGTTAATAGATGTTGTAAAATATGACGGTACACCGAATGTGTTTGCTTGGAAATATCCAAATTGTGAATTAGGAACGTGGACACAATTAATAGTAAATGAAACACAGGAAGCTGTTTTATATAAAGGCGGACAGTCTTTGGATTTGTTTGGTCCGGGCAGACACACGCTAAGCACCGCAAATATTCCACTTTTAAGCAAGCTTATAAATTTGCCGTTCGGCGGCAAATCACCTTTTACGGCTGAGGTGTGGTATGTAAATAAAGTCAATGCTTTGGATATAAAATGGGGAACGCCCACACCAATTCAACTGCAAGACCCCAAATATAATGTTTTTATTCCAATACGTGCCTTTGGACAGTTTGGAATAAAAATAAAGGACACAAAAATGTTTTTGAACAGATTGGTCGGAACACTACCCACATTTCAAACCGAAGAAATTCTCAAATACTTTCGAGGAGTATATCTAACAAAGGTAAAAGATGACATTTCCGGTTATCTGATAAAAAAAAGAATTTCCGTTTTAGAAATAAACGCATATATAAGCGAAATCTCTGAAAATCTGAAAGAAAGAATTGCCCCGACATTTGATAAATTCGGCATAGAGCTTGTTAATTTCTATGTTAACGATATCAGTGTTCCGGAAAATGACGATGCCGTTACAAAACTAAAAAAAGCACTTGCAAAAAGAGCTGAAATGGATATTGTCGGTTACAATTATACGCAAGAACGTTCATTTGACACGATTGAGAGTGCCGCGAAAAACGAGAGTTCAAATTCGGCACAATTTATGGGTGCAGGAATAGGGCTCGGCATGGGTTTAGGTATTGGTGGAAATATGGGGCAAGCATTTGGAAATGCAGCAAGTAATATAAATACAGTTCCAACAAAAGAATGTCCACATTGTAAAAAACAAATCGGCGTAGATTTTAAGTTTTGTCCCGAATGCGGAAAGGACACTGTTGCACGAACAGAAACTCCGTGCCCTAAGTGCGGAGCATTAAATCCAGACGGCACAAAGTATTGCAGTTCCTGCGGAGCGCTTATGGCAAAGGTTTGTGCCAAATGCGGTGCAACATTGACTAATGAAGAAAAATTTTGCCATAATTGCGGTACGCCAACCATAAAAAAATGTGTATGTGGGAAAGAATTATCTGATGGCTTGAAATTCTGTCCTGAATGTGGAAGAAGGGTTGAAGGTGACGAAAATGAATAAGGGGATTAGAACAAGTTTAATTATTTTTTTGACGCTGGTAATTGTCATACTTGTGGGCTTTTTCTTGCTTGATTTTGAATACAGCACAATTAATATTTCAGCACTTTGTTTTTTGGAATTATCTTTATTGGTGTCTATGCTCAGTACAATATCATTGGTGCGGAGAAAAAAAGATAAAGACACATTATATTACAACGCAGGAATCGGCGGCATAACAGCAATATATCAGATTGCTGTTATTATAAGTGTTGTGATTTCAAAAATATTTGAAGATAATATTAAAGGGTTTATATTTCTGCAAATCGTGATAAATGCTTTGATGTTCGTCGTCTGCACGCTTATTATTACTGCATCAACATACATAAACAAGAGTAATAAAAAAACTTTGGAAAAACAAGAAAATGGTGAATACAATAAGCCAAAACGTGGCGGATTTTAAGAAAGGGGAAGTTTTCATATGGTTGATTTTAAGAAATTATTAAACATAAAAGAAAAAAGCGCTGATGATTTGGCAAGAGAAAGATTAGAAAAAGCAACAGGCAACAGCGGTTGGGTAGGTGGCATAAGCGGCTGTGCCCTTGCTCTTATATTTACTTTTCCAATATTTTTAGTGGTCGAAAATCCATTTACTAAAACTATACTAGGTCTTTCTACCGTTCTTTTGACTGCAGCGATTGCTTTTTTTGTAATAATGCAAGTTAAACAGAAAAATGCAATGAAAAGCATATTGGAAGATTTTTTAGCAGGCGAACGTGATATTGCAAACATAGCAACACACATTAGTGCGAATGTCCAATACACCGTAAAACTTATTCAAACTATGATGGCAAAAAAAATTATTATTGATGCTAATATAGACAGAACAAACAATGTAATTGTTGACAGCAAAAAAACAAATTGTTCACCCGATAATATAGGAAAAATCATAATTTGTACGGGCTGCGGTGCAAAGAATACATTTACAGGCAAAGTGGGACAAAGATGTGAATATTGTGGTGCGGTGATAAGTGAGGAAATGATAAATGAAAACAACCGAAATTTATAACAATTTGATATACAAAACAAATACTGATGATTCTGCAAGATATATCTTAGGAAAATATAATGACAATCCTCTTGTGTTTTTTGGCATAAACCCGAGCACGGCTACAATAAATGAAAATGACAACACTATTTCCGTTATAGAAAAAATCTCTCGGAAATTCGGGTATGACGGATATATTATGCTTAATTTATGCCCTGTCAGAGCAACAAAAATAAGTGATGATTTTATGAAAACATATTGCGAAAAAGAGATACTTATAAACTTGGAATACGCAAAGAGTGTTATTAAAAACGGTCAAAATGTTGTTGCCGCATGGGGTGGTCATATAACTGACAGGGACTATTTTTTGCAATCACTCATAGAAATAAACAAGGTTGTTAACGCTGCAAATGCCAAATGGGTATGTCTGTCAAAAACAAAATACGGGCATCCTCACCATCCGACACGAATAGCGTATTCAAAAATGGATTTAATGCCATTTGATATGGAATCTTACATAAACCTGTTAAATAGCAAACTGTAAATACTTATATCGGAGCAATTAGTCTTAACGGATTAGTTGCTCTTTTTATATCCGAATGCAGAAAAACAGCACGTTATTGCCGATGTTTCATTAATATTTTTGGTAAATTTTACCTAAACGGTTGATTTCTTACATTAACATATGATAAAATAATGTTAAAAGAACAACGAGAGGGGATATAAAGATGAACAGGTATTTAAAACAAATATGCGTGCTGATTGTTTTTGCGCTCATTACGCTGAATATTCCCGTATATGCAGTGGTTGATAAGGAAGCATACACGGATAATTCCGAGAGCGAGACGGTCGTATATATTATAAGTGATTCTTTAAATGAGGACGGAATTACATTTGAGTTTACTGACGACAGCAGCGGGGAGGCGTATTTGTGTATTCAATCAGAGGAAAGCGGTGAATGTGTATTACGCGACCCCATAAATATTCAAGGCGGAACAATGACGGTGCCGTTTTCTGTTCCGTCGGGAAAATACAGAATATACCTTGAGGACGCAAACAGCGGCAAAGTTTTGTGGGAAACGTATAAATACTGCTACAAAATGTCGGATTATTTTAAAATAGAGAAGAAATTCGGCAGATGGATGGTTTGCGGCGAAAGAGCCGAAGATATGCCGTGGGAATGTGAAATCCTGTTTTATAGCGGTAGTGAAGTAGCAGCTACAGAATATGTGGATTTTTATTACAACGGAAGAAATGCAATTTTTTGCCCTTTTTGGCTTAATGGAAACATCACAGTAGTGGCAAAGAATTGTGATTGGACATATACTATCGGTACGTTTGATGCTGACGAGAACGGTAAAAACAGTTCGATAGATTATTTTTATGATGAAATAGAACGGACACTCCGCGTTAATGGAACAGACTATGATAATAGTGTGCAAGTTAACCTGAGCCTGCGAGAAGATTCAACCGAGGCCTGTATATGGGAGGATAACTTCTATATACAACAGGATGAACATTTTTCGCGTGATATCGATATGTCGTCTTATCCGGAGGGTAATTATAGTTTATGTTTGGACGGTGCACAGATAGGCACCATTGAACACAAAAATCCGGTTTGTCTGAGCAATATGAAAGTGCAGCTTGCCGCGATGCAGATTAAAATTGATGGATGCTCCGACAGAAATGGCTATGCGTCGCTGTATTTTATTCCCGTTGACGGAGGAACTACGGAAAAGCTGACATTTGGTATGAATGAGGGTGAGTTTTCACAGTATGAAATGATACCCAATAGCATAAACGGAAGATATTATGTCAGCACGTCGGAAAATGTATATGAAACGGACAGTATATGCGGTATGATAGAATGGCATTCGCCGACATATAATGTAAGCGACCTAAAAACGCAAATTAAAAACGGTATTCTGACGGTAACCGGCACGGCGGGAAGCGGAACAGACATATATCTGACATTGTATGATGAAAACTCGGAAAAACTTTACGGCACAGTATTTTATACGGGTGACGGGACAATTAACAAGTCGTTTTACGTCGGAAATATCGGTGACGGCGAAACGGGAAAATATAAAGTCATTATGAATTATAATACCGATGACAGCACTTTGTACACAGCGGAAAATGATACCGAATTTCCGCCCGATGTCAATGCGTCTATGCTTGAAGGGGGCGAGGTGCATATATCCGGCGAAATATCGCCGATTAATGATGAGGAGAATGAAAATGCCGCACAGCTTGAAGATTATAAAGGTAATGTAATTGCTGTGAGCGGTGATGAAAGCGGCAGAATAACGGGACAGCTGTATTCGGATGGAAAGGTTGATATTTCTGCAAATCTCAGCGGTTTGACTCCGGGAACGTATTGCGTCACGGCGGGCGGAACAGAATTTTGGCGCATCGAAATCCCAGACTTTTACACTGTAAAGGCAAGGGCGGAGAACGATTACGACAGGTTAAACATAAGCGATTTACCGAACAGATTCATCAATGTTACACAGCACGATTTTCGCAACATCATCATGGAATACACATTAAAAACGGAATATGACGGCACCGGTAAGATTGAGATTATAAATCCGCAGCACGGCGCGCCGTATTACATCAGCATTGGCGGCTCGGAGGAGTCGATAATGCTATATGCCAACCAAAGCAACGTATGGGATTTCAGTTTGTTTAAGATATACAGAACAGCCGATGATATCATCAAAATAAAGATGAAACCGCTGTCGTCTGGGTATATGGGGCTGTATGGCAGAAACGGCGATGAATACATGGCAATACGTGAAGGCTATATCAACGCAAATGATGTGTATGAATATGAAACATCGGCATGGGGAATTGATGAAATTCTGCGTGATGATAACTCATGTTTTGTTTTTGCGAAATACAGCGATGATATTAATAAGCTTAATAGCCTGTTTGAGGCGGTGAACGGCGGAAACAGCGACGCCGTTTCTGAAATGCTTAACGAGATTTCGGACAGAGGATATTTTCCGCGGCTGAACGAGATAGGCGCAAAACGTGTTGCGCCGTATCTGGTGAACAGCAAATGTGCAAGCGTTGAGGAAGTAAATGCGATTATCGGCGCGCTGCAGATAAGCGATGCAGGCGGATATTCGTCCGATGCAGAACCGTACGATAATTTATTTGACGGTGCGGGAAATGAACAGCGGGAGATTTTTAATGATTTCGGCGAAAAATATCTGTCCGCCACTTCTGCGGAATTAAAGACAAACATTGACGATATGCGCGCAAGTATTTGCGAGCAGCTGCTGCTGACAGCAATTGCAAAGGCATATGAGTATGCTAAAATCTGCGAAATTTTGCAAAAATACGCGGTGTATATAGGCTGTGAACGATATTGGGCGGACGGTAAATACAGAGACGAGATATGTTCGGCAGTATCAAAGAAGGAATTTAAAACACTTGCGGATCTTTGCAGTTTTATAAAAATGACATATCTGGAACACCAACAATCGTCGTCTGGCAGCAGCGGCGGTGGTAGCAGTAGCGGCGGCGGAGTCGGGCTTGATTCACGGCTGTTTCAAAGGCTGAAATATGAAATTGCGGACGGCAAGGCGGTAATAACCGGAATTACGCCTGAGTCCGACGGCACGATTGACAGCAGTATCGCAATTCCCAAGGAATTGGGCGGCGCACCTGTTACGAAAATTGCATCGGGAGCGTTTGCTGAAAGCGGTGAATTAAGCGATGTTGCTCTGCCGAAAACGCTTGAATGTATAGAAAACGATGCTTTTGGCTCGCTTGAAAATCTGCATAATATTTGGATTTACAGCAATAATGCCGATGTATTGAGCGCATTTTCCGCCCCGCTTTCAAGGGAAAATGAGCCGGCAATGCTGCATTGTGCGGCAAATTCTGCAATTTTTGCGGCAGCGCAAAATGCGGGATACAGTGTATCGGCATTTAACAGCTGCAGTTTACATACGGAATTTGCAGACGGTTCGGCGGAAGTGTGGCTAACGACGGATAATGCCGAGTATATGCCGACGGGAAATTTATATGTTGCGGACGAAGGCGGACGGGTTATTTCGGTTAGTGATATTTGCGCGTCTGCTCAAAAAAATGCCGTATCCGTGAAAATTCCGCAAAACTCGGAAGTATATTTTACATTCTGGAATTATGCTTATAAAATAAATGGAAATTCCGAAATCGATATACCTATAGACGATATATATCAAAAAGAATATCGGATAAATGATTCGGCGTGCATATTCTATTGGGAAAATAACGTCTCCGTAATTGAGATTACGCCGACTGAGGATAACTTGTTCAGTGATGTTGTTTCGGTATTTGCTGTGTGGGAAAATGCAGATACGGAGGAAAAATACATATCATTTGTAAGGACAGCGTGCAATGAGGGTGCGGTAATCCAATCGCCAGACGGTATCGTTTCGGGTCAATATAACGTGCGTTTTTCGGACGGAAGAACGCAATACGCGAAAATACGCGATAAAAATGATTTGGCAGCGGCGCTTGG
Source organism: uncultured Clostridia bacterium (assembly GCA_934487205.1). Taxonomy (GTDB): domain Bacteria; phylum Bacillota; class Clostridia; order UBA1381; family UBA1381; genus UBA1738. The sequence goes on from CAKSRS010000027.1 coordinate 8,044, forward strand.
CAGACTGAATAATTGTGGAAATTGGCACGATGTTGCCAAAATTCTGGAATCAATGGGTATATTTGATGATGAACATATTCAAAAAATGCATGACTATCTCAGTGAGTCAAAAAAGCAGCTCATATATAAAAAAATACTGCAAAAATGTCCGTATGAAAGCTGTTTTTCGGTATATGATACGGTGAATGATGCGGCGGAAACCGTTACTGCCGCAAGCAGTGCATACGGCGCGGAGCTTGTGTGCGGGACGATTGTCGAGAAATATCTTGCAGATAACGGCTATTCTCTCACGGACGAGCAGAAAAGCAGTCTGTACGAAAATATTGCCCGCAGTGAGTACGGCTCGCGGGAAAAACTTTATAATGCGGCACGCAGCGGCGCACTTTCAATGCAGCAATTTACCGTGACATTTTATGATGTGAACGGTGAAATTGTCGCACAAAAGACAGTAAGCGGCGGCAGCGGAGCGGATATATCCGACATAAAAATACCGGACGAAGTTGTGCTGGCGGACGTCGAGGGCAAAAACAGAAGTCACATTTTCAAAGAATGGGATAGGGATTTAACATACATAACGTCCGATACAGACGTAAAACCCGTTTACATTCCGGTATATAATGCCGTATTTATAACGGACGGAGTGCCGGAAATTGTCCGTTTTGCGGACAATAAGCTGCTGGCGGACGAGCCGGCTGTTAAGGAAAAATTCGGTTACACGGGTTATTGGGCGGAATACAGTCTGCACAATGCCGACATTGTAATAAATGCGGTTTATGAGCCGATTAAATATACTTTAAGATTTGTTGCCGACGGCAAAACGATATCAACACAGCAATTTACCGTTGAAAACCGCGGATATACCGTGCCGGACGTACCGAAAAAAGAGGGATATATCGGATATTTTGAGCCATTTGAAATTAACGATGATTTTATCAGAAACGGAAATTTTGACATTGAGGCGCGTTATCTCTCAACGCAGTGCGAACTGATTTCCGTAAACGGTGCGGAACCGGAAAACGGAACGGTAAAAATCGGCGAATGCGGGACGGATAAAATAGTGCTCGATATTAAAGTATCGGATAAAGCGACATACACCGTAAACGGTTTCGAGGACAATGAAATTTCGCTGAATTACGGTGAAAATCGGATTTCTGTTATTGTGACGGCAGAGCATGGCGAAAGCAAAGAATATATCGTATATGTAAAGCGTCTTTTTGATGAACACAAAATCATATCTGCACACGAAGGAATTATTGAAGACGATACAATAGACTTCGGCAGTGTATCTTCCGATACGGATATATTTGTGCCGATATGCACGGTCAGCGAGGGCGCGTCATATAAAATTTATTCCGATGAGCAGCTGCAGAATGAAACTGCGGAGATTAAACTTCTAAGCGGAAAAAATACTGCATATATAAAGGTTTCGGCAGAAAACGGTGAATACGGCGTGTATCGGATTACCGTCACAAGACGTGAACGGCTGAAACCCGTTGAGTCAAACAGAGTTTCGGGATTTTATCTGCCGCAAACGAAAATGATAGAATTAACAGCGAATGTTGACGGTGCGAGGATATATTACACGACGGACGGCTCGGTACCGACCGAAGAAAGCGCGCTGTATACTTCGCCGATTGATTTTGACAGCGACATGATTTTGACGGCAATTGCGGCGGCGGAAGGGTACGATACATCTGTTGCGCAGACGTTCACCTATAAGGTGTGCCGCCCGTTTGGCAACGTTCGTGTTTCCGAGGTTTTCGGAAACAACGCGGTGATTTCATTTGATAAAATTAACACACCGGAAAGATTTATTGTGTATATGATTGAAAACGGCAATAAAACGCAGCTTACCGATATTACCGTTTCGGAAAATGCGGACAGGGTTTTGGTTACGGGGCTAAAGCCGGATACGTATGTGAAATTTGAAATTGAGGCGGTTTACGGCAACGGCTCGATTACGGCTGTGACGGAATCGGTACGAACCGAAATGGAAATAACGGACGATTGCAGTATTCTCGGCATAAGCGACCCGAATGCGCGGATAGACGCGGAAAATAAGACGGTTACGGGAATAATTGCACCGAATAAGTCCGAAAGTATCAGTATTTCCGTTAGCGTAAATGCGGGCGCCGAGTTCGGATTCTATCCGAGCAGATACTCAAAGAACCGGTTTACTGATAATCTTATCCCGCTGAAAGAGGGAAAAAATACGGTATATCTTAAAATTACCGCATCGAATAAAGTTGCACAGGAGGTATACCGCGTTGAAATTTACCGAAAAACAAAATCGGGTATGCCGAAGATTTCAATTGTTGGGAATATGGCGGTTATATCTGCCGCCGGCGGTGCAGCGGTGTATTATACGACTGACGGCTCAGTTCCTAATTCCGTTACGGGAATTTTATATACGAAGCCATTTGAGGTTGACGCAGGTATGATTATCCGTGCGATTTCTGCCGAAAAAGGCAAAGACGAAGTCAGCGATGAATGCATTTTGCGCCCGCAAAGCGGTACGACGCCGTATATTCTTGATGTTATTGACGCCGAAGAAGGTGCGAATGAGATACAATATAATCTTAATATAATAGCGCCGGACGAGGAACGTGTAACAGACGGTATAATCATATTTGCGGAGTATGACAGCAGCGGAAGATTTGTAAAAATGCAATCCGAAAAGGTAGATTTAACTGCCGACGAACAGTATTTAACAAGAACAATCACCAAAAAGTATGCGGACGGAAACATAAAAATTTTCCTGTGGAATATTTTTGAAGGTATGATACCGCTTGCTGAATCAAAATGATGTAAAAAAAGGGAACACAAGAAAAAGAAATTTTTTCATATCCCACGAAAAAAAACAGGCTGTTTAAAAGGTCAATTGACTTTTGAGCGGCCTGTTTTTTGATTATTTTAAAAGAGATTTTCCGTTTAATATAACATTTTTTATTGTCAAATCTTTGTTTAACACCAGCAAATCCGCGCGCTTGCCGCGTATAATGCTGCCGCGGTCGTTGAAATTGCCGATAGCGATTGCAGGATTTTTTGTTGCTGCCATAAATGCGTTTTCAAGGGGAATACCAAATTCCGCCGCTTTTTTTACGCATTTCAGCAATGTCGAAGTTCCGCCCGCAATGGAGCCGCTTTGGGCGTATGCCTTGCCATCCGTTACGGTTACGGGAAGTCCGCCGAGTTCATATTTTCCGTCCGCCATGCCCGCAGCGCGAATGGCGTCGGTGATTAAAATCAGCTTATCCGCGCCGACGGCTTTGTACAAAAGCCGTACCGCAGTTGGCGAAAGATGAAATCCGTCGCTGATACATTCGCAGAATATGCCGCTGTCAAAGGCGGCGCCTACCGCATTCGGTTCGCGGTGCAAAAACGGACGCATTGCGTTAAATGTGTGTATCATCTGGCTTGCGCCCGCCGCAACGGCTTTTATTGCCGTGTCGTAATCAGAATCGGTATGTCCGATGGATATTCTGACGCGGTCTTTTTCAGCGACGATAAAATCCATTGCACCGTCAAGCTCGGGCGCGATACCTATAATTTTTACAAGTCTGCCGCATTGCCGGAATATGTCTTCAAATTCCTCGCACGACGGATTGCGCAGATATTTCTCGTCATGAGCGCCTTTATGCAATGGGGAAAAATAAGGTCCTTCCATATATATCCCGGCTATATCCGCCCCGCTTACGCCGCGCTCTTTCGCGTTTTTTATATTAACAGCCGCCGCGGTCATATTTTTGCGGCTTTGCGTGATAAGCGTCGGAAGAAACGTGGTTACGCCGTTTTTTGCCAAAAAATATGAGATGGTGTTTATTGCCTCGTAGGATAAATCCATGTTATCAAATCCCATAGCGCCGTGGATATGAATGTCGATAAGTCCGGGAACTACATAACATTCCGAACAGTCGATGTCTGCATCGCCCGTGCTGTCATCACATATTACGCCGTTTTCGTAACATAAATCATATTTACGGAATTTAAAATCATCATCAAGCACAATTCCGTTTTTCAGCCTCATTTTAAATACCCCCAATGGTAACTATTTAATGTATTTTTCGATTATTGCGGTCATTTCCGGTGTTTTTTGTTCGATTTCCGATACCAGCTTGAACTGCGTGCGCGTTCTGTCAAGATTGTGTTCGGGATAAGCCGTTTTGAAGTATGTATCGCCGCTTAAATAATCGGTAAGAAAGCGTATTCCGCATTCGAACGTAATGATTTTTGCGGAGAAGGGAAGAAGTTCGACTTCCTTTTTTGTGATGCTTGAACCCATTTCTTCAAGAAAACCTTTTGTGAAAGCCTCAAAAAGATTCAGGTCAAAATGCATCTTATCAAGATTTTTTTCGTCCTCCGCCGCCGTTGCCGCGCCGGTGCGCAATGCGTCGCCGTAATCGAAAAGCAGCGAACCCGGCATTACGGTGTCGAGGTCGATTACGCACAGACCTTTATCGGTGCCTGCCTCGAGCATAACGTTGTTGAGTTTGGTATCGTTGTGTGTAACTCTCACGGGGATTTCGCCGCTTTCGGTAAGATTACCGATAAGCTTGGTGTCATTTTCAAAACCGAGGGCAAACTCAATTTCCTTTTGCACGCCGTCCGCGCGGTGCATAACGTCGGAGGAAATCGCGTCTTTTAAATCGCGGAAACGCTTGTAGGTGTCATGAAAATGTGGAATTGTTTCATGCAATTCTGCCGCGGGAAAATCGGAAAGAAGTCGTTGGAATTTTCCGAAAGCGCGCGCCGCTTCATATAATTGATTGGAATTTTCCGCAACGTCGTAGCTTACCGCATTGGAAATAAATTTATATACGCGGTAGCAGTTTCCCTCGGGAGTTTTATAAAAACTTTTGCCGTCGGTTGTGGGTATAACCGTCATTGTTTCGCGGTCGGGGTCGCCGCCCTCCGCCGCCAATTTTTTGCGGAGAAATGATGTGATTTTTACGATATTATCCATCACTTCATCGGGATTTTTAAAAATATTCGTGTTTATTCTCTGCATTATGTACTGCTTGCCGCTGATCAGATATGTGTCGTTAATATGACCGTTGCCGTAGCTTTCCGCATCGTAGGCAAGGTCAAAATGCTGTGCGATTTCAGACAGATTATCCATGATAAATCTCCTTTTTATACAAAATTCATTCATATCTATTATACAATTTTTATACTTGAAAATATTTGCACAATCGTGTATAATATTTGCATAATCGTACAAACGGCTTGACGGCTTTTTATTCATATGTTAAAATCGGGGTGAAATGAAAATGAACTATATACCCATGAAACTGCGTGACAGTATCATAATAAAAGATATTGTAACAATCCATTATTTTGAATTTTCAAGGGACTATGAATTTTCGGGCGAAAGGCATGATTTTTGGGAACTTGTGTATGTCGACCGCGGAAAAATTTATGCTTATTACGATAATGAGCGCGTGCTTTTAAAGACGGGGGACGTGATTTTTCACCGCCCGGGCGAGTGGCATAATCTTAAGGCGGACGGAAAAAATGTGTCAAATATTGCTATAGTCTCTTTTATATCAAATTCGCGCGCGATGAGTTTTTTTGAACACAGAGTGATGAAGGTGGGCAGCCGTCAGCGCGAACTTATTTCCGGAATAGTGCGCGAGGGCGGAACGCTTTTTAAAACTACTTTGGGCGACCCGCTGACGCATTATTTTGAGCGTCGTGAAAATCCGCCTTTCGGTGCGGAGCAGATTATCCGCCAGTATTTAAGCGAACTTTTGATAGGGATAATCCGCGCCGATATTAAAGGCATGCCGACGAAGATGGTGCAGAATACCGCGTCGGGGCTTGTGAACGAAATTCTGGAATATATGGCGGAGCATATTTCGGAAAGACTTACACTTGCCAAACTCGAACTTATAACCAATACGGGGCGGACTTTTATTGAGACGGCTTTTCATGACACATTGGGAACCGGCGCGATTGATTGGTTTATACGCATGAAGGTTGATTATGCAAAGAAATATATTCGCGAGAATGATTGCAATATGTCGCAGATAGCCGACATTTTGGGGTATGACAGCATACATTATTTTTCAAGACAATTTAAAAAGGTGACGGGAATGTCGCCCACCGAATATTCAAAATCAATAAAGGCGATAGAAGAACGCGGAGGGTAAGAGAATGTTGGAACTGATACCGATGCCGAAATGCATTGAAATAAAAGATGGTTTTTTAAAGAAAAAGACGGTGAAACTGCCCGAAATTATCGATGTGCGGATAGAAAAAGCGGCGTTGAATTTGCCGTTGGGACGCTGCGGCGCAGAACTTGTAATAACGATTGGAAGCGGCGGCGAGAGTTATGAGATTGAGATTTCGGAAAATAAAATCAGTGTTGCGGCAGACGGAAATGCGGGCGCATTTTACGCAATACAGACACTTAGGCAGCTTTTTGCGGGCGGCGAAATCCCGTGTATGCACATAAAGGACAAACCGGACTTTAAATACCGCGGATTTTATCATGATGTGACGCGCGGAAAGGTGCCGAAGGTCGGGACGATAAAAAAGCTGATAGATACAATGGCGTACTATAAAATGAACGAACTTGAACTTTATGTTGAGCACACATTTGAGTTTAAAGAGTACGCGGACAGTATTGAAAGAACGGGCGCTTTGATGGCGGCGGAAATTCGTGAACTGGACGAATACTGTTATGAAAATTTTATTGAATTTGTGCCGTCATTATCCACATTCGGTCATCTTTACGAGCTTTTGGAGAAGGACAGATACAAGCATTTGCGCGAGGCTGTCCGATATGACAACCGGTGCATGTGGACAGCGCGCATGGAGCATCATACGATTGACCCGACGCAGCCGGAAAGTTTTGAACTTATAACAAGTCTTATCGACCAATACATGCCGCTTTTTAAACATACAAACAGATTTAATATCTGCTGTGACGAGACTTTCGATTTGGAAAACGGCAGACATAAGGGTGAAGATACGGGCAGACTTTACATAGATTTTGTGTGCAAGCTGATAAATTACGTAAAATCAAAAGGCAAAACAGCTATGATGTGGGGGGATATTCTGCTGAAATATCCGCAGACGATAGACAAACTTCCGCAAGATGTGCAGCTGTTAAACTGGTGGTACTGGGACATTTCCGACAAAAACAGGTTTGAAGTATTTAAAAATTCGGCAAGAACGCATATTGTATGCCCCGGTACATCAACATGGTCGCGCTTTTGCGAGGGTACATCGGTTTCGGTAAGCAATATTTGCAAAATGACGGAATATGCGCATGAATACGGCGCGGACGGGATTTTGAATACAAACTGGGGCGATTACGGAAATCCGTGCAGTTTGGAACTTGCCATGTATTCAATGATTATCGGCGCGGAGAAATCATGGTCTGTCGGAACAGATATAGACGCGGATTTTGACAGCCGTGCGGATTTGCTTTTGTATAACCGCGATGGCACATGCGCATTGGAAAAACGGTTGTCGGATCTGCATGATAAAATTGATTTTAATCTGATAAGCCGCTATACGTGCGGCGCGGAGACAAAGGAGAAAATTGCCGAAACAATGCCGCCCGATGTGATGAAAAAGGTTATATTGGGCTGTATGGAACTGCTCTCGGAACTTTCGGCGGAAAAACGGGACGGCGACGAGTATCGCCGCGAAATGATATCGGCAGCAAAGGCGGTTGTGCTTATGGCTCGGTTTACTTTGAAAGTTTCGGGTGTGATGGCTGAAGAATTTGTTGATACCGACGAATGGATTGCGGAATATTCGGCGGCTTGGCGCGGGAAAAATAAGGAAAGCGAACTGCACGAAATAGTAAAAATGTTTTGCAATATGGACAAATACAACAATTAATGCCTTTATAAACTGTGCTAATAGATATTGACTTTGACGCGTAAAAGTGGTAAAGTAATAGTATAGTTTTGACAAGGAGCGACAAAAAGCGTCCTTTCGGGGCGTTTTTTGAGTGTAATTATGAAAAGTAAAAGAAAATTAGGCGACCGCCGTGACGGAAAACTCTTGCGTGATGTGGACGCAATGCACTTTATAATGCCCATAATTTATCCGAACAGGAGCGATAATGAGGCTTTTATATCGGAGCGTATCGACCTTACGCGCATAAACGAATATCTTGAAAAGAAAAATGCGGATAACCCCGAGTACAAGTATAACCTTTTTCAGATTATTGTTACCGCTGTTTTGAAGGTTATCACTCTGCGTCCGAAAATGAACAGATTTATTGCAAATAAAAATTTGTATCAGCGCAATGGCGTTTCGGCTGCATTTGTGATAAAAAAGCAGTTCAGCGATACAAGTGAAGAAGGCCTTGCGTTTATACATGCAAGCGGTGACGATAATCTTGAAAGCGTGCATAATGAAATATACCGCCAGGTGACGCAGTGCCGCCATGACGGCAAAAATTCAACCGATAAAAGCATGGATTTGTTTAACAGTTTACCGAGATTTTTTGGTAAAGCCATTGTGGAATTTTTATGCTTTTTGGACAGACACGGCAAAATTCCGTGTTCGATTGTGGCGAGCGACCCGTTTTATTCATCGGCTGTTTTATCAAATCTCGGTTCGATAAAATTGCGTTCGGGGTATCATCATCTGACAAACTGGGGCACAACATCGCTTTTTATTGTTATCGGCGAAAAGAAGATGCGCCCGTTCTATAATGACGACGGAAGTTTTGTCATGCATGACAGTGTAGAATTGGGTCTAACGGTAGATGAAAGAATTGCCGACGGATATTATTTTTCAAAAACCGTGCGACTTTTGAAAGCACTTTTGGAAAATCCTGAACTGCTTGAAAAAAGCATTGCCGAGGAGGTAGACTATTAATGAATATTACTGCAAAAACACCGTGGGCAACGCATCTCGGCGACGTTCCTCTGCACCTTGATTATTTTGAGGGCACTATGTTTGAAATGGTGAACGCCGTTGCCGGGAAATATCCCGATTACGTTGCGTTTGACTTTATGGGCAAGTCGACTACATATTCCAAAATGTGCGCGCAGATAAAAAAATGCGCAATGGCGCTGAAATCAATCGGTATCCGTGAGGGCGACCGCGTTACCATCGCAATGCCGAACTGTCCGCAGGCGATTTATATGTTTTATGCGGTAAATCTTGTCGGCGCGGTGGCGAATATGATTCACCCGCTTTCTGCCGAAAAGGAAATCGAGTTTTATCTCAATGAATCGGAGAGCGTGACAGCGATTACGCTTGACCAATTTTACGGGAAATTTGAAAATATAAGAAAAAATACAAAAATAACAAGCATCATTATTGCGAGCATCAAGGACGAACTGTCCAAGCCGATTAAGGCAGGATATATGCTGACGGAGGGCAGAAAAATCCAAAAGATTCCTTCCGATGCGCCGATTATCCGCTGGAATGAATTTATGCGCATGAGCAGATTTTGTTTCTATAATTATGAAGTAAAGCGCAATGCAGATGACCCGGCGGTGATTTTGTATTCGGGCGGAACGACGGGCACAACAAAAGGAATTGTGCTTACAAACAAGAATTTTAATGCGCTTTCGCAGCAGGTTGTTGCCGCAAACCCGATGTTCCGTCCGGGCGATAAAATGCTTGCCGCGATGCCGCTGTTTCACGGATTCGGACTCGGCGTATGTATCCACACAATGCTTGCTCAGGGCGGCAGATGTATTCTTGTGCCGCGGTTTACGGCGAAAAGCTATGCGAAATTGATAACAAAATATAAATGTAATTTTATTGCCGGAGTCCCGACTTTGTATGAGGCGCTTTTGCGTCTGCCGTCAATGGAACGGGCGGATTTAAGCAGCTTAAAGGGCGTATTTTCGGGCGGGGACTCGCTGTCGGTCGAACTGAAAAAGAAACTCGACACCTTTTTGTATGACCATAAAAGCGTTATCCAGGTTCGCGAAGGCTACGGGACGACTGAAACCGTTACCGCGTGCTGTCTGACGCCGCCGCATATGTTCAAAACGGGGAGCATAGGCTTGCCTTTCCCGGATACATATATCAAAATAGTGATGCCGGAAACCGATGATGAACTTCCGTACGGCGAGGAGGGTGAAATCCTTCTTGCGGGGCCGACGGTGATGAAGGAATACATGAATAATCCGGAAGAAACCGCCAAGACGCTTACCCGCGGTGCGGACGGCTTGACGTGGGTTCACACGGGCGATTTGGGCGTTATGGACAACGAAGGATTTATCTATTTCCATGGACGCGCAAAGCGTATGATTATTTCATCGGGCTATAATGTATATCCGGGACAGATTGAGAACGTTCTGGACTCGCACGATTATGTGCAGATGAGCTGCGTAATCGGCGTACCCGATCCATACAAAATGCAGAAGGTAAAGGCTTTTGTCAAGCTTGTGCCCGGCATAGAGCCGAATGAAATGACAAAATCGATTTTAATGGAGCATTGTAAAAAACATATTGCAAAATATGCTATGCCGTATGACATAGAATTTAAGGAAGATATGCCGAAAACTCTGGTCGGAAAGGTGGCGTACCGCCAACTGGAAGATGAGGAGGCGAAAAAGTCGGAAGATAAGGAACCGGCATTGGTATAAAGTGATAAAACTGTTCGGTGCGCTGCTTTATGGAGTGCACTGAACAGTTTTTACGACTTGTTTGTTTTTCGATAATCGGACGGGCATTTGCCCGTTTTTTTCTTGAACAGACCGGAAAAATAATGCTCATCGCAAAAGCCGAGACAATAGGCTATTTCCTTTATCGAAAAATTGGTACATTCGAGCATGGTAACGGCCTTGTCGAGCTTAATTTTAACATAGTATTCGTACGGTGTAATGCCGTAATTTTTTTTAAAAATACGTATAGCCTGCGCCCTGCCTTTATATATAATGCGCGCCAAATCCTCAATGGAGAGCGGCTCAAAAAGATGCTGTTCTATGTAATTTTTCATTGCCGATGCATCGGGCGATGTTATTTGGTTGCTTTTATTGTGCAGCGATAAAAACTGAATAAGTTCAAGATAAATCCGTGTACAATTATTGGTAATTTCGGCGGAAGAAATGTCTCTGCGCATTAGTTCCGCGTGTATTTTTCTGATGTACGGCTCGGAATTGCAATGAAAGACGGTGCTTGTTCGTATTCCGTACATCTCCGCAAGAGAATTGACCATTTCCCCGGAAATATTTACCCAGATTTTCGTCCATGGGTCATCGGAACTTGAGTAATAATCATGATTGTCGCCAATAAATAATATATAAGTATCGCCACTCGACGGATAATATTTCTTATCATTGCATTTAACCGTGCCTGTGCCGGCTGTTATGTACTCAATGCATGCAATTGAAGATTGATTGCGGCAAATATGATAACTGCCGTCGCAATATGAAGTGCCGGCAAGGTCGACGTAAAACGGCATGCTGCGGTCAAAAACCGTAAAATCCACAAATTCCTCTTTCATGTTCATAATCCTCACTTTTTTGTCGATAAAACTCATTGTTTTTTTATCATAATTATTATATCATTATAATTAAAGTAAATCAATAGAAAAGTGAGGAATTTTATATGAACATACCGAGACCGGAACACCCGGAGCCGATGTTTGAAAGATTGGACTGGGAAAACCTAAACGGAACATGGGAATTTGAAATTGACAAAAGCGCAAGCGGTGCGGAACGCAAATTTTATGAGCGTGAAAAACTTGATGGCACAATAACGGTGCCGTTTTGTCCCGAAAGCAAACTTTCGGGTATCGGTGAAACGGATTTTTTAAATTCCGTATGGTACAAGCGCAATATCGAAATAAAAAACAAAGATAAAAGAATAATTCTGCATATCGGTGCGTGCGATTATTTGACAACGGTTTATATAAATGGCAAAGCCGCCGGCACTCACAAGGGCGGATATACACCGATTATTATAGATATTACCAATTTTGTTGAAGTTGGCGATAATGCACTTGTTGTGCATGCTTTAGATGATATGCATATGTCAAAACCGCTGGGAAAACAAAGCACAAAATATTATTCCGAGGGCTGCTCATATACCAGAACTACCGGAATATGGCAGACGGTATGGCTTGAATATGTGCCGGAAAGTCACATCAAATCGGTAAAATATTACCCCGACGCGAAAAACGGCAAGTTACATATCATTGCAAAAGTTTGTGGAAACGGCACATTTTCGGCAGAGGCGTTGTTTGACGGAAAAACGGTCGGAAAAGCATTGGCGGAAAATCACGGCGATGTAGCGGAAGTAACGATTGAGCTTTCAGAAAAACATCTGTGGGAAGTAGGCAACGGCAATCTTTACGACCTGAATCTGACGTTCGGCGAAGATAAAGTAAAGAGCTATTTCGGTCTGCGCGATTGTTATCTTGACGGATATAAATTCATGATTAACGGAAAAAGCGTTTTCCAGCGCACTGTTCTTGACCAGGGATTTTACCCGGACGGAATTTACACCGCGCCGACAGAGGAAAACATGATAAACGATATCAAATTATCGCTTGATGCAGGATTTAACGGCGCAAGACTGCATGAAAAGGTGTTTGAACCGAGATTTTTGTATCATTGCGACAAAATGGGATATCTTGTGTGGGGCGAGTACGCAAACTGGGGACTTGACCATACAATTTACGAATCCTTACCGATGATGCTGCATGAGTGGGAAGAAACAGTGGAGCGTGACTTTAATCACCCGTCCGTAATCGGCTGGTGTCCGTATAATGAAACGTGGGATCAAAACGGCAGACGTCAGATTGACGAAGTAATCGAAACGGTGTACCGCATGACGAAGGCTATGGACCCGACAAGACCGTGCATAGATACAAGCGGCAATTTCCATACGGTTACCGACATATACGATTTCCATGACTATGACCAAAACACAGCGAACTTCAAAGAAAGACTTGATAAACTCATGACGGAAGGCGAGGTATATGATACACTTAAAGTCACCGGCATGAAAAAAGAACGTGTCCAGTATAACGGAGAGCCGGTTTTTGCAAGCGAATACGGCGGCATTAAATGGGACGAATCCGGTGACAATTCATGGGGTTACGGCGAGGCGCCGAAAACAAAAGAGGAGTTTATCGAGCGATATAAAGGTTTGACCGAGGCTCTTTTGCAGAATGACCGCATTTTTGGGTTCTGTTATACACAGCTTTATGATGTTGAGCAGGAGCGCAACGGTTTGTATACATACTCGCGCAAGCCTAAATTTGATATGGAAGTATTCCGCAAAATCAATTCGCAAAAGGCTGCGATTGAAGATTAATTATTGATAAACATTAAACCCCAAACCGAAGATTTTCTCGGATTTGGTGAAGATGATAAAAGCGTCCTTGTCGGCGCTTTTTATCATCTTGTGGAAGTCGCTCATCTGCTTATTTTTCAGCGCGCAAATAAGCAGATTTTTTCTTGCGCCGGAATATGCGCCGCGCGCATTTAAAACCGTCACGCCGCGGCGGCTGTTTTCAAGAATAAGCCGCGAAATGCGGTCGCCCTTTTCCGTTATGACGAATGCAAGCTTTGACGCGTTCATTCTGTCAATCATAAAATCAATTATTACAGACGATACAATCAATCCGAACAGGCCGTAAAGTGCAAGTTCAATATTTTTAAATACAAGCAGAGATATAAATATAATCACACCGTCGATTGCAAGGAGCAGTGTTCCTATGGGAAAATACGGGCGCCGCGACTGAATTAATCGCCCGATTATATCTGTTCCGCCGGTGTTTGCGCCTGCCGCAAGCGTCATGGCGGCGCCTATGCCGAAAAGGCAGCTGCCGAAAAACGACGCAAGAAAAATATCGTCCGTTACCGGGGGGAACTGTGAAAACACCTGAACCAGTACCGACAAAATTATAACCGACAATACGGAGTTTATAACAAAACGCTTGCCGAGAACTTTAAGGCTTGCGCCCAAAAGCGTAATGTTTAAAACAAGATATACAATTCCGGGCGGGATTCCGATTTGATACAAAATTGTCGCTATTCCCGAAACGCCACCGGTTACAATTTCGTTAGGCAGATAAAAAAGTCCCGTTGCGACGGCGGTTAATGTTATGCCGACGATTATAACCGACTGTGATTTTAAAAAGTTCTTCACGATAATTCCTCCGATAAAAAACTGCACGCAAATTTTGCGTGCAGTTTTTGATGTTTATGTTATTTGCTTGCTTTTTCTGCCTTTTTCTTTGGCTTTGATTCCTTTTCAACAACCTGAGCGATTGTTTCCTTAGGCTTTTCGGATTTCTTTTCCTTTGCCACAGGTGCTGCCTCCGTTTCTTTTTTGACAGCTTTTTCAATGGTTTCCGTTTTGGGTGCCGGTGCAGCTTTGCTTACTTTAGCGGGTTTTTCTTCCGCCTTTTTCGGTGCCGGCTTTTTTGCTGCAGTTTTCTTTTCCGCAGTCTTTTTAGCGGGTTTTTCCGCTGTTTTCTTAGCCGCAGTCTTTTTGTCGGCAGTCTTTTTTGCCGGAGCTTTCTTAGCAGCCTTTTTCGGTGTGATGGATTTAGCAAATGCAATAAATGCGTCTGTGTTTCCGCCCGCATATACGGTTCCTTCCGCGATAGCGGTTTCAATGTCCAACTTGCCCTGTGCCATACTCAAAATTATTTTGTAATTTGCGGCAACGTCAACGTCGTTGTCGTAGTAATCGTACGGCTCTACAAAATACTGCTTGTCTGTCTGCTCGATATAAAAAATACCGCCGCAGTCATCATCGGTCATTCTGACCTGGATTGCAAAGTGCCCGTCCGCCGGTTTAACGTCTGCTTTTTCCAAAGCTGTCTTGATTTTTTTGAATGCTTCTTCAAAATACATTGTCATTCACCTTTCTAACATATATTATTACATTTATAAGTATAAACACTTATAAGCTGTTTTATGCATTTATTATAACATACTTTTTTTATTTTTGCAAATAATAGAATATAAATTGTTGAAAATATATAAAAATCACTGTGTTAAAGCACGGCAGATGAAAACAAATAACAAAAAAGGAGAAGACTATGCAGGAAGAAAATACCGGTAACAACAATAACGAACAGGACAACGCCGATATAATCACCACCAAAAATTCGCGCGGGTGTATAAAATGTCTGAACATTATCGGCACTATTGAGGGGCACACGATAGCGTCGCCGCAATGCAAGACCACGAAATATGAGCATGTTTTGCCACAGCTTGTGGAGCTTGAAGAAGATGAGGAGGTTGACGGACTTTTAATACTTTTAAATACAGTCGGCGGCGATGTGGAGGCAGGGCTCGCCATTGCCGAAATGATTTCCGGTTTATCCAAGCCGAAGGTGTCGCTTGTTCTCGGCGGCGGACATTCGATAGGCGTGCCGCTTTCGGTTGCGGCGGACGTGTCATATATTGCTCATTCCGCCACGATGACAATTCACCCGATGCGCACGAACGGCGTGGTTATAGGCGTTTCACAGACGTTTGAATATATGAAACGCATGCAGGACAGAATAATCGATTTTATTGTGCGTCACTCGAATATCGAATATGATACCTATAAAAAAATGATGCTCACAACCGATGAAATCGCAAATGACGTAGGCAGCGTTTTATTTGGCGCGAAGGCGGTGGAGTGCGGACTTATTGACCGCGTGGGAACTTTAAAAGACGCACTTGACACATTGTATGATTTAATCGAAAAAAATAACCGGAAAGCCTGATATAGGCTCCGGTTATTCGCCATTTTCGGGGGATTGTTCGTTTTGCCTTAAAACATCGAGATTTTGCATAACCTCGCGCCGTTTTTGGCTGCTGTATTGCGCATAGTACCTGTGCGTTACTTCAATATTTTTATGCCCCATGAGCTCGGCAACCATTTTTATATCGACGCCGTCCTCGAGAAGGCGGCAGGCAAAAGTGCGCCGGAGAGCGTGTGGACGGGTTTTGTCGGGGTGAGTAATTCCGACGGCAAAACAATAGTTTTTGAGCGTTTTTTCAACCGACGCAATCGTCAGCGCTTTTCCGCCGCGCCCTAAAAAAAGTGGTCCGGAATCGCGGACGTTTTCCTCATCTTGGTACAGATATTCATAAATGGCGTTGTTGACCTGTACGGGCATAAAAATTTCTTGCTGGTCGCCGCCTTTACGCGTCACGATAAAGGATTGCGTGTTGAAATCAATATCAGGAATTTTTAAATTAACAAGCTCGCTGACACGTATTCCCGTTCCGAGATATGTCGTAAAAATGGCAATGTCGCGAAGTTTTTTATTTTTATACTCGGTTAATGTCCGCCCCTCAAAGTAATTTTCGCCGTTATAAATAACATCAATCAGGCGAACGGTTTCCTGCGTTGTGAGCGGTTTTTTTATCTTTTGGTGAAGTTTCACAAAATCAACTTTATCGGTTACATTTTGCGAAATCTGTTCGGTTTTGTACAAATAAATAAACAGTCCGCGTGCGGCAGAGAGCTTACGGTTTATTCCGTAGGGGGAATTGCGGCAGGTTTTTTTTATCAGCCTTCCCGCCGGGGAGATATACGATGTTTCATATTCGCGCAGATACGCCTTAAAACGTATAAGGTCACTCGGCGTGACTTTTTCTATATGATTCAGTGTAAAATCTTCATTTTTTTGAACATCTTTGTATTTGAACTCGCGCAGATAATTTAAAAACGTACGCACGTCAAGACTGTACCCCAGCTGTGTGTTAATGCTTTCGCCGTTATAATATTCTTCTATGTATGAAAAGACGAAGTCGGGGAGTTCGCTTAAATAATTTGCAAGATAATGCTGTTTAATCATTAAAATTCCTCCTTATATACCCTAAGTATATAAAATTTTTTGGTATTTTTCAATAAATTTTTGTGAAATGTAATATTATTTTTATATTAACTATAGACTATTTGGTAATAATATAGTAAAATATATATGTAAAATTATACATTTCAGAAAGGATTGAAGATAATGTCTATATCGATAAACAGTGAATTCGGCGATATTTCGGTTAACAATAATGTTATCGCGTCGATAGCGGGAGCTGTGGCAACAAAGAGCTACGGTGTTGTCGGCATGGCGTCAAAAAGCAAAAAGGACGGCGTTATAAAACTGCTGAAGCTTGAAAATATGTCCCGCGGGATTAAGGTTGACGTTGAGGATAACGGCATTGTTATTGACCTGCACATAATTGTGGAATACGGCGTTAATATCAATGCAATTTGCGACAGTATTGTTCATAATGTAAGATATCATCTGGAACATAATACGGGTCTGAAGGTAAACAGAATTAATGTCCTGGTTGAATCTGTGAGAGTTAAGGAGTAATCGAAAATGATAGATGGAAAATTGCTTGCACAGATGTTTATTTCGGGTGCAAATAATTTGTATAATAAAAGACAGATTGTCAATGAACTGAACG
Source organism: uncultured Clostridia bacterium (assembly GCA_934487205.1). Classification (GTDB taxonomy): domain Bacteria; phylum Bacillota; class Clostridia; order UBA1381; family UBA1381; genus UBA1738. The sequence goes on from CAKSRS010000027.1 coordinate 25,407, forward strand.
TTTTTCCCGTTCCGGACGGCGATACGGGTACGAATATGTCCATGACGGTGCAGAATATGGCAAAGTCGCTGCGTGAGGTACAAACCGATTCCGTTACCAAAACGGCGGATTTGATGTCGTTTGCAACACTTCGCGGTGCAAGGGGAAATTCGGGCGTTATCCTGTCGCAGTTCTTCCGCGGCATGTCAAAAAGCCTTAAGGGGAAACCGACGTGCAGCGCGGCGGATTTGGCAAAAGCGCTTAAACTCGGCTCGGACACGGCATATAATGCCGTTATGAATCCGACGGAGGGTACTATTCTTACGGTGGCGCGCGCCGTTGCTGACGCGGCTGTCGCGGCGGGCAAAGATGTCAACGAAGTTATGGCAGCGGCGGTCGAAAAGGGCAACGAAACTCTTGCAAAAACCCCAGATATGCTGCCGGCACTAAAAAAAGCCGGTGTTGTTGACGCGGGCGGACAGGGTTGGCTGTTCATTCTCGAAGGCGCTTTGGAATATTTAAAAACAGGCAGTATTATTGAGGCTGATGCGGAAGAAACAGCGCCGCAGAATTCGGCGGCACAGCAGCAGATTGACACGGAAAATATCAAATATATGTACTGCACCGAATTTATTGTTGAAAAAAAAGAGAGCGGCGCAGACGTTGTATCTTTCCGAAAATCCATTGAAAAGCGCGGCGATTGCATGCTGGTTATAGACGATGATGAAATCGTGAAAGTGCATATCCACACAAATAATCCGGGATTTATCCTGGAGTGTGCGATAAAAATGGGTACGCTTATCAATATCAAAATCGATAATATGAAACACCAGCATCAGTCACTTATTGTGGAACAGCCGGCAGAGAAAGAAAAACCGACCCAAAAAGCGCCGCATAAGGCATATGGGTTTATTTCCGTATGTGCGGGCAGCGGCATTGCGGGGATTTTCAAGGATTTGGGTGTGGATACCGTTATTGAGGGCGGTCAGACCATGAACCCCAGTACCGACGATTTCTTAAAAGCGATTAATGAGCTTGATGCGGATAACATTTTTGTTTTCCCGAATAACAAAAATATTATTCTTGCGGCAAAACAGGCAAGTGAGCTGTCGGACAAAAATGTAATTGTTATTCCGACGCGCAGTATCCCGGAATGTGTTTCGGCAATGCTGAAATTTTCGGACAGCAAAGACGTGCAGACGAATGAAACGCTTATGACGAAGGCGGTGTCCAAGGTAAAAACGGGTCAGATAACGTATGCCGTGCGTGATACCGAAATTGACGATAAGGCGATAAAAGAGGGCGACGTGCTCGGGCTTTCGGGCAGCAAGATTGTTACTGTAGGCAAAACACCGGACGATGTACTTTCGAAACTTACGGCGGAACTTGCGGACGATGACACCGAATTTATAACCCTGTATTACGGCGAGGATATAACAAAGGACGAAGCGGAACAGGCGGCAAAAATGATAGAAAATCAATGTGACGAAGTGGAAGTCGCGGTAAAATACGGCGGACAGCCGCTGTATTATTACATTGTTTCCGCAGAATGACATGAGCAGCATAAGAGATTTGCACGGCGTAGGCGGAAAGCGTGCCGAGCTGTTCGCCGCAAAGGGGATAACAACGGCAGAGCAGCTGCTGTTCTATTTTCCGCGCGGGCATGAGGACAGAACGCATTTTTTGCCCATAGCCGAGTGCCGCGCGGGTGAAAATGTTTGTATTTGTGCAAAAGTGTATTCGCCGGTTAAAGAAACGCGGATAAAGAAAAACTTTACCATTTATTCTATGGTGATTTTTGATGATTCCGGAGCAATGACGGTGAAATGGTACAATAATCGGTATGTAAAGGGTGCGTTTCTGACGGGCGAGAAAATTTTGTTTTACGGACAGATTTCCGAAAAGCGCGGCAAAAAGGAACTGCAAAACCCGATTTACGAAAAAGCGGGGAAACAGCGGTACATCGGAAAAATTGTGCCGATTTACCCGCTTACCGGCAGTCTGACGCAGAACATAATCCGTTCGGCAATGGAAGATGCGCTGGGAAAATGCGGTATGCTAAGGGAGTATCTGCCGACCGAAGTCCGGAATAAATATAACATTGCGGAAATAAATTATGCAATGAAAAATATTCATTTCCCGGAGGATTATGAAAGCTACGAACAGGCAAGGCGGCGGTTTGTGTTCGAGGAATTGTTTTTCCTCCAGCTGGCGCTGCTCGGCAAAAGAAAAAGCGAAAAAAACGTACAGAGAAAGCCGTTTGCGGATATTGACTGCCGATATGATTTTATAAAAAAACTGCCGTTCGAGCTTACCGGGGCGCAAAATCGCGTGATAGATGAAATATGCGGCGATTTTACAAAAACCATGCCGATGAACCGTCTTTTGCAGGGCGATGTCGGTTCTGGCAAGACGGCTGTTGCCGCCGTGGTTATGTATGTTGCGTACATGAACGGTTATCAGTCGGCAATAATGGCGCCCACCGAAATTCTTGCGTCGCAGCATTATGCAGCATTTTCAGATTTTTTTGACGGGACGGGAATTAAAATTGCGCTGCTCACAAAAGGCACAAAAAACAAAGAGGAAGTGTATGCACGGATTGCCGACGGCGGGTATGACGTAATAATAGGTACAAATGCGATAATTCAGCAATCCGTCACATATAAAAATCCGGGACTTGTAATAACCGATGAACAGCATCGGTTCGGCGTTGCGCAGCGCGCGGCGCTGACCGGCAAGGGCGAAAATCCTAACACATTAATCATGACGGCGACGCCGATTCCGCGCACGCTGTCACTGATTCTTTACGGCGATTTGGATATATCGGTGATTGATGAGCTGCCGCCGGGGAGAAAACCCGTGGCGACATATGCCGTGGGCGAGGATATGCGCCGCAGAATTTATAAATTTTTGGAAAAACAGCTTGACGGCGGAGCGCAGGCATATATTGTCTGTCCGCTGATTGAGGAGAGCGAAAAGAGCGATCTTGCCAATGCCGCCGATGTGTATAATACTGTTGACAAGCTTTTTCCGCGCTATACTGTGGGACTTATGCACGGAAAAATGAAATCGGCGGAGAAGGACGAAATCATGCATGATTTTGCCTGCAATAAAATTCAGGTGCTTGTTTCGACGACGGTGATTGAGGTAGGCGTAAATGTGCCCAACAGCAACATAATGATTATTGAAAATGCCGAAAGATTCGGGCTGTCCACTCTGCATCAGCTGCGCGGAAGGGTCGGACGCGGAAATGAACAGGCGTATTGCATAATGATTGCGCACGGAAACAGTGAACTGACGCGCAAACGAATGGAAACGCTATGTAAATCGAATGACGGATTTTATATATCCGAACAGGATTTAAAACTCCGCGGCCCGGGCGATTATTTCGGCACACGTCAGCACGGTCTGCCCGAAATGAAAATTGCAAATTTGTTTACCGATGCGGAAATCCTTAAGGACGCGCAGAATGCCGCTAAAGATATTCTGGATAAAAAAGTCATTGTGAGTGCGGCGGAAGATGATGTTTTGGAACAAAAAGCGGCGGCATTTTTGAAAAATGAGGTCGTTTTGAACTAATTTTGTTGGAATTTTTTAAATTTTTAGTAAAATATTAAAAAAAATCAATAAAATATGTTGACGTTTGACAAATAATAAGTTAAAATATATAAGTGTAAACCGGAGGATAGTTATGAGAGTTATTGCCGGAAACAGAAAAGGACATAAACTGCACGAATTTTCGGGACAAGATATAAGACCGACGACCGACAGGGTTAAGGAATCAATTTTTAATCTTATTCAGGAATTTATCCCCGGTAGCCGTACGCTCGATTTATTCGGCGGGAGCGGTGCACTTACCTTTGAGGCATTGAGCCGTGGGGCAGAGTACGGCGTCTGTGTGGATAACAGTGATGATTCGCTTGCGGTGATAAAGCGTAATGCCGATGAACTGAATTTTGAAAATCTGACGATTGTAAAAGATGACGCTGTGCGTTTCTTAAAATCCTCGGACGAAAAATTCTCGGTAATTTTTCTTGACCCGCCGTATAACAAGGGATTTATTTCACCCGTTATCGGCGCAATCATTAAACATGACAGACTTTTAACGGACGGAATTATCGTTCTCGAAAGTGACAGCACTGATGAACATGATGAGTTCGAAGGGCTTTTCGTTCTGAAACAGCGGAAATACGGAAGAACTTACATTACAATATACCAAAGAGGGTGAAAAAATGAGAATTGCCGTATATCCCGGCAGCTTTGACCCGATAACCAACGGACATCTTGACATTATAAAACGTGCGTCGCGCCTGTATGATAAGCTTATTGTGGGTGTGCTTAACAATATTAACAAAAAGCCCATGTTTACCGCGGAAGAACGCAAGGCAATGATTGATAATGAAATCAAGGATTTGCCGACGGTAAGCTGCGATATATTCAGCGGTCTTTTGGTTGATTTTGCCAAGCAGAACGGCGCGAGCGTTATAGTTAAGGGACTCAGAACGGTTGCGGATTTTGAATATGAATTTCAAATGGCGCTTTTGAATAAAGCGCTTAATCCGGAATACGAAACAATGTTTATGATGACAGATACGAAGTATTCGTACATAAGCTCAAGCATGGTTAAGGAAGTTGCAAAGTACAACGGCGAGCTTAACGGACTTGTTCCTGAAAATGTTATAGACAAGATTAAACAGAAAATATAAAACAGAGGAGTTTATTATTATGGAAATTATGGAAATTATTGACATGATGGAGGAAACTATTGAAAAGGCGCCGGCTGTTCCGCTGAGCGGCAAAATTGTTGTTGACAAGGAGGACCTTCTCGATTACATTCAGGAAATGCGTCTTGTATTCCCTGACGAAGTTAAGGAGGCTAAATGGGTTAAAGAGGAACGCGAAAGAATTCTTGCCGAGGCACAGTCACGCGCTGAAACTCTTGTAAAGAACGCCGAAGAAAAGGTTGTTCAAATGATTGATGAGCATGAGATTACAAAGCAGGCGGTTGACCAGGCAAATCAAATGGTAAATGAAGCGCAGACAAAGGCTATGGAAATCAAGGACGACTGCGAACAGTACGCGAACGATATTTTGAGTGACCTTGAGAAACGTTTGGACATGTTGCAGAAAAAGGTTCATGATGATAAAACGTATTTTGAAAATAAGTAATTCGACTTGTTTGTTAATTTTGGCTATGCTGATTACGGTATAGCCTTGTTTAATTTAGTCCGGTATTGGAGAACAACATGATTTATAATTCTAACAGTGTAAAGGAAACACAAAATATTGCAAAAGCACTTGCGAAAAACCTCCTTCCCGGTGATGTGATTTGTCTCCGCGGTGATTTGGGAGTCGGCAAGACAGTTTTTGTACAAGGATTGGCGGAAGGGCTGCAAATTAAGGAGACGATTACGAGCCCTACATTTACGATTGTAAATTGCAGTGAAAGCGGGCGGCTGCCGTTCTATCATTTTGATGTCTACCGCATTGATGACAGTGACGAGATGTATGAAATCGGATATGAGGAATATGTCTACGGCGAGGGCGTTTCGGTTATCGAATGGCCGGATAAAATAGCCGATATTCTGCCGCAAAAGCGGTATGATATCGAAATCAGTAAGGATTTAGCGGTGCATGAAGATTATCGGATAATCAATATTGAAAAACGGGCGTAAATACTGCATCGACGAAAGGAATGATTACATTGACAAGAAATAAGCGCATTGATTTTATGGTGAAGGTTGGCATGTTTTCTGCAGCAGCATTCGTGCTGCAATTTATAGGGAGTATGCTGCAGATTAAGGTTGCGGGATTTTTGGAAGTGGAAATTTCCGATTTACCGGCGATAATTCTTGCCCTTGCACTCGGGCCATGGGCGGGTGTTTTGGTTGAACTTATCAAGAATATTTTACATACAACAATGACATCGACAGGATTCGTGGGCGAATTTGCCAACTTTGTCATAAACGGGTCGGCTGTGTTTGTTTGCGGATTGGTTTACGGGCGGAATAAAAGCAAAAAAGGCGCGGTTATGTCGCTTGCGGCTATGACAATTACGCTTGTACTCGTCGGATTTGCCGCCAATATATACATTATGTTGCCGCTGTACATGAAGGACGCGGATTTTGCGGCAAGACTCGGCTTGGCTGTTTCGACAATTGCACCGTTTAACTTCTGCCGCGGTGCGGTTTTATCGGTGATAACCATGATTATTTATAAAAAGATATCGAGGCTGATAAAAAAATGATTTTTGAAAGACGGCATATGTGCGCTTTGTGCCGTATTTTCCGCCGTAAATCGGATATGGAATTTGTGTACGATAAAATCGGCGTCTGCAAAGCGTGCAATGATAAAATAGAACGGCTGAAGGGGAAATGCTGCCTTGATGAAAGTGCGGAATCGCTTGTAATTGCGCCCTATTTCTATTCGGGAAACTTGCGTAAAGCAGTGCTTGATTATAAATTTAACGGACAAAGATTATACGGCTGGCTGTTCGGACACATGTTGGCTGAGGAGCTTAAAGATGAACCGTCGATTAAGGGATATGATACGGTTGTTCCCGTTCCGCTGCACGAGAGCAGATTAAAAGAGCGCGGATATAATCAGTCGGAAATCATGGCAGAAGTGTTCGCTGATGAAACGGGACTGGCGGAGGACAGCGACGCTGTTGTGAGGATAAAGGAGACAAAACGGCAAAGCGGTCTTACAGGTGCAGACAGAATTGAGAATGTGCGCGATGCATTTTCGGCAAATCCGGACCATGTATGCGGCAGGAAAATCATACTGTTGGACGATATTTCAACGATGGGCATGACGATGAACTCGTGCAAAAGAGCATTATTGAAGGCGGGCGCGGCAAAAGTTGCGACGGCAGCGCTGTGTAAAACCAAGCTTAAGTGATTTCACCGGGCGCCTTACCGGTTATACGCCGAAACGCCTTGTAAAAGTTAGAGGGCGAATTAAATCCGCACGCATAGGCGATTTCAAGCTTGCTCATATCGGCGGTTTTTAAGAGTTCAATGGATTTTTCTATCCGTTTAATGATAATGTAATCCCATGGTGAAATCCCGTTAAACCGCTTAAACACGGTGCAGAAATAGTTTCGGCTCATCAGAGCGGTTTTGGCGATATCATCAAGGGAAAGTTCGTTTTCGAGATTTGCGTCAATATACTTCATTGCATTTTCAAGGCGTTTTAGGGCGCCAGTATCAACGTTAA
>CAKSRS010000028.1 GCA_934487205.1 uncultured Clostridia bacterium
CGTGACTTTTTCCGTCCGTCAAATCTACTGCAAAATATTGAGCGTCTGTATCGCTTGCGTTACCCGACACAACGTATCTGTTGTGCAGCAATATGTATCGCCACCCCGAAAATCCCGTCTCTATCGTCTTTGTTCCTGCGTACGTCTGCGTTACCGTATAACTGCGTGACGGTGTATTCTGCCCCGCTTTCAGCATGACTTTCGCCGATGCAAATTTGCGCGTATCGGTAATACTCCCGTCCGCCGCGATTTCCGCAAGCGGCACAAAATCCCCGCTTGCCGCCGTCGCCGATACGACTATATCAATCGTATTCGCCGCCTCGTTTCGTTTTAAATATACATATGTTTTTGTGTCCCCTATAGGTTCTATTATATGTCCCTCGTTATCAAACGTAATTTGCGAACCGTCCGACATAAAACACGTTCCGACGCCGATTTTGTACGTATCACCCGATTTTGTAACGCAGCAGCCGCACAGCTGCGTTCCCGAACCGACTATCCCGGCAAGCGCCGCATTAAAATCCGCAAGCGTACTGCCCGTATCCGAAAATGCCGCGCCGTCGCCCGCAATCCGTCCGATTGCCTCGTTTACGTCCTGCGCCGTGTATGTCTCATTATCCATAAAACTGCATTTGTATCCCATTAGCTTACCTCCGTTATATCTTCAAATATCGGCTTTACCGTGCCATCCGACTCTACATAAATGCCCTCAATGCGTTTCTTTACGGTTTTGCGCAGCGCACCCTTTATCATCTGCACGCGGACAATATCGCCGAGTTCAAAATCCTCGCCCGGCGTCACACCGCGCAGTTTAAGTGTCAGCTCGCTTTTCGGCGCACATTTTTCAAGCTGTTTTTCAGCCTCCGCCGCATCGCTTGCCGAAAGCTGCGTCTGCCATCGGTAAATGCCCGTCTTTTCGCCGCCGTCGCAGCTCCCGCCGTTATACACGCCGCATGTCGCCAAATCGAGAATATCCTCGGTCAGCGACATATCCCACGCGTTTTTATTTGCCTCTGAAATAAGCAGCGGGCGGGTTTTTCCCTTCAAAATCCGAAATACCCATTTTTTATTTTTTGTGTCAAAATCAAGGCTGTGACCCAGGTTGTCGCGCGAAAGAATTTCACGCACAACGCTCAGCGCCGTACTGCGGCTGTCGGCGGAATATGTCACGGTATTGCCGTCAATGCCGTCCTCTGCCGTTATTCCCGTGTCGGAAAATGCTGTCAGGATTGTATTTTTTGCCAATACCGCCGCCTTACCGCTGTAATCTGACGGCTCAACGATACGCTTTTCCAAAAGCCAGTTACAGGTTCTTCCGTATATAACTAATTCGTCAGACAACTGAAATCCCACCAGCACGGCGTACCTTTTGCCATCGCGCACAATCATGTATTTTTCTTCCGCGATAAGCTTAACCGCGTCCGATTCTGCGGGCAGATGTGCCTCGAAGTTGCCCACATCGTTATAGTGTATTTCCCACGAAGTCGATATTACGTTCGTCTCGCTCATGAGCAGGTTGAACTCATAATCATAAAATATCAGCATCAGCACACCGCCTCACTGTAGCACGGGCGAAAACGGCAGCTGACGTCAAGCTGTCTGTTCGCATTGCCTATCAAAACCTCGATATCATTGTCACCCGGCATCAGGTGAAATCCGTCAAAAAAGCTGTCGTCGCTGAGATAATTCAGCAGATTTTCGCCGTCCGCACCGGTAATTTTTCTCAGCGATGTGTCAATCGTGATTACCTCATCCGCCAGCGGTTCGTAGTTAAGGGACAGCTTTTCGCCCGACGTGTGATTAATTATCGCAATCGTGCCCGTCGGATTGTGCCCGGCATTAATGAAAATTGTCGGCTCGGCGGCGCAGTCACCGCTGTTCACGATAATTCTGCGCGAAATCCTTTCTGAAAACTTTCCCGGAAACGCAAAGCCGCCGTCAAGTAGCGGAATTGTCCTGTAAACGGGAACTTCGCACGCCTCGCCCGATTCGAAATACGGGTTGTCGCACACAAATTGCACCGCAAACAGACGATATGCGCCTTCATGTCCGCGCTCTCTAAAGGACGCACATTCGGCGGCGGTGCGACGCGTTTTTCCGCCGATGCCGACTTCCAGCGTACCGGATTTGCCCAGCACGGTCATAGCTTTTGCATATGCGTCGATTTGACCATCGCCTGTGTAAAAATCGCCCGTCAGCGTGATTGTGCGTGCATTTTTCCGTGCGGAAACGGTTGTCTGCCCGTCACAGCCGGCATAACGGCAGACGGTAAAGCTTTTCCCCGGCAAAGCAAGTCCGTCGCACGCGGTGAGCCGCCACGCACCCTCTGCCGAGCCGCCCCCAAATGTGACGGTGCCGATGTCATTGTAAAATTTTATCACAAACATTCCCATAAATTCCTTTCGTGTAAATTAGCCTACGCCCGATAAACGTTTCACCGTTTCGTAGCGGCGTATTTGTTCAACGGCGTCGGCGCCGTCGGCAGCGCTGATGTTGTAGGCGGTCTGATTGTTGTATACAACACCCCCGCCCGCGCCGCCGATGTTTATGTCGGCGGTGAGCCTGCTGTTAAACTCCGCCACTCGCGCGCGGATTTCCTCCAGCTGTTTGTCGAGCTCCTCTATGAATGCGTCGCCGAATTTTTGCGCCGATATGCTCCCGCTTACGTAAAATCCGTCCGGTATCTCATACCCCGCCGTTTTTAATTTTTCTGTCATGGCGGAATAAACGTCATCTACCGTCTCGTCGAACTCTTTTTTGTATTCTCGCACCGATATAGATTCAGCAATGTCATTTTTATGTCCCCAATTTGACAAATATTGTGTGAATTTGCTGTCATCACTTTTATCAAGAAGCTGCATTAACGCAGACGCGTCCTCAAGATCGAGTGATTTTATCTCGTCCAAAAAGCCTTCGGTATTATTTGTGTCAATGCCCAAAGCTGCGGAACGAGCGCGTATTTTTTCAATAAATTCGCTATATCTTTCAAGATTTTTTATGTCCGCGTCAAGATCATGCATGGAATAATAGCTGTATTTTACGCCGTTTATCGTGGCGCTGTTTATATCAAAAAGTCCGCCCGTCGCTTTGAGCTCATCACTGTAGCGTGCCTGTTTTTCCATAACCTCATCAAAACGCTGCGCAGCGTATTTCGATACATCATCATACAGAGTCTGAATGTCCTTACATTCTTCTTCCAGCGCCTTACGTTCCTGTTCCAAGACATCTTTCTGATGCTTGTAAATTTCCGCCGTGTACTTTTGCCATTGCTGAGTTCCCACGGCAAAATATTGGTCACGCAGCCTTTCAAGACCGCGGTAATACTCATCTTCAGATATTATGTCGGTATTGCGCTTGTATTTCAACTTATCGAGCATAAGCTTGAACTGCTTTACTACTTCCTTATTATTTTCATAAAGACCCTGTGCGACACCCAGCGCAAGGTTTTTTCCCACCTCATCGCGCATTACCGTTGACGGTGAATGAATCCCGAATGCGGATTTTACCTCGCGGAGAATATCTGCCGCCCATTGCCTTATTTTGTTTTTTTCATCATTTTTGCTGTTCATAGTGCTTTTTTCATCTCCTTTCGGAAATTCTTCTTTATATGTCCCTATTTGATATATTATGCGTCCCTTTTAACATACATCTTGAATATGACCGCACCTGCGGCATATTGCATAACATTGTGTACGGCAGCCACCGGGATTAATTTTACTGTCGAAAAGCAGCGGTATAATCAAAGCCAATCCGCCCGTAAAAACAGCCAAAACTGCCCAAAACAGGCAGCTTCCCCCGCCGCCGCGCCGGCAATCTTCACGGCATTGCACCGTCATATCCCTACACCCGCACCTTTGGCATATACAATCGGTACAGCCTTGTGTGTGATGCCTGCCGTAAAATTCATGGCGGCGATAATCATTGCCGGCACAACATTCATCATCAAAACACATTGCATCGCACGATGCACACATATCATTATCACAATTATTATCGGAGCGAAATATTCTTCGCATTTTCATGCCCCCGGTCCAAAAATAAAAACTCATATAACACATTATATTATATGTCCCCGGTTTTGCTATTGACACATTAAAATAATTGTGATAATTTATCGGCAAAGTCTGTTTCCTTTTCCTTTTCGGTGCGGTTATCCGGAAAAGCGTACAGTCTTTTCATGCGCCGCAGGAATTTTTTCTGCGGTCCGTCATTTAACTTTTCAACATTGGCGGCACGATAAGATATAATTTTCATTATCCTCGAATTTTCCGAAAGCGCAGAAAACAAAGCCAAAAATTGCAGCCAATGCAAATTTTGGGTAAGTAAATCAATCCTGTATTCTGATAAAAAAGCCGCATAAATATATCCCCAATCCTTTTCAAAACTCAAAACTTTTTCGGCGCATATGTCGCTGCTTTTATTAACCGCGTTTTTATTTTGAAAATCACCGCCACCGTAAAAATTAATAAGTGCATCAAGAATTACAGCGGGGTTTGAAGGGAGAGCTGTACCATGACCATGTTCAAAACAGAGAATAATTGTCTTCACTAATTTATCTGTCCCTTTTATGTTCTCCAACATAATTTCACCAAATTTTATCCACACACGAAAATCGGTACGAATTTTGTATTTCTTCCCCTCAATCAACAAAAAATCCGGCAGTCCGTCCGTAAGGATATTCATTATGTGTCCCCCTTCAATGTTCAGTTTATTACCGCTTATTAATTATCCGCCGTAATTGTAACGGTTTTCCAACCGTCGCTTGAAGCAGCCTTGCCAAACGTTATTTCACCGGCTGCTTTCATTGTTCCTCCGGCTGTGTATGTGTCGCTGTCGTCGCCTTCGGAAGACGGAATTATCGTAAAGTTACGCACAACAGCCTTTGCCTTCCCATCGGTATCAATGCTCGATACATCAACAATCGCAACGCTTTTTACCGCCGCGTCGCCCGTAAGCTCGTGGTCTGCAATATTGGCAAATACCGCATGAACACTGTCTGTGGGGTCTAAATCCAACTTGTATGACATAGACGGCGAATATCCGACTACGGCGCTGCGTTCCATGTCCTCATCAATATATTTTCTTGAATATTCTTTCGGGTTTTTTGAAACCGAAAGCTCGGTAAATCCTGTCATACGTGTGTACGTATCCGTTTCGCCCACCTTCATGAAAGCGAGTTTTTCACATCTCTTAATCATACTTTTCCTTGCCTTTCCGCCCGTTATTCCGGGCTATTATTATGCGTCCCCTTTAGGGACATCAAATCACTCTTGTCTGTACAGTAAACGTGCCTGCATGGAAGTTCTTGCAGAAAACCCCGCCGTGTTTTCAACGGCGGCACTTTCGGTCACCTCCAGCCCTACGGGTATTCCGACAGATATATCCGGATAATTCCCGGCTTTGTTCTGTGCGTCTATCCATTGCGTAAGCTGTTCAAAAAATCGCGCCGTAGCGCTGTTCCCTTCCGTATCAGCGTCATATACATCGCGGCACGCAACGGTAAAACAGCATTGCCGCAGCGTCCCGCCGTCCGCATATTTCCGCACAACGGACGGCGCCGCCACGCTGTCAACGGCAAAACTCCGCGTTTCCGGTGCAAGATAATTCACGTTTATTTCGGCGCCTTCAAACAGAGGACAAGTCATTAAAAATTTCCGTATTTTGTCAATCATTTTATCTGCCGCAAATCAATTTATAATGCGGCGCCGCCCCCTTTCTGTTGTCACGCACTTCCGTAATCCTGAAATCGAGACTGCGGTCTCCCGCGCCTTCACATATGCCGACGCGAATAAAATCGCCGATGTCGGCTGCCAATTCCCGATTGGTGAATATCCGCACAGTCATACTCGACGCGTCATGATACCCGTATTGCTTAATGCCGTTTTTTGCGTCCTTTTTTAATATCGCGCCGATTGCGCACACATACGATTTCGGCGTTTTTCCATGCCATATTGTGACGTTTTTATCAAGCCTCACAAACATCACCTCTGTACATAACTCCGCTTGATGATAAATAGAGTTTTGCAATATTATATGCTTTAGTTTTTATGTCCCCTTTTGTATACTTTACCGAATATCCATCATTGCTTTCCGACTCAATTCCGTCGCGCATATTCTGCGAATACAAAAGTTCGGCAATTTCACAAATACACATTTTTGCAGCCTTGCTGTCGGGTAAGACCGTGCAGAATGATTTTAAATACATTTCTGCACGCCACTCCCATATATCAAAGCTGTCAAGCGGAATTTTGGCATTTTCACCATAGGTACTGCTGTAAAATTCCTGCATTTAAACTAACTCCTTATTATCAGCCTTGTGTTGCACTATTTGTTGTGCTTGTAGTCTTTTCCTTAGCAAATTTTGCCAGAACAACCTTGCTTTCATTTGACAAAACAACCGTGTAGAATTTATCAACCGAGATATCGGTAACACGCTTTAATGTCTGGCGTTCCGTTTCGACATTAGTGTCCCTTTTCAGATAAATTGTAAGAGCCGGTGTTTCATCTTCCGTGTCCTTATCCTCATCAAGCTTGACAATCGGGCAGATATATTTTCCGTCTTTGAGCGGAACCTTCTTTGACGGAACAACTCTTGTGTTTGCAATCATGCCGATTTCGCCCGTAACAGCGACATCTCCGCCGTACTTTTCATTCGAAATAAAGTCCTCATCGTGTCTCAGCTGAGTAAGCTGGCTCGGGTGAACAAAAATAACCTTGCGGCAGTTTGTTTCCTCTCCAAACTTATCAAGAGCGTCGATAATGCCGTCATAAGAAATAATTCCGTCGGCAGTGTAGGCAACGGTTGATGTCTGCAGCGCGTCCATCGCGTCGCTGTCAACCTTAGCCGCAATTGCTGCGGCGAGCTGATTGTTTGTCTCGCCGATGGGATTTCCATAGCCGGAAAGCACAGCCTCGTCTGAAAGTTCAACAGCCTTCATAGCCTTTTTAACGGTCGCCTGAGTAGTAGTTGTAATCAGCTTTGTTGTGTCGACTGCAACGCCTTCGGCAACATCTGCCGCGTCGCCTATGTACGAATATCTTGGTACAACAATCGTATCGCCGGCAACACCCGCCAAAGTGTCGTCAACCTTCGCAAACGGCGCTACAACTATCTTTTTTTCAATTTTTGCGGAAATCATATCCGCCATTACCTTCGGGTTCACCATGTTACTGATTTGTGTTAAAGCCATATTTTCATTCTCCTTTAATAATTATAATTTTGTGTCCCTTTTTAGTTAGCAAGCTGCTTATACAGCTCTGGATTGTCCGAAAAAAGTTTCAGACGTTTTCTGTAACTCATGTTCTCAAATGCCTTTTTGTCAAGCGAGCCGTTTTTCGCCTTGCCGGAAGTGAACTGCGGCTTTTTTTCGCCGTCCTCGAACAAATACGGGCATTCCTTTTTAAGCGCATCAAGCTGCTGCTGAAGGGACTTTTCATCATTTTGTGCAGATTCCAAATCCAAAAGAGCCTTGACTGCCTTGACGTTTTTTGCGCCCGCAGCCTTGATTTTTTCATCAATCTGCTCCTCTTTACGGGATTTGTTAAATCCCGCCTCCGCATCATTTTTTCCGCGCTCATACTCCGACGCAAAAAGCTCGGATATAGCCGCAAGCTGTTCCTCCGTAATATCAGGAACTATTTTTTTGATTTTTTCCATTTTGTAACCTCCTGCTCAAAATTAGTCTTAGCATTGCCGACCGCGCGTTTTGCACAGTCCGCTTCTTCCCCAAAATACCATGCGCGCAGCTCCCACGGGGCAATTATTCCTTTTTCAAGAAGCTGTATTTTTTCGCTGAACTCCACCTTTCTGTCGGCTATAATGCTGTCGTCAAAATCGAATGAAATCTCATAATTTCCGGCATCGCACAGCTCATATAAGTCGCACAGCGTATCCATAGCTGAAGCCAAATCTGTCAGCGCGGTGGAAATTGAATTCTGAATATCGCACACATGCGCATAACTGCGCTGTTTTGATGCGCGAAATTCCTCGGCGGTACGATCTACGTCCTGAATATCGGACAGCGTTCCATACGCAAGACCGACATTAAACTCAATTCGCCGCAAAATTTCATTCAGACCGTCCACGATTTCCTGTCCCCGAATTGTCGGAGTCCAATCCTCAAACAGCGCATCGTCACCGGTATTCAGCAGTCTGTACAAACGCTTGTCCGGGAGAATATGCCTTCCGAAACGGTCGCGTTTTACAGCCGCCTCGTCCACATACAGTGCACGCTCGCCGCTTTCAAATTCCCACAACAGGCGTGCATACTGCATTTCGGCGTCCTCGATGAGTTCACACGCGCGGGCAAAAACCGAAACGCCGAGCGGTGAATTAACATCAATCCAATTTGCCATAGGCATTTTCA
This sequence comes from uncultured Clostridia bacterium, assembly GCA_934487205.1. GTDB lineage: Bacteria > Bacillota > Clostridia > UBA1381 > UBA1381 > UBA1738. The sequence goes on from CAKSRS010000028.1 coordinate 8,367, forward strand.
GATAGGCAAACAGCGGCTTTTTTACGCCTTCCGCCTCAATATACGGCGCAATACATTTCCAATCCTCCACCTCGTACAGCGGCACCTGTTTTCCGAGATTTTCACCGTTTGGGGACACAAAAGCGGTATTCCGGATAATGTATTTACCGTTTTCAAAACCGTGGCGTTCGATGCGCGTGTAGACATTATTTTCCGCAAAAAATCTGTCCAAAAAAGCCGCGCCGCTTATATTTCCCGACGAGTCAAATTCCAGCGGGACAAATCCCTCCGCCTGAATACAACTGACTTTGATTTCGCCGTCCGATACATACGGCTTGAAAACAATTCCGCCTTTTGCGCAGGCGAGCTCACAGTTTTTGCGCAGTTGTTTCAAGACGCGTCCATATTGCGTGTTAAGAAAATCCGCCCTGTCCGAACCGCTTATTTTCGACGAAAATTCAAGCGTAGCAAGGCGCGCGGTTTCGGCGCAAATGCCGGACGCAAGCGAAAGTCTGCCGCCGTTTTCGTAAAGATTGCCCCAGCGGTTAATCGCTGCACTCATAGCGCTGAGGTTTCCCGCGCCGATAGACGCAAGATAATTTTTTAAACTGAAAATTCCAATCACCCTCTTTTTTAATTTACCAAATTCTTTTCAGGATAGTGTTGCAAAAATAACGCATATCGTCCATCGCGTGGTCATTAAATTTAAGCGGACGGTCGCCTTCCGCCGAATTATCCCAACTGTATGCACCGAATTCGCGCAGCGTATCGACACACGCTTCATTAATCATAATTCGTCCGGCGGAAATAAAGCCGGCTGTGGTACGAATACCGTCGAGTACGTTATTTTTTGCTTTTTTTACCGTAAATCTCCCGCGGCGCCGCACAGTTTCAATGAAACTCGCTGCGGAAGGGTCAACCACAACGCTTTGAATTTGTGTGTCCCCAACCAGTTCTTCAAGCGCATTGCAGTAGTCCTCATCGGTCATAAGACGGCGCTGTTTTCTGCCGTCATGATAAAATTCCTTCAGACGCCACGCCTTTCCGTCCGAAATGCACCAAAGACCCATGCTGCACGGATTCAGCGTTCCGTAGTCGACAGAAACATAGTATTCGCCGACGGACGGTTCGGACGAAAATACATGTTTGCAGCGGCTGAACATCGGATAGACCAGCCCTTCCGCCAATGCCCATTTGCCGAGAATAAATCTGTCAAAATACACCGTTCCGCTATATTCCAATTCAAGATTTTTAACAAACTCCGGCGGCAAATTCGGATTATCGTAAATGGTGTAATGCTGCCGAAAAATATCCGCATTGCTTTCCAAAAACCGCAAAAGCCAGTGATTGGGGCTGTCCGGGTTGCACGTACCGTCAAACACGGAATGAGGTTTATCAAGACGCGATTTTAGCATGGCGAACACTTCCTCGTTCCATGTCGTAATCTCGTCGCCGTAACAGTATTCAATCCCCGAGCCTTGCAGGCGCGCCACCTGCGAGATTTTATCCGCCCCCAGCGCATGACATTTTCTTCCGAAAAGCTGCACCGTGTTGTCATTGCTGATTTGCCCGACAAGTTCATCGCCCCAAATTCCGCGCATCGGTTCAAGAATATTTCTGTTTAGTGTCCCCTTTGTGTTTCCAAGCAGTACAATCAAGCCGTTGCCGGTGCACGAGCGAATCCGCCGCGGTATCAGGAAATAATCAAGATATGTTTTTCCGCTTCGCGTTGCGCCTTCCTTGATATTCCAGCGGTGGCGGGCGTTATGCCAGAACTCCTTTTGCTTATCTGTCAGCCGCAGCATCGATGCCCCGCAAAATATCGTCGAGTTTTTTAAAGGTATCGCCCGTGCCTTCGCCCGGCTTGTCCCGCCATTTGTCCGGGCGGCGGTTTTTCAGCCATACCGACGCGGCGGAAACGTCCGGCGGTACATCTTTTATAACGGTCGTCATTTCCTCCTTGCCGTCCGCTTTTACGACGTATTTTTCCTCGGTCGTACGGAATCCGAGAGCCTTTTTCAAAAGTGCCGCCTCGACGCTCGCATCGGCATGCTCGCGGCTTTCGGAAAGAGCCTTGTGCAGCTCTGCCGAATTGCGCTCCCACCGCAAAAGAGTCCGCAGTTTTACACCGATTTTGCGTGCGATTTCGTTAACGGCAAGACCGTCTCTGCGCCATGCGGCAATTAATGTTATGCCGTCCTTTTCCGTCCAAAATTCATTTTTTTTCATGCATTCCCCTCTCTCGTTAATCAAAATCATATGCAATACAAAATGCACAAAGCCGCACAGTTATGCGCATTATTGCAGAGCGGACATTTCATCAAGGTACACCTTGCTGACACATTCCTGACAGCCGATGATATCACCGTAATTATTGCGCAGCAGATATTCCCAATCGGTACTGTTGCAGATTGGGCAATGTACCTCATATTCGTCATCAATATCCGCACCGTAGTTCATGGTTCTCGCACGTTCCGCACGCATGATGTCCTCATATGTATGCATAGTCAATCACTTCCTTCCCCTAAAATTTTCCGACAGGCAAAATTTCCCGCACATTTTGCACACGTTTCGTGGTTCTCTTATATTAAACCACAAACCGTGGCATTTGTCAAGTATGTTTGGAAAATTATTACACAATTTGTGCATTATTAACAAACTTATAACACAATTTGTGGTTTTTATTGACAAAAACACAATGCGTGGTATATAATTGATTTGTAATACAATCCCGATTACACAGCGTCGACGAAAAGTTTACGCAAGCGGCGGCAGCCGAAAAGATTATAAATCGGAAGGAGCAATTAAATATGTTCGGGAGTAAATTAAGAGAGCTGCGCAAGCAGGCAGGTCTGTCGCAGGAGGAACTTGCGAAAAAGTTAGGTGTGTCGAAAAGCACAATAGGAATGTATGAACAGGGGCAGCGGAAAAAGCCGCAGTCCGATGCGGTTTTGAAAAAAATTGCGGACTATTTCAGCGTATCGCTGGACTACCTCATGGGGTATGAAGGGCGCGGCGTAACCGGTTCGGACATGATACGTTTTAATCTGCGTCCGATAGAGACGAAAAAAATCCCGATACTGGGTTCAATTCCGTGCGGCGAACCGCGTATGTGTGAGCAGGATTATGAAACATTTATAGAAGTGAGTGAATCAATCAACGCGGATTTTTGCCTTACCGCGCACGGTGACAGTATGATTAACGCGCGTATTCTGGACGGCGACGTGGTGTTTATACGTGAGCAGAGCACGGTTGAAAACGGCGAGATAGCGGCAGTAATCGTGAATGATAATGAGGTGACGCTAAAGCGGTTTTACTATTATCCCGAGCTGCAGCAAATTATTCTGTATGCCGAAAATCCAAAATATCAGCCGCTTGTGTATGAAGGCGAAGCTCTCGGACATATCCGCGTTTTGGGCAAAGCCGTTATGTTTACAAGTAAACTTATTTAACGAAAAACACGCACACCGGTGTTAATGCGATGTGCGTGTTGTTTTATGCCGTTGTTTTTTGTGATAATTTAAGAATATCCAGTCTGATAATACCGACAACTATAGAGCAGAGCGTAAGAAACTCATTTACGCAGCCCTCATAGGATCCAACCATCAAATTATACACAAGCCACGCCGTACTCGTAACCAAAATTAAAGCGCGGACAACAGATGTGCGGCTGCTGCCGTAAGCAAAAGTCGACATAACCTTTGCAAAACCTATCAAAATACTCTTTGCTCCGGACCACGTAGCGCATGCGAATATTACAAACAACACACTGAAAAATATGCGCATTTTGATCGTGTCCTTATTTTTCTGCACCATTTTGGCAAAAACCGTATTGCGTACAACACCGATTATATTCATCGCCATACCCGTATAAGCACCGAGCATATAATATTGTATTCCGAACAGCAGTTCATTCGCGCTGCGGAGCATGACAAGCGGCTTATGTTTTTTGCACTGGAAGGACAAAATACTTGCCAAAATTCCCAAAATCGCCACTCCGTGAAACATTATATTATACCATGAAATATTCAATTATTATCATTCCTTTCGTACTTGAAAAATCTCTTGTTTTATGATACAATAATTGCATATAAATGTCAATAAATGTTCGAAATGTTTGTAAACGAACATTATTCCGAACAAAAGGAGAATTGCAATGGTACTTAACGAACGTCAGACAAATATATTGAAATTATTATCCAAAAAGAAGCGTATGTCGGTAAAAGAGATTGCGGCGCAGTTTTATGTCAGCGAAATGACGGTGCGGCGCGACCTGAAGGAGCTGGAAAAGAGCGGATATTTGCAGCGTTACAACGGCGGTGCCGTTTACAGCGATAAAATTTCGCCGCCGTTTTTCGCACGCAAATTGCTCCACTCCAAAGAAAAGGATATACTGACAAAAAAGGCGAAAAAATATCTGCATGACTCGCTATGCGTTTTTATTGACAGTTCATCTACATGTATATATATAATTCCGCTGCTTGCAGAATATAAAGACATCAGAATAATAACAAACTCATTGCCGAGCGCGCAGCTGGCGGCAAAATATCATATTCCGTGCATACTTGCGGGCGGCGAATGTTACGAGCGCGATATGTGCACCGTAGGCAGCTATACCGACGAATTTCTGCAAAACATAAATGTAGACATTGCATTTTTCTCCTCGTGCGCAATTTCCGACGACGGGATAATAAGCGACATAGATTGTGCGCAAACATCGGTACGAAGAACGGTAATGCAAAATTCACATAAAAACCTGTTCTTTTTTTCCGAGGAAAAACTGCATAAGAAATGCGTTTATACGCTGTGCCGCGCCGAGGACGCCGACGAAATTATTTATATATAAAAATATGAAGCTATTTCCTGTTGCATTAATCGCGGAAATTTGATATACTTAACATGGCAACACACATAAAAACCATCGTTTTCCCGTACAAAAGGCGGAAAAATTGACGTGTCCGGGAGAAATTCCGGATTTTTTTATACACAAAAAACCGCATAAAACAGGGCATTTTGGGCGATTAATGCAAAGTATTGCAGAAAATTAACCTAATGTGTCAAAAAAACAAAAATACAAAAACTCATATCCGATGTATAATGCAATTGTACAAAGGATAGCGAGGCGAAGGGAGCCGCTACTATGAATAAAAGACAAACCGCAATCCTGAGGTTGCTGTACAAAAACAGCAACTACATGACTTACGCCGAGATAGCGCAGCAGGTCGACGCGTCACTGACGAGCGTCCGCAACGATATGTCGGTAATAAAAAAGTCGCTTGCACTTGCAGACGCGGGCACAATCGAAACAAAACCGCACATCGGTGTACGGCTGATAAAGTCGAGCAATGAGGCACTGCACAGGCTGGAGAGTGAAAAGGCTGACGATGACAGAGATATCTTCTTTTTCATATTGAAATACCTTTTCAAGAACGACACCCTGACGGCGCAAAAGCTATCGCAGCAGTATTACCTGTCGCGCAGCAGCACCGAGCGGATAGTTGAAGAAACGCAGCGATGGTTCGCCGAGAACCGCATCGTATTCGAGCGGCGGCGCGGCAAAGGGATTTCGATAAGATACAGCGAGTTCAACTATCGGACGGCGTTTGTAAACTTCATCACCGAGTATGCGGATTTGCTTTCGGCAAAAGCCGCGCAAATGAGCTCACCGAGCGCATTGATATCCGATTCGGATTACACGGCTGTATGTACCGCGCTGGACGGTTTCAATGCAGCACCGACAGCAGAGATAATCAGCGAATTTGAGCAGGAATTTCATATCAAATTCAACTATCTTTCATGCGTCCGTCTGATAATAATACTTTCACTATGCATTATGCGGACGCGAAAAGGCTGCACGGTGCAAATGCCGAAAATCACGGCATGCGCAGCAGACGGCGACTCTGACAAAGTCATGGCAAACCGGCTTGCCAAAATGCTTGAAATCCGCGCAAAAATTATCTTGCCGCCGCAAGAGCGCGAATTTATAAAATTTGCGGTTTCCGTTTCGGAAATAACGGAATTTGAAACGGAGGAGACGCGGCGCAGTTTTGAGGTAATGAACATAGGACTGTGCAGACTCACGGTAAGATGCGCAAATCTAATAAGCGAAATCGTAGGCGTAGACTTAAGGGACGACAGATTTTTTGTACGGCAGATGTTTCTGCAGCTGAAAGTCACAACCGCACGGCTGAGATACGGAATAACCTTCCGCAACCAACTTCTCGGCAGAATAAAGGAAAAGTACCCAAATATGATGGCGGCGGCATGGCTTTTGGGAAACGTGTTTGAAAAGGAGCTTGCGCTGGAAATCAACGAGCACGAAGTCGGCTTTCTGGCGCTGCATATAGGCGGCGCGATTGAACGGCGGCTGTCGGCGGTAAGTGCATGCATCGTCTGCGATTACGGCATAGGCATATCGCAGATACTCCGCGAAAAAATCAACCGCACAATCCCGGAACTGCAGATAACCGGCGTATTTTCGGCGCGGGATATGCGCAGTATCAAAAAGGAGCCGTGCGACTTCATAATTACAACGCTGCCGCTTAACGGCTATCGGCTTAATCATGAATGTGTGCAGGTAGGGCATCTGCTGAGCGACGCGGACATATCTGCAATCGAGTTGCAGATGAAGTCAGCCGAAAAGACGCGCAAAGGCAGTCTTAAAAAGATTACACCGAGCAAAAGCCTGTTCCACCGCGACCTGATTTTTCCGCAGTATGACGCGGCGGATAAAAAGGAACTGCTGGAGTGCCTATGCACACGGTTAGAGCTTGCCGGATATGTAACTGAAAAGTTCGAAAAAAGCGTATTCGAGCGCGAGGACAGCACATCGACGGGAATAGGCAAAGGGATAGCGATTCCGCACGGACTGAGCGAATACGTAAATCGTTCGGCGGCGGTGTTTGTCAGCCTGAAAAACCCAATCGAATGGGACGGCGAAGACATGGTAGACATGATATTTCTGCTTGCGTTTGACCTAAACGAGGACGACGGCATAAAAGTAGACATAATCGAATTTTATAAATCAATCGTATCCTTTATGGAGGACGAGGGCGGCTGCCAAAGACTCAGGGAACTCACGGATAAGGACGAAATAATAGAAACACTTGAATTATGGTAAGGAGGTTTTATTATGGTAAGCACAACTTATACAATCAAAAGTGAAGAAGGGCTGCATGCAAGACCGGCGTCGGATTTTTGTAAAACGGCGAACCGTTTCAAGAGCAAAATAACAATCAGTAAAGACGGCGAAAGCTTTGATGCAAAGAGCATACTTATGGTGCTGTGCGTAGGCGCGGCATGCGGCGACACAATCGAAATCAAAGCAGACGGCGAAGACGAATCTGCCGCCATCGAAGCTTTGGTTGAAACACTAAGCTTGGGGTGATTGCTATGAAGATTTATAAAGGTATTCCCGGGGCGCCGGGCGTAGCCTCCGGCAAAGTTTTATACTTTGAAAAAAACGCCGCGGAAATCAAATCGGTAGACTTTGACGATGCCGTACAGAACGCGATAGAAAAAGTATCGCGGCTGGAACAGAAAGCGCTTGCCGACTTGGGCGAAGATAAGGCAAAAATATTTGCCGCATATAAAATGCTGCTGGAGGACGAGGTGCTGCTTGGGCAAATACGTGCCGAAATCGAAGGCGGCAGCGCGCCGGCGGACGCGGTAAGCAGCGTAACCGAAATGATGGCTGGCGTGCTTGCGGCAAAGGAAAACGAATACCTTCGCCAGCGGGCGGACGACATTCGCTATATCGGCGAAATATTAAAAAGCGAGCTTGCGGGCGGCAGCGACTTTGCCTTCCCGGGCGGCAGCGAAAAGTATATTCTTGCGGCGCATGAGCTTACGCCCGTCGACACAATGACATTTGACCACAGCCGCCTTGCCGGACTTGTTTGTGAAGTCGGCGGCGCGACATCGCACACGGTAATCCTCGCCAAATCGATAGGAATACCGGCGATAGTCGGCGCGGGCGGAATAATGGCGGACCGCGCGGAAGGTGTTGCATATCTGGACGGCTACACGGGCGAATTTGTAACCTCGCCCAACGACGCTGCAAACCGGAAATACACCAAACTTCTGCAAGATGAAGAACAGTTAAAGCGTCAGCTTGATGAAATCCGCACAATTGACGCGCACACCGCGGACGGTGAAAGAATATCGGTGCTTGTAAATATAGGCAAGCCGTCAGACCTGTCAAAATTAGGCGACGAAAAAATTGACGGTGTAGGACTGTTCCGTTCGGAGTTTTTGTACTCGTCGGCGAGCAAAAAGCCAACGAAGGAAGAACAAATCGAGGCATATAAAAAGGTAATAGACGCGGTTTATCCCAATCCGGTGACGGTGCGTACAATCGACGTCGGCGGCGATAAACAAATCTCCTACCTGAACATGAAACAAGAGGAAAACCCGTTTTTGGGCAGCCGCGGAATACGGCTGTGCCTTGACAACCCGGATATTTTTGCCGAACAGCTTGAAGCGCTGTTAATTGCGGGTGCGGGAAAGAGCATAAAAATCATGCTGCCCATGATAACCCGCCTTGACGAAATCCGCAAAACGCGCGAAATCCTTTCACAAATCCGCGAAAAACTTGATGCGGAAAATACAAAATACTGCGTAAGGGTATCTCTCGGAATAATGATAGAAACCCCCGCAGCGGCGATTACGGCAGACGTATTCGCAAAGCACTGTGACTTTTTCAGTATCGGTACAAACGACCTGGTGCAGTACCTAACGGCTGCGGACAGGGGAAATGCCGATGTTGAGGAGGTATATAATCCCTATCACCCGGCGGTTCTTATTATGTTAAGCCGCGTAATAAAAGCCGGTGCGGCGGCGGGGATAGACGTAAGCGTGTGCGGCGATTTGGCTGCAAACACCGATTTTACCGAAGTTTTGCTGGGAATGGGTCTCACAAAGTTTAGTGTTCCCCTCCCCGTTGCCGGCAGGATAAAACACAAAATCGGCACAATCAGCAAAAAAGCCGCCGAAGCGCTTGCGGAAAAGGTTCTCGCGGCCGAGGACGAAAACGAAGTAATGAAAATTTTAAGAAAGGAGTAACAAAGCATGAATGAAGCAGCTGAAGTATTAAAGAGTGAGAATGTCATGCTGGGCATGTTTGCCTCAAGCAAGGAGGAAGCTCTGGAAAAAATGATTAACACGCTGTACCAAAACGGTGTCCTGACCGACAAAGCCGCCTTTACCGAGGACGTTTTAAACCGTGAACGGGTATCGTCGACGGGGATAGGCAGCGGAATCGCAATTCCGCACGGAAAATCGGCACACGTAAAGGAAACCGCAGTTGCGGTCGCACGTCTTGTCATTCCGATAAAATGGGAGGAAGACGAGGACGAGCCTGTGAAATTCATCGTGCTGCTTGCGGTGAATGAAAACGACAAAGGCAATACGCACGTACGGCTGTTGTCGCAGATGGCGCGTAAACTTGCCTCGGAAGAAGTATGCCGCCGCCTTACCGACGCGGTGGATAGTGAAGAAATCGTAAAAATATTTTCAGAATAAAAAACGAAAGGAGCGATACTCATGAAAATTGTAGGAATTGCGGCGTGCACATCGGGAATAGCGCACACGTATATCGCAAAGGAAAAGCTTGTAACGGCGGCGAAGGAACTGGGGCATGAAGTTCATATCGAGACCCAGGGCACCATCGGCACCGAGGACGAGCTGACGGCGGCGGATATCTCAGCGGCGGACGTAGTAATCATCGCGGCGGATATCAAAGTTGGCGGAAGGGACAGATTTAAAGGCAAAAAGATTGTCGAAGTACCGACGCACATTGCCATAAAATCACCCAAGGCATTGCTTAACAAAATCCAGGAAGAACTTAATAAGTAACTAAAGGAGGAAAAAACAATGTTTAAAAAGCTACAGCTTAAAAAACACGCCTTAACGGGCATATCGTTCATGTTGCCGCTGGTAGTGGCATCGGGACTTCTGATTGCAATAGGAAACATTTTCGGTGGAAATCCGGCGCAGATTACCGACTATAAAGCCGGGTATAATATTTGGGAAGCAGCAGTAACGCTGGGTGTATACGGAATGGGACTTCTGCCGGGCGTAATGGGTGCGGCGATTGCGTATTCCATCGCGGACAGACCGGGTATCGCACCGGGTTTGTTAATGGGTATGATAGCGCAGAACATGGGCGCCGGATTTTTGGGTGGCATGCTGGGCGGCTACCTCGCCGGATATTTCGTAGAATTTTTAAAGCAAAAGCTGAAAGTTCCGAAGTGGGCGCAGGGACTTATGCCGATGATGATAATTCCGCTTATTTCATCAATCGTAATTGGGCTTATCATGTTCTTTGTAATCGGCGGGCCGATAGCATGGGCATCGGAAGCGCTTGAAAACTTCCTTGTAAACATGCAGACAGGCTCACGCGGCGTATTCGGCGCAATCATGGGTGCAATGGCGGCGTTCGATTTCGGCGGACCGGTGAACAAGGTTGCCTCGCTGTTTGCGGACGGGCTGTTAATGGACGGCGTATACGGTCCGGAAGCGGTTAAAATATGTGCGTCAATGATACCTCCGTTCGGCGTAGCACTGTCATGGTTAATTCGCAGAAAGAGATATACAAAGAGCGAAACGGATAATATTAAAATCGCATTCCCGATGGGAATATGCATGATTACCGAAGGCGTAATACCGATTGCGGCGGTTGACCCGATAAGAGTAATCGCGTCATGTTCAATCGGCGCAGCGGTAGGCGGCGCGCTTATCATGATATTGAACGTAGGTTCAATGGTACCGTCGGGCGGAATGTTCATCGTGCCGGCGATGATAAATCCGTGGGGATTCATGCTTGCATTGACTGTAGGAACGATTATTACTGCGCTGCTGCTTGTAGCGCTGAAAAAGGACGCGAAAGAGGAGGACTCTGTAGTGCTCGATGACGAGGAAGAAGAAGCAGATTTGTCCTCAATAAAAATAAGCTGACGGAAAGGGATTAAAAAGCCATGTATGTATCAATGAAGCAAATGCTTGAAAAAGCAAACGCGGAAAACTACGCGGTAATGGCGATAAACTGCTTTAACCTGGAAACGGCGCGCGCCGTAATAAGCGCGGCGGAGGAGGAGCAGTCACCGATAATCATAAATATATTCTGGGAGCACCTGCTGACGCACAGCGACAGCGAGCTGATTGCGCCGCTTGTAAAAACGCTTGCGAACCGCGCGTCGGTAAACGTAGCGCTGAACCTCGACCACGGTCAGGAGGAGGCGTACCTCAAAAAAGCGATAGATGACGGATTTTCGTCAGTAATGGCGGATATGTCACGGTTCAATTTGGAGGAAAATATTAAAAGAACGCGCGATATCGCGGACTATGCCCATGCACACGGCGCGAGCATAGAAGGCGAAATCGGCTGTCTGGGCGGCAGCGAAGGCGGAAACTTCACGCAGGAGGCGATGTACACTGACCCGCAGCAGGCGAAGATGTTCTATGAACGCACGGACATCGACGCGCTGGCGATATCCATCGGCACATCGCACGGGAACTATCCGGACGGAATGGTTCCGAAGTTCGATATCGAGCGTCTGAAGGAAATCAAGAAACTGACGGGCGCACCGCTCGTGCTGCACGGCGGCTCGGGTTCGGGCGAGGAGAATATCCGAAATTCGGTAGCGAACGGAATAAACAAAATCAACGTAGGGTGCGACTTTATGAACGCAAACCGCGACGCGGCGGCGAAACTGCTTGCCGAAAATCCGGACATCAACTTTTTCGACCTGATTCATTCGACGGAAAAAGAGAGCCGGGAACTTGTAAAATATTATATAGGGCTGTCCGGATCAAGGGGCAGAAATTAAAAGAAAAGGAGACAAAAAATCATGTTAATTAATATGAAAGAAATGCTTGCAGTAGCAGATAAGAACGAATTTGCCGTACCGGCATTCAACATTGGCAGCGAGGCTATTTTGAAGGGCGTAGTAGAGAGCGCGAACGAGAAAAACGCGCCGGTAATTCTTGCAATTCACCCGACAGAGCTGGAATTTTTGGGCGACAGCTTTATCAAGACATGTATCGAAGAAGCGAATAAATCGCGCGTACCGATGGTAATTCACCTCGACCACGGCGGCAAATTTGAAGAAGTTCTGCGTGCAATCCGCTGCGGATTTACGTCGGTAATGATTGACGCGTCGCATATGTCGTATGAAGATAATATTGCGATTACGAAGAAGGTTGTAGAAGTTGCGCACCCATCGAACGTATCTGTTGAGGCGGAGCTCGGCACAATCGGCACAACGGGCGAATCATATGAAGGCGGCACAAGCAGCATCATTTATACCGACCCGAACCAGGCGAAGGACTTTATCGAAAAGACGGGCATAGACTCGCTTGCGGTAGCAATCGGCACGGCGCACGGAATTTATCCGAAGAACATGAAACCGGAGCTAAAGCTTGATCTGTTAAAGACAATCCGCGACACGGTAGATATCCCGCTTGTACTGCACGGCGGTTCGAGCAATCCGGATAAGGAAATTGCGGATTCGGTAAAAATCGGAATTTCAAAAATCAACATTTCCAGCGACATCAAGTTCGCATTTTATAAAAAGTGCCGTGAGGTGCTTGCCGAAAATCCGAAATGGATTGAGCCGAACGCTATATATCCGCCATGCATAAAAGCAATGCGTGAAGTCGTAGAGTTTAAGATGAACCTCTTTAACGACATCGGCAAAGCGGATTTATATAGATAATCTATCTTTCTCCTAAAAACAAGTCTTTCGCGAAAAGCGGAGGGCTTGTTTTTTTACCCGTAAAAAGGCATTATTAATCACGCATGCGCCGCATAAACCCATAAAATGTGGTAAAATATAATACTGAAAGGGAGTTGATTGATAATGCAGCTGAAAAAGATAACCGGCAATAAGATAGAAAGCTTCCGGCTTTACCTCCGCGCGGGGGAAAAGAGTGAAAATACGATAAAGAAATATATACGTGATGTTACGGCATTTGCGAAAAGCCGCGGCGGTGCGGCGGATAAAAGCGCCGTACTGGAATATAAGGCGGAATTATGCAAAAAGTATCGGCCCGCGAGCGTAAATTCAATGCTGTCATCACTGAACGCGTTTTTTATATTTGCAAAGATGCCCGAATTGTGCGTAAAGACGCTGAAAATTCAGCGGCGCATATTTGCGGACAGGGCGCGCGAGCTGACAAAGACGGACTATAATAAGCTTGTCGCGGCGGCGAAACGGTGCGGCGACGAACGGCTGTGCCGTCTGATGCAGACGATAGGTTCAACGGGCGTGCGGATATCCGAGCTTGAATATATCACGGTCGAGGCGGTGCGGGCAGGGCGCGCGGTTGTGAACTGTAAAGGAAAAATACGGCGAATACTGCTGCCGTCGCAGCTTTGCGGAATATTGAAAGCGTATGCAAAAAAGCGAAAAATCAAAAACGGCGCGGTGTTTGTAACAAGCAGCGGAAAACCGCTTGACAGGTCAAATGTATGGAAAATGTTAAAACGGCTGTGCACGGCGGCGGGCGTGGCAAAAACACGCGTGTTCCCGCACAATTTCCGCCACCTGTTTGCGCGGACGTTCTATGCCGTGGAAAAGGATATTGTGCGCCTTGCGGACATTTTAGGACATTCGAGTATTAATACAACGAGAATTTATACAATAGAGACGGACGAAATCCACCGACAACAAATTCAGCGGCTCGGATTATTAAAATGCTGAAAAATACCACATAATCGATATTATGTGGTACAAAAAAGCTTTACATATAAGATACGAAACTATTATATCATCAGCAGACGATAAAATCAATAGTAAAAAACAAAAAAAATTAAAAATCGGCAAAATCACAAAAGATTACGGCATGGCAAACAGAGCAATTTGAAGAAATAAACCAAATTGCCCTTGTTGTCTTGCTGTTTTTTTGTCGAATTGTGTCGTTTTCATTTGATGTCTTTTGTATCTTTCTCTTTTTACTCATAATTTACCACATAATATCGATTATGTGGTAAACGCCAAAAGCGGATTATACCGCAACAGCGGAATAATTATAATTTATTAACCAAGACCGCAATGTAACAGCAACGAAGGAGGGTGAAGAATTTATATTTAGCGCAGCGGTCAAATAAAAAGAGAAAGAGGGAAATATTAAATGAAAGGTAACAAAATTTTGGCGGGCATATTGTCTGCCGCAATGGTTCTCGCCACAATGGCAGTCCCCGCATTTGCAGAAGATGAAAATTATATTACGGTAAATGATGACGATGCTACCACATACACCACATTTTCTGCTGCAAGAGACGCTGCAAGCAATAAAGGTTATACGGAAGTAACTTACAAGATTCACGGTAAAGTTGTTGCAGACAAAGGAGTAGACGCAACAAGTAATGTATGGTTGAGTCTTATCGACGGAAACGATACAGATGTAAAAACGATTAACTTTGTCGGAGCAGACCAAAATGCAGAACTTAATATAAGTCAGCACAGAGTCATTTTGGCTTTAAACAATGAAAAAGCATCAGCTGATGTGAATTTCTCAAAACTTACGCTTTCAAAATCAGAATGTAATGGAGATGTATATGACCTCGGACATTCAACAAAATATTTCACGACATGGCTCCGTTGCCCTGATGCAGCCAACCGCACCGTAACATATACAGAGTGTACATTTACTAACGGCAGCTGTAACAACCAGTACGGAAAAACAATATATAAAAACTGTACATTCAAAAACAGCGCAAATTATTGTCTGTGGGTTTATACGGCGTTAAAAGATGACAATACTTCAACAGGTGCAGTTGAAGTGACCGGCGGTACAATGGACGGACTTAAAGGTGTAAAAGCATATACAGAAAATGCTACCGGCAATGCAAAAACGGATATAACATTAGACAGCGTGAAAATCAAATCAGAAAACAAGCCTGCAGTTGTTGCATCTATCGCGGGAAATATCACGCTCAAAGATGTAGATACAACGGAATGTACTAAAGGCATTATTTGTGCTGATTTTGCACCGAATCTCAATCAAAAGACATTGGCTGACATAACAGTTAATGGCAAAAAGCTTGAGTTCCTCTATTGTGTAGACAACAAAGATTATTACACAACAAAACAAGATGCAGAAACAGCAGCGGGCACAACAAAAACAATAAAATCCTATGTTGCCAGAATTGGCGGCACATATTATGAAACTTTTGCCAATGCAGTAGCATCAGCGAAAACAGGCGAAACCGTTACACTTCTTTGCGATGCAAGCGGAAACGGCATTCAAATTCCAAGCGGTTCAGACCTTACACTTGACTTAAATGGTAAAACATACACCATTGACGGTGCATTGGTTGGTTCGTCAGGTACTGTTTCACAAGCTTTCCAGCTTTTGAAAGATAGTAACATCACTATACAAAACGGTACAATCACAAGTAAAAAAGCGCTTATGCTCGTACAGAACTACAGTAATCTGACACTTGACAATGTAACACTCGATGGTACAGAACTTCCGGCACAAGAGCCATATACACTTTCAAATAACAATGGTAATGTTACAATCAAAAACTCTACCATTATAGGTTCAGCAAGAGGTTTTGCGTTTGACGTATGTGACTTTGATTCCTATAAAGGCGCAACCGTTACGGTTCAAGACAGCACAATTAATGGTCTTGTCGAAATTTCTAACCCCAACGGCGGAGAAATGAACAGTAAACTCGTATACGGTGGAAACAACTACAGCACTGTAGGTAAATATTACATTACTGCAGACGGCGTAAAAGCAGTTTCAAACAATGCAAAAATAACCGGAACAACAGCCACAGCAGATACCACAGATAACTCAAAGGCAACAGGTTTCTTGTCCACAATCGCACCTGCAGCCACAGGCGAAACTATAAACGCGTCGGGAATTTTCTGGACAGTAACAGGTAACGGCGAAACACGCAGAACCGATATATTTGATTTGTCTAATATTGAGTCGTCAGGTTCAATGACAATAGGACTTATCATAAACGGATTACATGATGCAAACGCAAAAGCAGTTGCCAACGTTCTTGCAAAATAATCAAGAAGGAGGATTATAATTATGAAAAAATATATCATGCCCGAAATGAAAATTTCAAAATTCATGGCAGAAGAAATCATCATGACAAGTACCATAAGCAATAATGCGGTAGATAGTGTTAAGAGTCAGTTGAACCAGAGCGCCGGCGAGGGAACAAAAGTATCAAACTTCTATACAACTAACTGGGATTCAATGATGAAATAATCATCGATACATATGTTACTATCGCAAATATTGAAATGGGTTAATACGCATAAAGGAAGACTGATTAAACAGCCGCTTTGTCCGCATTGCCGCGTTGGACAAATGACGGTGCTGCAAGACAGCCGATCCACGCATTGCCCGTATATTGCATGTTATAATGTCAGGAATAATAAGTGCAAATATTATTCCCCGCTTTCCGACGAAAGCAAATAAAACGCGGCATGGAAACTTTCCACCTTCCATACGTTAACAGGACGGGACATCATGTTGTCCCGTCCTGTTCTTTTGTTATCTTTTCTTCTGCCGCCTTTAGAAGGGGCAGAATGATAAACTGTACATTTTTTTCAGTCAACTTTAGGGGCAAATGAATTTTTTTCGGCACCCCTACCTCAAATTCATGTGGATTGCGGTATGCTTGTTGCGAAATTCAGTCGGCGAAATTTTTTCATGATACTTGAAAAAATTAATCATAGCCGACGATTCGGAAAAACCGCATGCCGCGGCAATTTCCTTAACGGAGTAATCGGTGTTAACGAGGAAATCCTTAATTTTGTCGGCTAAAAGTCCGTCGATTATGCGCTTAAGGCGCACACCGCGCTCGCGCCGCATAATGCGCGAAATGTGTTCGGCATTGTAACCGAAATGCGCGGCGGTTTTGTTTACGGTGAGCGACGCGCCGGCGTTAATTCTGACCCACTCATAAACATCGCACGCAAGCTTTTTATTCGTGCCGTTTTGTTTGTGCATGCGGATATTCAGCAAAATATGCTCGCACAAAATCCGCAGAGCGTCGGAATCCCTTTGCGGGGCGTTGTCATAGTCCATGAGCTCGCGGAACAGCCACCCGCCCGAAAAGTGTTCCGCCTTGCCGCACATATCATCGGGGATTTCGGCGAATATATGCACCCAATAAAACGCCGTATCGCCCGTGCTTTTTTCAAATCCGCCGTGCACGACATGCGGTTTCAGCAAAATAAGGTCGCCCTTGCATAAGTCATATTTCTCCCCGCCCTCATACAAATGCACCGTACCCTTTGTAACATAGATTATCTCATATGTGCGCTCACACCGTGTCGGGTGAATCCATTCCTTGTCGGCGGTAAACAATCCCATGCCTCCGAATTTAATATCCATAAGTCTGATTTTCTCACTTTTAATCTGATTTTCCGTATTGAAATACCGATAATAATATTATACAATATTTACAGAAAAAGTCAATAAAAAGGAGAGATTTTATGAGTTTACCGCAGTTAACCGAAGTCGCGCTGACGGGCGGATTTTGGAAAGAGAAATATGAATTAAATCTGAAAACCACACTTGACGCCGTATGGAACAGGTTTTGTGAGACAGGCAGAATAGACGCATTCAAATGCGATTGGAAAGAGGGCATGGAAAACAAGCCGCACTTTTTTTGGGATTCGGACGTAGCGAAATGGATAGAGGGCGCGGCGTATATTCTTGCCCTCCGCGAGGACAAGGATTTACGGGGCAAAATCGAAATGCTGGTTGACAGAATAGAGCAAAATCAGCATGAGTGCGGATATTTTAACATATACTTCACCGCGGTCGAGCCGGAAAACCGCTGGAAAATGCGTGGCTGTCACGAGTTATACTGCGCCGGGCATCTTATCGAGGCGGCGGTTGCGTATCATGACGCATGCGGCGACGATAGATTTTTAAATCTGATGAAAAAATATGCCGATTACATTTATAAAGTATTTGTTGAGGAAAAGTCGGCGGCATTTAAAACTCCGGGGCATGAGGAGATAGAGCTTGCGCTGTTCCGCCTTTACAGATGTACGTCGGAAAAGCGTTATCTTGACCTGGCGATGTATTTTCTGAACACGCGCGGAAAGGACAGCGAAACAAAAAAATACATGCAAGACCACCTCCCCGTACGCAAGCAATACACGGCAGAGGGGCACAGCGTGCGCGCGCTGTATCTGTACAGCGCCATGGCGGACGCGGCGGCGGAAACCGGTGACGCGGAAATGTTAAAAGCGTGCGACGCGCTTTTTGACGACATCACCAAGCGCAAAATGTATATCACGGGCGGACTCGGCTCGACGTACATAGGCGAAGCGTTCACATTGCCGTACGACCTGCCCAACGACACCGCCTATGCGGAAACATGCGCGTCCATCGCAATGATTTTGTTCTGCGTGCGAATGGGCGAAATCCGCCGCGACGCGAAGTATCACGACATAACAGAAAAGGAATTGTATAACGGCATGCTCTCGGGGCTTTCGCTGAGCGGAAAGGCATTTTTTTACGAAAATCCGCTTGAAATAAACCTTGCCGACCACGTACGTCTTGACGAAGATTTTGACAAGGACTGCTATTCCAAAAACCGCCTTCCGATAACGCAGCGTAAGGAAGTTTTCGACTGCTCATGCTGTCCGCCGAACATTAACCGCACGCTTGCAAGCCTTCCGCGGTACATTTATTCGGTCGACGGAAAAACGGTGTATATCAATCAGTTTGCCGAAAGCACGCTCGCATGCGGCGGAATTTGCGTCACGCAAAAGACGAACTATCCGCATACGGGAAAAATCAGCGTAACGGTTACGGGCGCAGAAAAGGTTATGTTCCGCATACCGGATTGGTGCAAAAATTACAAAATTTCATGCGAATACACCATTGAAAACGGCTATGCAAAAATAACGGCGGACGAATTTGACGTCGAGCTTGACATGACGCCGAAATTCATAACGGCAAATCCGCATGTTGCGGCAGATGCGGGAAAAACAGCCGTCATGCGCGGGCCGGTGGTATATTGTGCGGAAGGCATTGATAACGGTGCGGACTTGCATAATTTTTATATCGACACCTCCAAAACGCCCGTATGCGAAGAAAGTGAATTTTTCTCATTGCCGATACTGAAATCCGCGGCATACAGGCGCAAAAATACCGACGAATTGTACTGCGAACTCGGCGGCGAACAGGAACTCACGGAAATCACGCTTATCCCGTACAACGGATTTGCAAACCGCGGCGACTCGGACATGCGTGTATGGCTGAATTACGTTAAATAAATATCCCCCGCACAGCGGGTCAGATTACAGACACCCCCGAAAACGGCAGGTTTGTCTGTAATAAAAAATCAGGCGGTTTTCCGCCTGATTTTTTATTTAATGCCAATTGATTTGCTCCCGCACATGGGGCGCATATTTTTTGTGTTTTCCAGCAGCATGATTTTAGCGCTTGTGCCGCTGCCGTTAACGGGTACGGTAATTTTCCCGTCGGTCAGGCTTGCGGCGGTGATTTCCTTCAGCGAAACGCCTGAAAGCGCTCCTTTTTCATTATACAGCGCAATGCACAGAGTAACCCCGAGCGATTCCGGCAAATCAAGATTAACCGAAATCCCGTCCGACGTCTGTTCGGCAGAATTAATCTTCACCGCATTGCCGACAATTATTTTTACCTTCTTCTCATACGTTGTGTTTCTATACTCGTCGCATGCCGTCACGGTCGCGTCATATGTTCCGTCGGGGAGATTTTCCGCGATAATGCGGCGGCTGTCCTTATCCCATGTTACAGCCTTATCCGACGCCGTCATGTTCCAATCCACCCTGTCGCTGTAGTCATGTTCTTCAGCTATGGGCTTACCCGTTTCATCTTCCCAATAGTAGGTTCTCACCCACCGATACGGTTCGCTTTGGAATTTATCGGTACCGCTCGGCACGGCAAGAATACTTTCGCCCATCAGCTCAGTCCCAAAATCCACATATATGCTCTTGCACGTTTTACCCACAGAGTTAACCGCATAAACGTAAACATAACAATAACTATCCTTCAATGATGTATAGTCAATGTCAAATGATGTTACATCTGCCGGGAATCTTATCGGCTCGCCGTCATCGTCGAGAGAAAGTTCATAATAAAGTATCGGCTTGCCGCCGTCATCTTCCACCGACCAGTCAATGCGAAGGTTATCCTCGCTGACGGTGGCATTAATTATCGGCTCCGACGGTTCATCGGGCACATTTTCATCGGGCGTGCACTTGAAATACTGCGTTGTGCGCATAGGCATGTTGTCATTATCAAGGCATTGTGACGAAATCGCGACGGTATATTCCTTTCCGTTTTCATAATACTGATTTGTTCTTTCACCGTTGCTGAAACTCTGCCAACTTCCGCCGTTTATACTGTATTCCATGCGGTACATATTCTGATAAGCCTCGCCGTACAGCTGCATACTGTTGTTGCGCGGCTTAACCTGTACATTCATTATAGGTCTCGGCGCTGTTTCGCGCGGCTTTCTGCTTGATGCGGATACAGACGGGCCCGCGCCCTCGCCGTCTACGGCGCGCACCGATACCGTGTATTTACGTTCATTTTCAAGTCCCGTAAAAATCCGGCGCAGCGTATCGCCGAAAACTATCGGCTCGATAGCCTGCCATTCGCCGTCGTCAAGGCGGACTTCATACGACACCGCTCCGCCCATGTTCGGCTCAACAGGTTTCCACACAAGTTCCAGCTGTTCGTACCCCGGAATAAGTCCGTTTACAATTTTCGGGAAATCATCCACAAGCTCGGGCGCGGCAAGACTGTTCGGCACAGTTTGGTAAGTATGCGCAGCGTCGCCGTCACCGGCGGAATTTACGGCGCATACGGCAAAATCATATGTCTGATTTGCAACAAGACCCGTAAACGTATATTCCATATTTTCGCCGGCATCGGTCCAGTTAATTCCGCCATCTTTGGAAACCTTATATCCCGTTATATCGGTATTTCCCGTCGCGCCGGGAAGATTCCACGAAAGCTTAGCCTGTTTATAACTCATTTCCGCCGTCAGTTTTTTCGGGCGCGACGGCTTTATCACTTTCAGCGATGGAACCGCCGTCCTTATCGCATCTTCCGAATAAGAGCTGTAACGGTTCAACGTGCGCGTGTCAATCAAAACCTCATATTCTTTATCATTTGTAAGATTTTGGAAGGTATATTCGTTTTCATTATCTTTGTCATCGCGGTAGCACCAACCGTTAGTCAAATAGTCGTTTCCGACACGCAGCCATATCTGATATGACTTAAACAGAATATCCTCAAAATCAACATGCTCGTTTTCGCCCCAGTAGCTCGGTTCGTCCCACGTTACGGTTATTTTTCCATCCTCGGGATATACCTTCATATTCCGAACGGGGTCAGGGTTATTCTCGGCATAGCCCACCTCAAATTCAAACCAAACCGGAATACTTTCGCCGCATACGTTTACTGCCTTAATTCCGATAACATAAGTATTCCCGACGTTTAATTCATCTTTGACCGTCAAAGTAAACAGCGTACCCGACTGCGCTCTGATTCCGCTCTTTTTCCAAATCATTTCGCCGTCCGACGTGTAATTTTCATGGTCTCTGATTGTATAGAGATAATCGGTTATTGCCTCGCCGCCGTCGTCTGACGGGGCATATACATCAAGCTTTATAGGATTTACAAGCTTGTGCATATTGCCGCTGAATTTCGGTGCGCCGGGCAAAGTCGGCTCGGTTACGGTATAAGTCAGCGTAACATATGCCGCCGTTTCACGGTTTGCAATAGTTAGCGTATCGGTATGTGTTCCGACAGAAAGTCCCGTTTTCGGCGCAGCCATGACGGTTGCCGAGTCACCCAGTGTCCCCTGCGGCGCAAGCGACGTTGACGAAAGCTGCTGCGTTACGGTAAACGGACTGTTCTCGCCCAAGCTTGCCGTAAATCCGTCAAGCTTTTCGGTGTGAATACTGCTTACCGTTATTGCCTGTGCGCTTGCCGACGGCGTTCCGTCCACCTTATCATAGCGCACGCTGCCGAAATCCACGTCGGTTTTGTCCGCCGTAATCCACGTCGGCGCCTCGTACGGCGTAACAGTTACCGTAAATACATTCGAAAGCACACCGCCGACGTTAAGCCGCAAGTCATAACTGCCCGGCTTAACATTGCCGTTAATCACGACATCAAAATCGTACGGCGCGGAAGAACCGATGTTAGTTCCGCCGGTGTTAAGGCTCATGCCGAAGGGTGCACCCTCAAGCGCGGTGTATGCCTCACGCGTCAAACCTTCCGCCGTTACGGTAAACGGCGCTTTGTTTATATAACCTTTAGTCGCGGGTCCCACCTGGCTGATTTCTGCCGATTCCGGCGAAACCGTCACCCTTGACGGGATTGCGCCCACAGGCTGTGTAACGTCCGACGTGATATATGTAATAACCGGGAAACGCTGCACTGCGTTCTCCTTGTTAAAATCATAAACATAGTGCAGAAGTTTCCAGTTAAACCCGGCTTTCTGTGTTTTGCCGTCGGTATTAAATCCGTCGCCCTGACCGAAAACCGTGCCTTCAAAACTTGTGCCGACGGCGCGTGTTTCTATTTTCCCACGTTCATATTCCTTTTCCTGAACATATCCGCCGGTAATTTTTGTACCGACTTCGGCATATTTTAATATATTTTCCGCCGACGTTTCAAATCCGCCGCCCAATTTGGCGCTGACGGACATTCCCGCAGAAGTTGTACTCGATTTTTCCTTTGTAATTTCAATGGTCTGCGTCTGGCTGCCGGTATTTGCCGGGAATCCGGACACATTTTTATGTATCATAACGCTGCCGCTTAAAATATTACTCCCCGTAGGTTCCCCATGCCAATAAGTTTCGGGTTTGCCGACGGTATGTTTAAATACTCCGTCCAAATCGGGCAGAACGTCTGCGGCGTACTTTTTAAATTCATCATAATCCCCTCGTGACAGGCTCGCCGTTTTAACGGAATCGGAGCCGTTGTGCGGAACATATACGACATACGGGGTTTCGGTGCGCGTGCCGTCCTCGCCGCCGTAGAACGCGGTGTATAAATACGCGTCATACCCGACCGTTGCAAGCACAACGGTATCATCGCCGCCGCTTGCCGAAAAGCTCTGCGTATACGATACTTCAATCGTGTTTTCCTTTTCATTCGATTGGCTCTTAAGCGCCTCGCTTTCCGCCTCAAAAACAGCGTCCGCTCCTCCTGCGCCGGCTTTTGCCTCAACGGACAGATACGCCCCGGCAGATATCGTGAACGACTCCGACGCACCCGTCGATGAAGATATGCTTCTGCCGTAGGTTGTCGCTCCGTTTACGTATGCGTCGGACGGGAGTGCGTCAAAATACGGCGGTGATGCAACCGCGGCGATGATAACGGGGTCTGCCCAGAAGAATGCGTGTTCCTCATACCGCAGATATACCGAGTCGCTGTCAACATCCGGCATGGCAACGGCGTTTTGCGACGCCGTCTGCGCAAACAGCGCGGCGGCGTTCGACTCATATCCGTTCCCCTTATGTGAGAGAAAATACGTATTAAAACCGTCTTTCGTATACGCGCGCACGAAAGCCGCATCCTCATAAGATTTTCCGTCAAAGCCGACATTTGCCGTTTTGATATCATAGACATTTATTCCGTTATTGAAAAATACACATTCCTTGTCGGTAAAACCGGTGATTGTTTCCGTGCCGTTCGTCTTGTGACCGGTGTATGACAAGCCTTCCGCCTTTGTGAAATAGCTGTAGGTGTACCCGTCCGCACAGCGCACAAACGGTATGTATGTCTGGTCGGCAATCAGTGTTCCCGACGAAATTATGCTGACGCCCGGATTTTCTGCCTTCACCTCATCGGCGTAACCGAAATCGTCCTTCAAAACGCCTATCCGTACAGGTGCGCAGTCGGTAACTTTTTTGTTATACACAAAATCACTGTCGCTCATTTTAG
>CAKSRS010000029.1 GCA_934487205.1 uncultured Clostridia bacterium
AAGCAAAATGCGGTATTTTCACCATTCGTGAATGAGATAAAATTTCGCAGATTGCCGTATTTGAAATCCGACCGCGTACATGTGTACTCCGAGGATTGAAAATCGGTGAGATGCGGAATTTTAGCCATTCACAATTAGTGATGGAATAAACGCATCCCCGTAAATGCCATTGCTATATCATATTTGTCGCAACATTCAATCACTACATCATCGCGAATTGAACCGCCCGGCTCTGCAATATATTTGACACCGCTTTTTTTCGCCCTTTCAATATTGTCGCTGAACGGGAAAAATGCATCGGACGCAAGCGAAATACCGTCAATACCATTAAGATATTCCCGCATTTCTTCCGGTGTAAGCGGCTCCGGTTTTTGCGTAAAATATTTTTCCCAAATGCCGTAGGCACATACATCTTCTTCATTTTTATTTATGTAGCCGTCGATTATATTATCGCGGTCGGGACGTCCGATATCGCTGCGGAATGGCAGATTAAGCACTTTATCGTGCTGCCGTAAAAACCATGTATCCGCTTTTGTTCCTGCAAGACGCGTACAGTGTATTCTCGACTGCTGCCCTGCTCCCACGCCGATTGCCTGCCCGTCTACTGCGTAACAAACGGAATTGGACTGGGTATATTTTAATGTAATCAACGCTATAATTAAATCACGTACCGCGCTCTCCGGCAACGTTTTGTTTTTTGTAACAACATCGGAAAGCAGCTTTTCGTTTATCTCAAAATTATTTCTTCCCTGCTCAAATGTTATGCCGAATACCTGCTTTTTTTCGATTTCCGCCGGTTTATAATTGGGGTCAATCCGGACAACATTATATGTCCCCTTACGTTTGCTTTTCAATATTTCCAGCGCCTCCGGTTCATATCCCGGCGCAATTATTCCGTCCGATACTTCACGCTTTATCATCTTCGCCGTTGTTACGTCACAGGCATCGGAAAGCGCAACCCAATCGCCGAACGAGCACATTCTGTCCGTTCCGCGCGCCCGCGCATATGCGCAGCCCAGCAGTGAGCTGTCAAGCCCTTCTATATCATCGACAAAGCACGCTTTTTTGAGTTTATCCGACAGCGGTACACCCACCGCCGCCGATGTTGGACTGACATGCTTGAATGATGCCGCCGCCGGAAGTCCGATCGCTTTTTTCAGTTCGCTTACAAGCTGCCAGCTGTTGAACGCGTCCAGAAAATTTATGTATCCCGGTTTCCCGTTTAAAATTTCAATCGGTAAGTCGCTGCCGTCCTCCATATATATTTTTGACGGTTTTTGATTTGGATTGCAACCGTATTTAAGTTCAAATTCTTTCATATAATTTTCCCTTCCGCCTTGCGGCTATTTATTTTTGTTAATCAATCTTGTTTCCTCGGCCCCTGTTTTCAAATCAATATATTTTACATATAATGATATTTTGTTATCCGCGTCCAGCGCGTTCCACAGACAATTTGTAAATTCATCAATATCATCGGCAATTTTAACACGCTCCGGCTCGCCGCAAAATGTCGGAATGGGCGTTCCGTCACAAATATATGTATGAATAAAATGCCCCACGCCGGCCAGCGAACTGTAGTCAAATGTGTATCGATTGCACGCCGTGCCATGTTCGTCCGCGCTTTTTAAAATGCTCATGTTGTATGTAAACCCGCCATTTTCAAATGTAAGCATACCGCTTATTCTCGGCGTAAAATTCGGGGAGTCCGGTTCAAATTCTCTTGATTTTAAAGCCTTTGCAAAACCTTCGCCCGCCTTTAAGCCCTCATAAATCGTATCCGTCTGGTCGCCGTTTGTAACTATCAGTTTATTTTCATATCTCCGCATCGCCGCATATATAATCAAACTTGGGTCTTCCACTTTTGATGCGTCATACGGCTCCGTAAAAAGTACACCGTCATGCTCCGCAAAAATTCTGTTACGGCTGTTCTCGCTTCTGCCCATTATAAAATACGCGCTGCACGCTCTTGTGCCGTCCTCTGTTTCGCCTATCACGATGCCGCGCCCGACATACGAATTATCACGGATAAGCTCCGCAATATCCTTAACCTCATAAATATTCACTGTCTCTCCTCCTTAACAATATCCGCAGAAACCTTTTCCGCAGCCTTCGGCAGAATTTTCCACTCCGCAAGCCGCATTACACGCTTTTGCAGGCTTTCCGCCGTATCATCATCGCGAACCGCAACCGCTTTTTGATAAATTATTTCGCCGCCGTCCGGTATTTCATTGACAAAATGCACCGTCGCGCCCGTAACTTTTACGCCCTTTTCAAGCGCCGCCCTATGCACCTTGAGTCCATAGAACCCCTGTCCGCAAAACGACGGTATAAGCGACGGGTGAACATTGATAATTCGGCGTTCATAACGCTTGGTAAAATCTCCGCTTAAAATACTCATAAATCCCGCGAGAATTATCAAATCCGTTTTACAATCCGTCAGAATTTTTATGATTTTTTCTTCAAAATCCGCCTGACCGCTGCAATTCTTTTTGCAGACCACCGCGGTTTTTATATTTACCCGTTCCGCCCGCCTGAGCGCATACGCATCGGAATTATTTGAAATTACAACCGTAATTTCACCGCTTTTTATAATCCCTTTCTTTTGCGCATTAATAAGCGCCTGCAAATTCGTACCGCCGCCCGAAACGAGTACCGCTATTTTTGCTTTTTTCACTCTTGCCACCTCGTCAGATTATTTCTATCTTATCGTCCGATTTTGCAATTTCGCCGATTATATACGGATTTTCACCGCAGCTTTTTAAAATATCAATCGCCGCATCTGTATCGGTTTTTGCCACGATTATGCTCATGCCCACGCCCATATTGAAGGTGTTGAACATATCTCTTTCCGAAATTTTACCTTGTTTTGCGATTAAGTCAAAAATCGACAGAATTTTAACTGCACTTTTTTCTATTTTTGCACCCAATCCCGACGGAATACTTCGCGGAATATTCTCGTAAAATCCGCCGCCTGTTATATGTGATATTCCCTTAACCCTGATTTTTTCGGTAAGCGCAAGCACGGGTTTAACATAAATCTTTGTAGGTGTAAGCAGCGTCTCGCCAACGGATTTTCCCGAAAGTTCGGCTATCGGTGTTTTTATATCGCTATTTTCAACGTCAAACACTTTTCGGACAAGCGAAAATCCATTCGAATGGACACCGCTCGACGGCAATGCTATTACAATATCACCCGGCTGCATTGCGCTGTTATCTATGATTTTATCCTTATCAACAACACCCGTGCAATAACCCGCCAAATCATATTCGTCCTCCGGATAAAACCCGGGCATTTCGGCGGTTTCGCCGCCGATAAGCGCCGCGCCCGACTGCACACACCCGTTGCACACACCTTTCACGATATCGGCAATTCTTTCCGGCACATTTTTCCCGCATGCGATATAATCAAGGAAAAACAAAGGCTTTGCGCCGCAGCATATAATATCATTGACACACATTGCAACGCAGTCAATGCCTACCGTGTCATGCTTATCCATTATAAACGCAAGTTTTAACTTTGTTCCGACGCCGTCCGTACCGCTGACAAGTACCGGCTTTTTTATTCCCGTCAAATCAAGCTCAAACAATCCGCCGAAACCGCCAACGTCCGAACAAATGCCGGGTACGGCTGTTTTTGCAATATGCTGTTTCATCAGCTCAACCGCTTTATATCCCGCCGTTATGTCCACGCCCGCCTCTTTGTAACTTTCACTGTAGCTTTTCACCGCTTATTCTCCTTTTTCATTTATTTTTTTCTCAAATCTGCTTTTTCCGCTGTCCCTCGGAATCTCTGTCGGATACTCGCCCGTAAAGCATGAGTCGCAATAACCGCACTTATATTTCGTACTTATCAGTTTCGGAAGGCTGTCAATTCCGAGATAACCGAGACTGTCCGCACCTATGATTTTGGTGATTTCCTCAATGGTATGATTGCACGCAATAAGATTATCGCGCGAATCAATATCCGTACCGTAGTAGCAAGGATTTAAAAACGGCGGCGCGGAAACACGCATATGAACCTCTTTAGCGCCTGCCTCACGTAAAAGTTTTACAATCAGGGCACACGTCGTTCCGCGTACAATCGAATCGTCTATCAGAATTACCCGTTTTCCTTTCACGTTTTCCTTTATTACGTTCAGCTTTATTTTCACCTTATTCTCACGCGACTTTTGTCCCGGTGAAATAAATGTTCTGCCTATATACTTATTTTTTATAAATCCGATTCCGTACGGAATACCCGACTGGCGCGAATACCCCAACGCCGCGTCCAGCCCGGAATCCGGCACGCCGATTACAATATCCGCGTCAACCGGGTGTTCAAGCGCTAAACATGCGCCCGCATTCAACCGAGCTCTGTGTACGCTTTTCCCTTCAATAACCGAATCGGGACGCGCAAAATAAATATACTCAAAAATACAGATTTTACGTTCGCACTTAGAGCAATGCGTCTTTATTTCCTTAATTCCGTCCTTTGCAAAAACCACAATTTCGCCCGGCTCAACATCGCGTATATATTCCGCGCCGACGCTGTCAAGCGCACAACTCTCCGACGCAATCACATAATCGCCCGCAGCGGTTTTTCCAAAACACAGCGGTCGAAAACCATTTTTATCACGCGCCGCAATCAGCTTTGTCGGCGACATAACCACAATGGAATATGCGCCCTTAAGCCTGTCCATCGTGCGTTCCAAAGCCTCCTCAACCGACCCGGTATGTATCCGCTCCTTCGTAAGTATATACGAAATAACCTCCGTATCGCTTGTCGTATGAAAAATCGAACCTTCCATTTCCAGCTCATTGCGAAGCTCCAGCGAATTTACAAGATTGCCGTTATGTGCAAGCGCCGTATGCCCCTTTACGTGATTTACGACAATCGGCTGTGCATTTATGCGCCCGTCCGTTCCGGTTGTCCCGTACCGGACGTGTCCGACTGCCATATTACCCGTTCCCAGGCTTTCCAGACGGCTTTTGGTAAACACATCATTCACTAAACCGACATCTTTATATGTCCTGAAAATGCCGTCGTCATTTACGACAATCCCGCAGCTTTCCTGCCCGCGGTGCTGCAGTGCAAAAAGTCCGTAATACGCACTTGACGCAACATCGGACTTCTCCACTGCAAATATTCCGAAAACACCGCATTCTTCGTGTATTTTATTCATTGCTGACCTCAATTCTTAAATTACTCGCCCAAAATTCTTTTCATCATCTCTTTGTATGCGTCCTCTACATTGCCGAGATCACGGCGAAATCTGTCTTTATCCAGTTTTTCATGCGTTTTGCTGTCCCAGAAACGGCATGTATCCGGCGAAATTTCGTCCGCAAGAACAATTGTGCCGTCGCAAAGACGTCCGAATTCCAATTTGAAATCAACCAAATCGACATTCAGTTTTTTGAAAAAGTCCTTCATTACGGAATTAACTTTAAATGCGAGATTTTTTATAGTCTCTATTTCCTGCTTTGTCGCAAGACCGAGAGCCAGCGCATGATATGAGTTCATAAGCGGGTCGCCGAGCTCATCATTTTTATAGGAAAATTCTATGGTAGGTTCGCCAAAAACTATTCCTTCGTCAACGCCAAATCTTTTTGCAAAGGAGCCGGCGGAAATGTTTCGGATTATCACTTCAAGCGGTACAATCGATACCTTCTTTACAAGAGTCTCGCACGGCGAAAGTTCCTCAACATAATGAGTCGGCACACCTTCCTTTTCCAAAATCCGCATCATATAATTTGTAACGCGGTTGTTTATTGCGCCCTTTCCTGCAATCGTGCCCTTTTTCAATCCGTTAAACGCAGTAGCGTCATCTTTATAATCTACCAAAAGCACCTCCGCATTATCCGTTGCATAAACTTTCTTTGCCTTTCCTTCATACAAAAGTTCTCTCTTTTCCATAACTTTGACCTTTCCTTTCTTTTATTTGTTAAATTCCTTTGTTATAGCCACATCTTTTAAAAGCACCGCATCTTTTGCTTCTGCACGCTGTTTTTCCAGCTTTTGCGCAAGCTCATCATCGCTCAGCGCCAAAATCTGCGCAGAAAGTAAGGCGGCATTAACTCCTCCGTTAACAGCAACGGTCGCAACCGGAATACCCGATGGCATCTGTACTGTTGACAAGAGTGCGTCAATACCGTCTAATGTCTGTGATTTACAAGGAATACCTATAACCGGCAATGTTGTGTTTGCCGCTATTGCACCCGCAAGATGCGCCGCCATTCCGGCAGCCGCAATAAGCACGCCGAATCCGTTATTTTTTGCGCCGCACGCAAACGCACGAGCCTCCTCCGGCGTTCGGTGCGCTGAATAGACATGCACTTCATATGGAACGCCGAGCGCGTCAAGCGCGTCCGTCGCTTTGCGGATAATCGGCAAATCACTATCGCTCCCCATAACAATTCCAACTTTTTTCATATCGTTCCTCCATTCCGCCGCCGAAAATATAAAAGGGCATACCTAAACAAACTTGCTTAAGTATGCCCAGACGGTCGGCTTTACGGGGCAATACCCCTCGTATATCCGGTTCCACCGCAGTGCTCTGCATTTCCCGCCAGTCGCCGGATATATTCTGTAACTGTATTTTCATTATATCAGATAATTTACGCCGAGTCAAGACACAAAAAGCATTTTTTTATTTTTGTTTTGTTTCACAATAAATGCATCTGTACACCTTGTTTTTTTTGTCAGTTAGCCTAAAAACATGGTCGATCTCCTGCTCAACAGATGTAATACAGCGCGGATTCTCACATTTTATAACATTCGTCAGCACTTCCGGCATGTCGATTGTTTTTTTCTCGCGCAATATTCCGTCCTTTATAATATTCACGGTTGCCTGCGGGTCGACAAAACCGATAACATCAAAATTTAAGTCAATATCCGCATCAATTTTTATGATATCTTTTCTGCCCATCTTTTTACTCGTTACGTTCTTCATTATAGCAACTGTGCAGTCAAGGCTGTCCAGTCCCAGCAATCGGTACAGCCGCATACCGCTCCCCGCCGTTATATGGTCAATTACAATTCCGTTTTTTATGCTGTCAATTTTCATGCTTTTATCTCCCTTCCGAAAGTCCCAAAAGCTTCATAATAAGCGCCATGCGGATAAATCTGCCGTAATGCGCCTGTTTGAAATAACACGCGCGCGGATCGTTATCCACCGCCGTCGAAATTTCATTTACACGCGGCAGCGGGTGCAGCACGCACATATCCGGCTTGGCAAGTTTCATTTTGTCCTCCGTCAGTATGTAGCTGTTTTTCAGGCGCAGATAATCCTCTTCATTGAAAAATCTCTCTTTTTGCACACGCGTCATGTACAAAATATCTAAATCACCTATGACTTCGTCGAGCGACGCGCACTGACGGTATTCAATTCCTTTATCCTTTATGTATTCCTGCTTTACAAAACTCGGCAATTTTAATTCCTCCGGCGATATAAGCACGAACTTAACGCCGCTGTAACGCGACAGCGCGCTTATAAGCGAATGAACCGTCCTTCCGAATTTTAAATCGCCGCAAAATCCGATTGTCAGATTATCAAATCCGCCCTTTTCGTGGTGGATTGTAAGCAAGTCGGTAAGCGTCTGCGTCGGGTGATAATGTCCGCCATCGCCGGCATTGATTACCGGCACGCTGCTGTGTGCTGCGGCTACCATCGGCGCGCCCTCCTTCGGGTGGCGCATCGCTATAATATCGGCATAACCGCTTACTACCGCTACCGTATCGGCAACGCTTTCTCCCTTTGTCGCTGAGCTTGAACTTGCCTCGGAAAATCCCAAAACCTGTCCGCCGAGCGACAGCATCGCCGACTCAAAACTCAATCTCGTGCGTGTGCTCGGCTCAAAAAACAGCGTCGCAAGTATCTTGTGGCGGCATACCTCATTATAAGCAGTCGGATTTGCAATAATATCGTCTGCCGTTTTGATAAGCTCGTTAATTTCCTCTACAGACAAATCAAGAATATTGATAATATTTCGCATATCCTTATCCCCTTTCCTTAATTAATCCAGCTCTCGTCCGACGGATTATTGCGGAATTTTATAAGCCGCTCAATATCCTCATGTTTTATATACCCTTCCTCGGCAGCTGCTTTTGCAACAGCATCAAAGTCGGTAAGGCTGATATTTTTGACATTCGCATCGGCAAGACGGTCAATGCCCTTTTGCATGCCGTAGGTAAATATACTCACAATGCCCAGCACCTCAGCGCCCGCCTCGCGCAGTACATTTACCACTTCGATAACACTTCCGCCGGTTGAAATCAAGTCTTCGACAACGACGGTTTTTTGTCCCTTCTCGAGTTTGCCTTCAATTTGATTTTGTCTGCCGTGGTCTTTTGCACCCGAGCGTACATATCCCATAGGCAATCCCATAATGTGCGCCGTTATCGCTGCATGTGCGATGCCCGCCGTTGATGTTCCCATTAAAATTTCCGCATCGGGATAGTTCTCCTTTATCACCTTTGCAAGACTTTCCTCAACGTCGGTACGCACCTTCGGCGCCGTCAGTGTTAAGCGGTTATCGCAATAAACCGGGCTCTTTATTCCGCTTGCCCATGTAAACGGTTCGTCCGGACGGAAAAACACCGCCTTTATTGAAAGCAAATCTTTTGCGATTAAATCCTTGATATTATTCATTTTTTTTCCTCCGTTTTTATGTCCCTATTTTTTATTTTTATGTCCCTTTTCAGTCCACAAAATCCTGTACGCATCTTCGATATGCCGCCACAGGGTCTGCCGCTGCCGTTATAGGTCTGCCGACAACTATATAATCCGAACCGATTTGTTTTGCCGCTGATGGCGTCATGACGCGCTTTTGGTCACCCAAATCGCCGTCCGCAAAACGTACGCCGGGCGTTACCGTAAGAAATTGGCTGCCGCATACGTCATGCACTTTTTTCGCCTCCAACGGCGAGCAAACCACACCGTCAAGTCCCGCATTTTTCGCCGTCCGGGCATAATGCATTACAATCTTATCAATAGGCTCTTTTATAAGCAAATCTTTTTCCATCGCCTCTTGGTCGGTTGATGTAAGCTGTGTTACGGCAATTAAAATCGGGCGCGTTCCGTCCGGACGCGTCAGCCCTTCAAGCGCCGCCGTCATCATGGCGGTTGTTCCGGAAGCATGAAGATTACACATGTCTACGTCAAGGCGCGATAACACATTCATCGCTTTTTTTACCGTATTCGGTATGTCATGCAATTTTAAATCCAAAAAGATTTTATGTCCCCGTTTTTTTATTTCTCTTACGATTTCCGGGCCTTCGGCATAGTATAACTCCATGCCTATTTTAACAAATGGTTTTTCTTCACCGAATTTGTCCAAAAAATCCATTACCTCTTTTCTGCCCGCAAAATCGCAGGCAACAATTACATCTTTACCCATTAATGCGCACCTCCTATAATTTCTTCAAGCGTATTTATGCCGTACTTTTCCATAACCCGCGGTAAATTTTCTATTATATCGCGGCAAGCATACGGATTTACCAAATTCGCCGCGCCCACTTGCACCGCCGTTGCTCCGGCAAGCATCATTTCAACCACGTCTTCCGCACATGAAACTCCGCCCATGCCGATAATCGGGATTTTCACAGTCTCCGCCACCTGATACACCATGCGCAGCGCTACAGGGAAAATCGCGCTCCCCGAAAGTCCGCCCGTTTTATTTGCAAGCAGCGGTTTTTTCGTCTTTAAATCAATGCGCATACCGAGCAGCGTATTTATAAGGCTGATTCCGTCCGCACCCGCATCTTCACATGCTTTCGCCACCGCCGCAATATCAGTTACATTGGGCGAAAGTTTGATTATTACCGGCTTTTTGACTGCTGCTTTTACAGCCGATGTAACCTCTGCCGCAAGCTCCGGCGTTGTGCCAAAACTCATTCCGCCCCCGTGCACATTCGGGCAGCTTATATTTACTTCCAGCCAGCCGACTTGCTCCTCGCCGTCAAGCTTTTTGCATGTGTACACATAATCATCTACCGAAAATCCGCTTACGTTTGCCATGACCTTTTTCTTAAAAAACATTTTAAGGCGCGGCAATTCTTTTCCGATAACTTCGTCCACGCCCGGGTTTTGCAGTCCGACAGAATTAAGCATGCCCGACGGCGTTTCGGCAATACGCGGTGTGGGATTTCCGAACCGCGGCTCACGTGTGGTGCCTTTAAAGGAGAATGTTCCCAACATATTTATATCATAAAATCGTGAAAATTCAAATCCGTAACCAAATGTTCCGCTTGCCGGAATGACAGGATTGTCAAGTTCCGTACCGCAAAGTTTTACGCTTAATTTTCCCATAAAATTTCCTCCCTCCGCATTATCGGACCTTCCGTACAAATTCGTTTGTTTCCCGTCAGGGTTTTGCATGTACAACCCATGCACGCGCCGAATCCGCAGCCCATGCGTTCCTCGAAACTGAGCTGACCACTTGTTTTTGCAATTTTATTTATCGCCCGAAACATCGGCTCCGGACCGCATGCGTAAAAATATGTGTAATTGATATCTTTCATGACATCTGTAACAAATCCCTTCGTTCCGTACGAACCATCGGCGGTTGTCACATAAACCTTCGCGCCGAGTGCTCTGAATTCATTCTCATAAAAAACCTCATCGGCGCTGTTAAAACCCATTATTACTGTTACGGACTTTCCCGCGTCTGTTAAGCATTTGCAGAGATTATACAAAGGGGGCACTCCGACACCGCCGCCGATTAACAGCGGATTGTCTCCGCTCTCGTCGGTATCATATCCATTTCCCAATCCGACAAGGATATCGAGCCTGTCCCCCGGATTCATTCCGCTCATCAACTCTGTACCGCTGCCGACCGTTTTATAAATCAGCGTCATCTCATTTTCGGCATAATCGCATACTGATATTGGGCGACGAAGAAAATACCCGTCTATTTTTATATTCACAAATTGCCCCGGTGCATATATTTCCGACGTATCGCCGCAAAGTATCATTTTATATGTTTTATCCGCAATTTTATCATTTGATTTTATTGTAAAAAAAGTCTGATTCATAATAATCTCCCTTCATATATTTTCCCGCCAGACCGCCTTGCCGTTATGCACTGTCAAAACGCATCTGCCAAACAGCGTATCGTTTTCAAACGGCGTTGCTTTGCCTTTTGACAGAAATCTTTCCGGATTTACCGCGTAAGGCGCAGATACATCAAATACTGCAAAATCCGTTCCGCTATCTATTTTAAATCGTTTTCTCGGATTTACGCACATCAGTTCAACCAGTTTTTCAAGTGTAATTACACCCTTCATTACAAGATTTGTATATAAAACCGAAAACGCGGTTTCAAGTCCGACCACACCCATCAGACTATTTTCAAGTCCGTGTGATTTTTCCTCCGCGCTGTGCGGTGCGTGGTCTGTCGCAATCATGTCGATTGTTCCGTCCGAAATTCCCGACGTAAGTGCGTCTTTATCCTCTCTCGAACGCAGCGGCGGATTCATTTTAAATCTTCCGTCCTCTTGCAAATCCTCGTCACAAAGTACAAGATAGTGCGGCGCTGTTTCACAAGTTATATCAACGCCCTCCGCCTTCGCCTTGCGTACAAGCTCCACACTCTCCTTAGTTGAAATGTGGCAGACATGGTATGCACACCCTGTAATTTTGGCAAGCTTAATATCCCGTGCAAGCTGCTTATATTCACTTTTCGATGAAATTCCGCGATGCCCGTGTATTTTTGCATACTCGCCGTCATGAATATACCCACCTTTTAAACGGGAATTATCCTCACAGTGCGCGGCGATGATTTTATCAAATCTTCTTGCCGTTTTCATCGCGTCAAACATGATATCTTCATTTTGCACACCGCGCCCGTCATCGGAAAATGCGCAGACTCTGTCTGCAAGATTCGCCATATCGGACAACTCCTCGCCGCCTTCGCCGATTGTTACCGTTCCGTAAGGAATAACATCAATAACAGCGTCCTTCTTGATTATATCGGTTTGTATTTTTAAATTTTTCATGCTGTCCGGCGTCGGATTTACGTTCGGCATAGTGCACACCGCCGTATATCCGCCGTGCGCCGCTGCGCGCGTTCCAGTAAAAATCGTTTCTTTATAAGAAAAACCCGGTTCTCTGAAATGCACATGCACATCACACAAACCGGGAACTATAATATATTTATCCGAAGAAATGTCTAATAAACCGTTTTCACGGAAAAATTCCGCCGCGGCATTTTTGGCTTTGCTTATCATTTCTGCTGACTGCTCTTTCATACGTAACTCCTCTTTGCATAAAAAAATCTTGTCGTCCGACAAGATTAATGTTACACATATCAAAACAAAGCGTCAGAATTTTCACGCTTGACATCATCTTGCCGGCATCTCTGTACCGATTTAAAGCTGTTTCTTTATTTAGTATATCAAATTCTTTATTTATTGTCAAGCATTTTTACAATAAATTTTTCAAAATATTAAAAGAGCAACTCATATCGGTATGCACCCCAAAAGTTAGACGCTTTCGGGGCACACCTCAAATTCGAGTTGCTCTTTAAAAATTATTCTCCTGTAATTTCCATACCGTCAACCGTTACACCAATATTTTTATACGCCGG
Organism: uncultured Clostridia bacterium; assembly: GCA_934487205.1. Classification (GTDB taxonomy): domain Bacteria; phylum Bacillota; class Clostridia; order UBA1381; family UBA1381; genus UBA1738. The sequence continues at coordinate 12,565 of CAKSRS010000029.1, forward strand.
CATACCTGTTCCTGCCGGAATAAGTTTACCGATAATAACATTTTCTTTAAGTCCGAGCAGTGGGTCAACTTTACCCTTAATTGCTGCATCGGTAAGAACTTTGGTTGTCTCCTGGAATGACGCCGCTGACATAAACGAATTTGTGGCAAGCGATGCTTTTGTTATACCCAAAAGAATCGGCGAGCACTCAACAAGATTCGTCTTTCCTTCAGCCTTAAGCTGTTCATTGACTTCTTCCACTTCAAACTTATCCACAACAGAACCGATAAGCAGATTTGAATCGCCTGCGTCCTCAACTCTTACCTTACGCAGCATTTGCTTTGTGATAATCTCAACGTGCTTATCGTTGATATCAACACCCTGCATACGGTAAGTTCTCTGAACTTCTCTTGTGATATAAATCTGTACTGCTTTCGGCCCGTTAATTCTGAGGATATCGTTAGGATATGCCGAACCTACCGTAAGTTCATCACCCTTCTCAACTACATCGCCGTCATGAACCCTAATTGTTGAGCCGTACGGAATAGCATACGTTCTCGACTCAGCCGTTTCATCATTTGTTACGGTAATCTCGCGCTTTCTCTTTGCTTCCACGATTGTTACCTTACCGGTAATTTCCGTAAGAATTGCAAGACCCTTCGGCTTTCTTGCCTCAAACAGTTCCTCAACACGCGGCAAACCTTGCGTAACGTCTGCACCGCCCGCAACACCGCCGGCGTGGAACGTTCTCATCGTAAGCTGCGTACCCGGCTCACCTATTGACTGTGCCGCGATAATGCCGACAGCTTCGCCGACATTAACAAGCTTACCTGTTGCCAGATTCATTCCGTAACACTTAGAGCATACGCCGTTCTTGGTACGGCATGTCAACGCACTTCTTATCTGAACCGCTTCAATTCCCGCTTTTATGATAGCATCTGCCTGTTCGTCGGTAATCAAATGGTCAGCATAAGCCAGTATTTTTCCCGTTTCGGGGTGCTTTACATCAACCAAAGCCGTACGTCCGACAATTCTGTCCTTCAACGGCTCGATAACTTCGTTGCCGTCCTTAATAGCACGAACAGTTTCACCTTCATGCGTGCCGCAATCCTTCTCCCGAACGATAACGTCCTGTGAAACGTCAACAAGTCGGCGTGTCAGGTAACCCGAGTCGGCCGTTCTCAGCGCGGTATCTGTCAGACCTTTACGCGCACCGTGCGATGATACGAAATATTCAAGTACATTCAGACCTTCACGGAAGTTCGCACGAATAGGAATTTCTACCGCACGGCCCTTTGTATCCGCCATAAGTCCGCGCATACCCGCAAGCTGACGAATTTGGTTAACGCTGCCTCGAGCGCCCGAATCCGCCATCATGAATATAGGATTGAACTTATCCATATGATCCATCATTGCTTCGGTAACTTTATCGGTTGTAGCGCCCCAAACCTGAATAACTTCGTTATATCTGTCTTCATTCGTCAAAAGACCACGTCTGTATTTCTTAGCAATAGCATCTATCTGCTTTTCCGCATCAGCAAGAAGTTCCTTCTTCTTTTCCGGAACTTCGATATCACTTACCGAAACAGTCAGCGCGCCGAGAGTTGAATATTTATAACCCGTTGCCTTGATTTTATCAAGAACTTCGGCTGTTTTTGTAGTATCATGAATACGTATACATTTATCGATAATTTTTCCGAGCTGTTTCTTTCCTACAATCTCGTCAACCTCAAGGTCAAGCATGTTTTCACTGCCCGGCGTTCTGTCAACATTACCCAAATCCTGCGGAATATTCGCGTTGAATATGAGTTTTCCGACAGTAGCATCAATAATTCTTGTATACGGTATACCATGAACATTCTTTTCACGTCTTACCTTAATCGGCGTATGCAGTCCTACCGCACCGTTGAAATATGCAAGCATAGCCTCATCTTCGGAAGTATAGTAATTCGGGTGCCATTCTTCCGTTTGGTCGCGTTCCGGATAGTCCTTGCCGCCGATTTCATCGTCCTTCACAATTGTAAGATAGTAAGAACCCAAAATCATATCCTGTGTAGGTACGGTAACCGGGTGACCGTCTTGAGGTTTTAACAGGTTATTTGCAGACAGCATCAAAAATCTTGCCTCTGCCTGTGCTTCGGGTGACAGCGGAACGTGAATAGCCATCTGGTCACCGTCAAAGTCGGCGTTGTATGCCGTACATACAAGCGGGTGCAGTTTCAGCGCATGTCCATCAACCAATTTCGGCTCAAATGCCTGAATACCGAGTCTGTGCAGTGTAGGCGCACGGTTCAAGAGTACCGGATGTTCCTTGATAACATCTTCCAATACGTCCCAGATTTCCGGGCGTACCTGTTCAACCATACGTTTTGCGCTCTTTATATTATGCGCCAAATTTCTTGACACAAGTTCCTTCATAACAAACGGCTTGAACAGCTCAATTGCCATCTCTTTCGGCAGACCGCACTGATAAATCTTCATTTCAGGTCCTACGACGATAACCGAACGACCCGAATAGTCAACACGCTTACCGAGCAGGTTCTGGCGGAAACGTCCTTGTTTACCCTTTAACAAATCGGACAGAGACTTAAGTGCCCTGTTACCCGGACCCGTAACCGTTCTGCCGCGGCGGCCGTTGTTGATAAGAGCGTCGACAGCTTCCTGAAGCATACGTTTTTCGTTTCTTATAATTATATCCGGTGCGCCCAGTTCCAAAAGTCGGCGCAGACGGTTGTTACGATTGATAACACGTCTGTACAGGTCGTTCAGGTCGGACGTTGCAAACCGTCCGCCGTCCAGCTGAACCATAGGTCTCAAATCAGGCGGAATTACCGGAACAACTGTCATTATCATCCATTCCGGACGGTTGCCGGAAATTCTGAAAGCTTCAATAACTTCAAGACGCTTAATAATTTTTGCTTTCTTTTGCCCCTGCGCCCCTTCGAGTTCCTCCTTCAGTTCCTTTGACAATTCTTCAAGGTCGATTTCCTTCAAAAGCGTCAGAATTGCTTCCGCACCCATGCCGGCAACAAACTTATCGCCGTATTTTTCATGAGCGTCGCGGTATTCTTTTTCGGACAAAATCTGTCTCTTTTCAAGATTGGTTTTGCCCGGGTCTATTACGATATACGCCGCAAAATAAAGCACTTTTTCAAGATTTCGCGGTGAAATATCCAAAGTCTGTCCCATAGCGGACGGAACACCCTTGAAGTACCAAATATGCGATACCGGTGTAGCCAGTTCGATATGACCCATTCTTTCGCGGCGAACCTTCGCCTTGGTTACCTCAACACCACAGCGGTCACATACGACGCCTTTGTATCTTATTTTCTTGTATTTACCGCAGTGACATTCCCAGTCCTTTGTCGGCCCGAAAATTCTTTCGCAGAACAAGCCGTCTCTCTCGGGCTTAAGTGTACGGTAGTTTATGGTCTCCGGCTTTTTTACCTCACCGTGTGACCAGCCTCTTATTGTTTCAGGCGAGGCTAATCCGATTTTTATTGCTTCAAAGCTATTAAATTCCAACATTTCTTAACCCCTCCTAATTAAAAGTCGTCCGGCGTGATGATGCTATCGTCAAAATTATCTTCAACTTCGTCATCATCTTCGTCATCATAACTGTAATCCTCGTCATCCAGCAGCATATCGTTTTCCAAATCTTCTTCAAATGGTACGTCGCCTTCCTCCATGGTTGAAATAAGTTCGCTGTCCTTTGTTACCGAATCATCATCGTCCATGGTTGCATCAATATCAATTTCCTCGCCTGCACCGTCCAGAATACGAACATCAAGTGCCAGCGCCTGCAATTCTTTGACAAGTACGCGGAAGGATTCCGGAACACCGGATTTTGGAATGTTTTCACCCTTTACAATCGCCTCGTAAGTCTTGACACGTCCTACGATATCGTCCGACTTAACCGTCAGAATTTCCTGTAAGGTATAAGCCGCGCCGTAAGCTTCAAGCGCCCAAACTTCCATCTCGCCGAAGCGCTGACCTCCGAACTGAGCTTTACCGCCGAGTGGCTGCTGTGTAACAAGCGAATACGGACCCGTTGAACGCGCGTGAATTTTATCGTCAACCAAGTGGTCGAGTTTCAGATAGTACATGACACCGACCGTAACCGGGTTATCAAACTTATCGCCCGTTCTGCCGTCGTAAACCGCTGATTTGAAGGTTTTCGAAAGTCCCGCAAGCTCAAATGCCTGTTTCAAATCTTCGTCATGTGCACCGTCAAATACCGGTGTGGCAATTTTTATATATTCTTTATTATTCACAATTTGTGTGTCCTTAGCGGCAAGGATAACCTTTTTATAAGCCTCGTCCGCCGTCATTGATTCAAGTTCCTGTCTTGTCTTTAAGCTGAGCGTTCTGTACGCATAACCCAAATGCATCTCGAGAACCTGACCGATGTTCATACGAGAAGGTACGCCCAGAGGGTTAAGAACAATCTGCAGCGGTGTACCGTCTTCAAGAAACGGCATATCCTCCTGCGGAAGAACGCGGGATACAACACCCTTATTTCCGTGACGTCCCGCCATCTTATCGCCGACAGAGATTTTTCTCTTTTGTGCGATATAGCAGCGTACAACCTTATTTACACCCGGCGAAAGTTCGTCGGAATTTTCTCTCGTAAATACCTTTACGTCAACAATTATACCGTTTTCACCGTGCGGAACGCGCAGCGATGTATCGCGGACTTCCCTTGCCTTTTCACCGAAGATTGCACGGAGCAGTCTTTCTTCCGGTGTGAGCTCGGTCTCGCCCTTAGGCGTTACTTTACCTACCAGAATATCGCCGGCTCTGACTTCCGCACCTATTCTGATAATACCGTCCTCGTTCAAATCCTTCAGGGTATCTTCCGAGACATTCGGGATATCTCGCGTGATTTCTTCCGCGCCGAGCTTTGTGTCACGTGCTTCACATTCATATTCTTCAATATGAATTGATGTAAACATATCATGTTTAACAAGTTCTTCGGAAATCAGAACAGCGTCCTCGTAGTTATAACCTTCCCACGTCATAAATCCGATAAGAACGTTTTTTCCGAGCGCAAGTTCGCCGTTGTTCATAGCCGGACCGTCTGCGATGATTGTGCCCTTATCAACATGTTCGCCGACTTCTACAATAGGTCTTTGGTTTATACATGTTGACTGGTTGGAACGTGCAAACTTGATAAGTTTTTGCGTATATTTAATTCCGGTATTGTCGCCCTTAATTACAATTTCATCGGCGGAAACCTTCATAACCGTTCCCGGTTCCTTTGCAAGAACTGCCGAACCCGAATCCCTTGCAACCTTATATTCCATCCCTGTTCCCACGATAGGCGAATCGGTCGTCAGAAGCGGAACTGCCTGACACTGCATGTTTGAACCCATCAGCGCACGGTTCGCGTCGTCGTTTTCCAGGAACGGGATACATGCCGTAACAACCGATACAAGCTGTCTCGGCGAAACGTCCATGTAATCTATTCTGTCCGGCGTAACCTCGATAATTTCATCACGGTAACGCGCCGAAACCTTTTTATCCATGAAATGACCTTCGTCATCAAGCGGCTCGTTTGCCTGTGCAACAACAAATGCGTCTTCGGTATCCGCCGTCATATAAACGATTTCATCGGTAACGATGCCCGTTTCCTTATCAACCTTGCGGTACGGCGCCTCAATAAAACCGTATTCGTTAATTCTTGCAAATGTTGCCAAAGACGTGATAAGACCGATGTTCGGACCTTCCGGCGTCTCGATCGGACACATTCTGCCGTAATGCGAATAGTGAACGTCACGCACCTCGAATCCGGCTCTATCTCTTGAAAGACCGCCGGGGCCGAGTGCCGAAATACGTCTTTTATGTCTCAGTTCAGCCAGCGGATTCGGCTGATCCATGAACTGTGATAGCTGTGACGAACCGAAAAATTCATTAATTGTGGCAATAATCGGTCGGATATTGATAAGCGTCTGCGGTGTGATAACTTCCTGATCCTGAATAGTCATTCTCTCGCGTACAACTCTTTCCATACGTGACAGACCTATTCTGAACTGATTTTGCAGAAGTTCGCCCACGCTTCTTACACGGCGGTTGCCGAGGTGGTCGATATCGTCCGTCTCACCTACGCCGTTCGCAAGGCACAGAACATAGTTCACCGATGCGAACATATCGTCCGTTGTGATATGCTTGGGCGTTAAATCGTCAATACGCGCAAGAATCTGCTCCTTTGCGTCCTCATCATTTTCCGCATTATCGAGAATTTCCTGAAGAACACTTCTTCTTACCTTTTTATAATGTACATCGCTTACGTCAAAATCAACATACTCATCAATGTAAACCATATCGTTTGAAATTACTCTTACACGCTTTTCGTCAACAAGCAGGTCAAGACTGTTTACGCCGGCTCTTTCGATAGCCTCCGCCATGTCATATGACAGCGTATCGCCCGCATTGGCGATAATTTCGCCCGTTCTCGGGTCGGCAACATTGTCCGCAACAACCTTGCCGCGTATTCTTGCCGCCATCGCCATCTTTTTGTCATATTTATATCTGCCGACATGCGCCAAATCATAGCGTTTCGGGTCAAAGAACATGTTTGTTATAAGACTTTCCGCATTTTCCACGTTAAGCGGTTCGCCGGGGCGAAGTCTTTTGTATATTTCCAAAAGAGCGTCGTTTCTGTTATCCGTAGCGTCCTTTTCAAAGGTAGCTGTAAGACGAGGATCCTCGCCGAACATTTCGAGGATTTCTGCATTTGTCTGAACACCCATCGCGCGGAGCAGTACCGTAACGGGAATTTTTCTTGTACGGTCAATTCTTACTGAGAAAACATCATTTGAGTCGGTTTCATATTCGAGCCACGCACCGCGGTACGGGATTACCGTTGATGCGTAAAGCGGCTTACCTGTCTTATCGCGCGTAAATTCATAATACATGCCGGGCGATCTCGTCAGCTGGCTGACGATAACACGTTCGGCACCGTTAATAATGAAAGTACCCTGCTCTGTCATAAGCGGGAAATCGCCCATAAAGATTTCCTGTTCCTTAATTTCGCCCGTCTCGTTATTGATAAGGCGAACGCTTACGCGAAGCGGAGCCGCATATTTTGCGTCCCTTTCTTTACATTCCTCCACGGTATACTTTGAGTTATAGTCGAAGTTGTAGTCAAAAAATTCCAGGCTCATATGTCCCGCGTGGTCGGTTATGGGGGAAATATCGTGGAATACTTCCTTTAAGCCTTCCTCAAGGAACCATTTGTAGGAATTTTTCTGCACCTCGATAAGGTTCGGCATTTCCAAAACCTCATTGATTTTGGAATAGCTCAGTCTGGTGTTTTTTCCCAAATGCACCTCATGTACCATTCTTTTATCACCTCGTCACAAAATCTTTCTACGGGATTTTTATACATATTGATTAATTTGCAAATCTGCTCTTGATTTTTTTATTTTGTTATGTTATAATATAATCGTTAAGGTGAGCAGCGGATATTAATCCCATATTATCATCTTAGTACAATATATAATGTTATCACAAAATTTTCAATATGTCAACAGGCATATTGACTTTTTTTTCAACTTTTTGAAGAAATTTTATAAGGAGTGTAAAAAATGTCACATTTTTCGACAAAAAACAGCTTTATAGCAATATCTGCCGACTTTATACAAAACAAACTGCCCGCGGCAAATCCGACTTTTGTAAAGGTTTATGTTTATCTTGCAATGCTCTGTTCACAGGGGACGGACTGCGAATACCGCGAAATCGCCGACAAGCTCGGCATACTGGAAAGCGACCTTATGTCCGCCGTAAGTTATTGGGAAGATAAGGGCGAACTCACGAAAACAGCGGACGGAATTTTAATAGGTTCGCCGGTATGCGGCGCACCGGCTGCCGAAACGGAAAATCCCGCACTCCCCGCCGGCGGAAATGCCGCAGAAACACCGCGGACAGCGCCGCATAACATCAAAAACGCGGCGGAAATGATAAACAAAAATCCCGAGCTTTCCAACATGATTATGCTGGCACAGGAAATTTTAGGCAAAACGATAACCGAGCATGATATGGAAACAATATATTGGTTCTGTACCGACCTCAAAATGCAGCCGGAAGTTGTTTTGATGCTGCTTGAATACTGCGTTTCCAAAGGGAAAAACCGCATGAGCTATATAGAAAAAGTTGCCGTTTCCTGGAACGAAATGAATTTGAACACCCTCGACCGTGCCGCGGAATACATACAAAACGAGGAAAAAAACACCGGATTTTTATTTTCCATACGGAAGATAATGGGCATATCCGACCGCAGCCTGAGCCAAATCGAAGAAAAATACCTGACAAAATGGCATGACGAACTGAAAATGAGTGAGGAAATGATAGCGCTTGCTTATGAATACTGCATTATACAAACGGCAAAGCTGTCTTTCCCGTACATGGACAAGATAATCGCACGCTGGGCGTCGGACGGCATCACTACAGTTACCGAGGCGGAAGAGGACAACAAGCGTTTTAAAAACCGCAGCCGACGCGGCGAGACCGCTTTTTCCGACAGCAAGTATGACCAGACCGACCTTGAAATGTTGTCAAGAAACAGCTGATTTTGCACTAAAATCCCTTTTCTTTCATATTATATATGTAAGAAAAGGGGATTTTTTTCTCCTTTCCGCAGATAACAGAACGGAGGACTGTTTATATGAGCGTATTTTCATGTATTATAAATTTTCGTGATAATTTAACGAAAAATTCTTCTTATTATTTAACATTACTGTCAAAAATGTCAGACAAAAAGTATTCCGATTGCCGCATTGACGAACATGCCGCGTGGTGCTGCCGCCGTCCGGGCGAAATAACAAGCAAAATTTCCGAGGGATATCAGTTCACCTCCCTTTTTTGCGGCAGTTTGAGAAATGCCGGTGAATTAAAAAAAGAACTTATAAAATACGGTTATGAACTGAATACCGAGTCGGACGCGGAGGTTGCGCTGACGGCATACATACATTTCGGCAGACAGTGCATGCAAAAGCTGCACGGCGATTTTACCTTTATCGTAAATGACTGCATGCGCCGGTGTGCGCTCATCATGGGTACGGCGTCCGGAACGCCTGTTTTTTACTGCCAAACAGACAGCGCCGTTATTATATCATCGCACCCCGCCGGCTTATTCCCGTACCCGGAAATTACACCGAAAATCACAGCTGACTCTCTCCGCACACTGTTTTTAATGCCGCACCGCACCGACGGCTGCATATTTGACGGCATTAAAGCGGTTCCGCGGGCGGAAATGCTCAAAATTACCGATGAATCGGTTTCATTGATACACGCCGAAAAAGCATGTCCCGCCCAAATGCCCGTGGGTCTGCGTGAAACGGCAGCGGCAGTTGCCGATACAATCGGTGAAAATATCAAAAAATCAGACGAGGCGGGCATAGTTTTAACCGGAAGTCATGTATCCGACGCACTTTTAAGCATAACGTCGGCAAAAACGCGGCGGCTTTCTTCCTACTCATTCCGCGGCGAAAATACTCTGACGCAAACCATCTGCAGCTATCATTCGCATCTGCCTGTTTCGGAAGACGCGCTCCGCGAAAGTTTAAAAAAATCGGTCACCACCTTCGGAATACCGATTTTTTCGGACTTCGACTATCTTTTGCCGATATATTTTTCGCGGATACCGTCAGGCACGGATACCGTTTATCTGCCTTCACCGGGATTTGCAAGAGCAAACTCTTGCGGCTGCCGTGCGATGCTGAAAAACCATGCATTTATCCCGATAATTACAAAAACTTTGGAACTTGACGGTAATTATACTCCCAAAAACGGTGACCTGTTCAATTACTCGACAATGTATGCGTCGGAGCATAATATTCCCGCCGCGACGCCCCTTGCCGACAGCCGTATTATGGAGATAATGCAGTCGGTACCGTACACATCGGACGGGATATTTACCGAAATTCTGCGCGAACGCCCCGGGTTTATTCCCGTTGCAGTGGCGCCGTGCGATGACTTACCGATACTGCGCCGGATTTTACTTGAAATTCTGGCCGACGAAAATTCACCGCTGTCGGCATTTTTTGATCTTGGGGCACTTCTAAGACTTTGTGAGGGCAAATTTGATTTTTCCGGTGCAGCGGCGTCGCAATCGGCGTATATCGCGTACCTGATAAAACTTCATATCTGGTTTTGCGAATACAAACCGCGCATTATTTAACCTAACGCACCGCTATTTTCCGACCGCGTCACATAAAATTTTGGTGCGGAACCGAAAAATTTTCGATATTCTTCGCTTACACGGCGCATGTAAAAATCAACCCGAGCATTATCCGCAACTGCAAATATGCCGCCGTCCGACGTCAGTCCGCTCCCATACGCGCCGTCTGTACGCATCGAAATTTCATGCAGACGGCGCGCACTGCGGCTGCAGTTTTCCTTTTTTGTCAGTCCATCGGTATATCGGTTTAACGCCGCGCCGAATTTTTCGTAATCTCCGTCCGAAAGCGCAGAAAGCGCCGTTTCCGCAATTTTTGCATTGCCTGTCAGTTCGTATTTTCCGCCACATTCCGCATAGCATAAAATCACTTTGACGGCATTATCGGAAAACGGCAGATAATTTACATCTCCGCCGCCGATTACCGACAAGGTGTTTTCTCTCGCATATGCCGCAAGAATATTTTCCCCGTAATCATCAAAAAGCGCGGCAAGTTCACGCTTTTGCGGCACATTTGCGCAAAAACTCGGCATTGCCGACATCAGCAGCTGACGGTACTGATGCGAAATTTCACTTGTGTAGTGCAGCAAAATTTCCGCACCGCCGATATTTACACCATACTTTTCCGCCTCAAGGAAAAACCCACATATTTTTTTATCCTTGTTATTTTCCAGTTCCGTCTTACTGCAGTTGATAAAATCGTCATTATCGGAAAACTGCACGATTATCCTGTCATCATTTCTGCGCGACAGCACGATTGTTCCGCCCACGCTCACGCAGCACCCCGCCGTAATTCCGCGGCATGAAAAAAACTCAATCGGCTTGCCGACAAAATATGCATATTCTTTTTCATGCCCGAAACGCTTGTTAAAATCTTCATATATTTTGTTATAATTCATAAAAAATCACCGTATTTGTATATATTTTTCTATGATAATTATTCGCAAATTTGCATAGAATTATTTAGTACATTCAAAAAATATTGACATTTTCAAAATTTTTGATATAATGTATTGGTAACATAATTTGAATGGCTGTACATTTATATAGAAAGAAAGGAAGTAATAAACATGGCTGAAATTAAGGAAATTATACTTACAGACACGGGTATGACAGCTCTTAAGGAAGGATTGGAGTACATGAAAACCGTGAGACGCAGCGAAATTACCGAAAAAATTAAAATTGCGAGAGGTTTCGGCGATTTATCGGAAAATGCAGAGTACGACGAGGCAAAAAAGGAGCAGGCGGAAGTTGAAAATAAGATTAATCAGCTGACAAACATGCTCAAATTCGCAAGAATTGTGGAAAATGATGAAATCAAGGACGGCGTTGTTTGCATAGGCAACGCAATTGAAATCCAGGAAGTCGGCGAGGACGAGGTAGAATCATACGCATTTGTGAGCGCCGACGAAATTGAACTGTATTCCATTCTGAACGCCGGAAAGGACGATGTATTGCTGTCGGCAAATTCGCCCGTAGGCAAGTCTCTTTTAGGGCACAAAGCGGGCGAAACCGTTTCCGTAACGACTCCCGTATGTACCATAGATTTTAAAATTCTGAAGGTTCAGAGATATTAATTATCACAAGACTGCAATGCGTATTTTGTGCGTTTATCGCAGTCTTTTTTTGCGGAAAATGCTTTTTTTGACATTGTGATTGACACGGCGGGTAAACAGTATTATAATATAATCAGATAAAATTCATGCCGCACAATGCGGCGGAAACGGAGAAATATATGGCAAAAATCGTGACACTCGGCGAGCTTTTAATGCGTCTTTCGACGCCGGAGCATGAACGCTTTGCGCAAGCAAACCGATTTGACTTAATATTCGGCGGCGGAGAGGCAAATGTCGCCGCATCGCTTGCCATGCTCGGGCATGACGCAACATTTATAACCAAACTTCCGGACAACCCCATCGCGCACGGTGCGGCGGGATATCTGCGGCGTGTCGGCGTAAACACCGACAGCATCGTATTCGGCGGCTCACGCATGGGAATATATTTTCTTGAACCGGGCGCGGGGATTCGCCCTTCCGGCGTTATTTATGACCGCGCCGGCTCTGCTTTTTCCGAGGCGGACGAATCGGAATTTGACTTTGACGCAATTTTTGAAGGCGCCGATTTATTCCATATTTCCGGCATAACCCCCGCCGTTTCGGACAAATGTGCATCTCTTGCCCGCGCGGCGCTCATTGCGGCAAAAAGAAAGGGAATTACCGTATCCTTTGATGTGAATTTCCGCAGCAAGCTATGGAATACCGAAAAAGCGGCTGCCGTCCTTCCCGAACTCGTGCAGTATGCGGACATATGCTTTGCAAATTCGTGGGACGCGGCAAATCTTCTTGATGTTGACGTTGCCGCCGACGCCCCGTTTGACACCGGCTCACGCAAGATGTCGGAAAAACACGGGTTCCGGTACGTAATCGCGTCAAAACGAAATGTTTTGTCTGCGTCGGCAAACGACTATTCCGGAATTATATACTCAAGCGATACCGATTATACATATACTTCAAAAGAATACCGCATTGACCCGATTGTCGACCGCGTCGGCACGGGTGACGCTTTCGCCGGCGGCGTTCTTTGCGGAATACTTGACGGCATGGACTGCAAGCAGGCGCTTGAATTCGGCGTTGCAGCGGGAGCATTAAAACACAGTATCCCCGGCGATATCACATGCGTGACTCATACAGAAGTTGAAACACTCGCACTGGGCAGCGGCTCACTGCGCATACAGAGGTAATTACAATGGATTTATTTGATGCGCTTTATGCGCGGCGTACAATACGCAAATTTACATCTCAGCCGATTGAAAGGCATATTTTATACAAACTTATCGACTGTGCGCGGATTTCGCCGAGTGCGGCAAACCTTCAGCCGATAAAATATGCTGTAATCAACGACGCTGAAACAAACATCAAAATTTTTCCGCTTTTAAAATGGGCGGGTTATGAACCGAAAGCCGCACCTCAAAAGGGCGAAGAACCCACCGCATATATTGCGATTCTGGGCGATGACGATATAAGCGCCAAAACTCAGGCATGCGACGCCGGACTTGCCATGTCGGCATTGTGTTATGCCGCCGTCGGCGCAGGTCTGGCAACCTGTATTCTCGGCGCAATTGACCGCGAAAAACTGAAATTGCTGCTGCAGCTGCCCGAAAATTTACATATTCTTTATATCGTCGCCCTCGGCTATCCCGCACAGGACAGCGTCCCTGTTGCAATGACGGACAGCTGCAAATATTACCTTAACGGCGAAACGCTGTATGTACCCAAGCGCAAACTTGAAGATTCAATAATTAATTACCGGGAGGAATAATCATGAATATTTTAAAAGAAATTGAAAATATAGGTATAATACCCGTAGTATGCATAAATGACTCCGCAAAGGCAGAAAACCTTGCAAAGGCGTTGATTGACGGCGGACTTCCCGCAGCGGAAATCACATTCCGCACCGACGCCGCGGAGGATTCTATCAGAAAAATAAGCGCCGCATATCCCGAAATGGCTGTCGGCGCGGGAACCGTTCTGACAATCGGTCAGGCAGATGCCGCCGTTAAAGCCGGCGCAAAATTCATCGTAAGTCCGGGATTTAACCCTAAGGTTGTTTCGTGGTGCGTGGGAAACGACATTCCCGTACTCCCCGGCTGCACCACAGCATCGGAAATAGAACAGGCTATCGAACTGGGGCTCGGCACCGTAAAATTTTTTCCCGCCGAACAAAGCGGCGGACTTGCAAAAATCAAGGCGTTGTCCGCACCGTACAGTCATATGAAATTCATGCCTACGGGCGGAATCAGCCCCGCAAACATGCACGAATATCTGTCATTTAAAAAAATAATTGCATGCGGCGGGAGTTTTATGGTTAAAAACGAATACATAGATTCTGAAAACTGGGCGGCAATCACCGCCGCGGCAAAAGAAACCGTGGCGGCTCTGCTTGATTTCAAACCTGCGCACATCGGCATAAATTCGGATAATGCCGCCGCGACGGCGCAGCGTATAACATCAATCTTTGGCGGACAAATTGAAAATGAAACCGAAAAGGGAATGTTCGCCGGCGGATTTTTCGAAATCATGAAACAGTTTTCTGGCGGAAAATGCGGTCATATTGCCGTTTCGACGCCGAACGTCGAACGCGCGGTATACTACCTCAAAAAGCGCGGCGCAGCTTTTGATGAGGAATCCGCAAAATTCGCCCCTGACGGCTCATTGAAATTTATCTATCTGTCCAATGATTTTGACGGTTTTAAAATCCATTTGGTTGAGGCAGAGTAACCGCCCATTCTTCAGACGCTGTAATTTAACGACCGAATCCTTATGGTTTCGGTCGTCTTTCATGCCCCGAAAATCCTGTCGCCGTTTATTAGTTAAGTCAATCGAAATCCGGCTTTTTTTCGGTCTAATCATGTACAAATTTACTATTTCTATAAAAAAATGCGCAAAATTATTGTTTTTTTTATTAAAATATAGTATAATGATAATATATGATAATTAAGGTGGTATATTATGCTCTTTAAGAATATAGCGGAAGATGTACGCGCCGTAATGGAGCGCGATCCCGCCGCCCGCTCGCATATTGAGGTATTCCTTTTATATCCGGGTATTCAGGCGGTATTCCGGCACAGAATTGCACATTTCTTTTATAAACACAATATGAAGTTCATAGCGCGGCTTATATCCCAGGTAGCGCGCTTTTGGACAGGAATAGAAATTCACCCCGGCGCAACCATCGGCAGGGGATTATTTATCGACCACGGCATGGGTGTTGTTATCGGCGAAACAGCCGTAATAGGTGACAACTGCACAATTTACCAGGGCGTTACCCTCGGCGGTACGGGCAAGGAACGCGGCAAGCGCCACCCCACCCTCGGCAATAATGTTATGGTCGGCAGCGGAGCAAAAGTTTTGGGGCCGTTCACCGTAGGCGATAATTCCAAAATCGCGGCGGGTGCGGTTGTTCTTTCGGAGGTTCCGCCGAACTCAACATGCGTCGGCGTTCCGGCACGAATTGTAAAATGCGACGGCGTCCGCGTTGAACCCGACCTCGACCAGGTCGCTATCCCCGACCCCGTTTCATCGCAAATATGCACGCTGAGCGTACACATAAAAAAACTCGAAGAAAAAATAAAACAGCTTGAGGCTGATTCGGAAGGAAAATAACATGAAACTGTACAATACCATGACCCGAAAAAAAGAAGAATTTATACCCATAACAAAAGGCGAGGTAAAGATGTATTCGTGCGGGCCGACCGTTTACGATTATTTCCATATCGGCAATGCACGTCCCTTCATTATATTCGATACTCTGCGCAGATATCTTGAATATTTGGGATATAAGGTTACATTTGTGCAAAATTTTACCGATATTGATGACAAAATGATTAACCGCGCCAATAAGGAGGGTATTACCGTCAAAGAACTCGGCGAGCGTTTTATCGCCGAATATTTCAAAGACGCGGAGGCGCTCGGCATAAAGCGCGCCACCGTTCACCCAAGAGCAACCGAAAATATCGACGCAATAATTGATGTCGTTAAAAAGCTTGAGGACAAAGGTTTTGCTTATTGTGTGAACGGAAATGTTTATTTCCGCACAAAAAAATTTGACGACTACGGCAAGCTTTCGCATCAGCCGCTTGAAGACCTTGAGGCGGGCGCGCGCATAGACGTGACCGATGACAAGGAAGACCCGATGGATTTTGCATTGTGGAAAGCGCAGAAAACCGGCGAACCCGCATGGGAAAGTCCGTGGGGCATGGGCAGACCCGGCTGGCATATAGAATGTTCCGCTATGGTAAATAAATTTCTCGGCGCTACAATCGATATTCATTCGGGCGGAAAGGATTTGATTTTCCCGCACCACGAAAACGAAATTGCGCAATCGGAATGTGCAAACGGCTGCACCTTTGCAAACTACTGGCTGCACAACGGATATATTAATATTGACAACAGGAAGATGAGCAAATCTCTCGGAAATTTCTTTACAATCCGCGATATTACTCAAAAATACAAGCCGGAGGTTATACGCTTTTTCATGCTTTCGGCGCATTACAGAAGCCCCGTTAACTTCAGCGACGAGCTTATGCAGCAGGCACAATCCGCAATGGAACGTGTATATAATTGCATTGATAATCTTGAATTTTTGCTCGAAAAAGCCGACACACGCGACGCAAACGCCGCAGAAAACGACCTGTTATCGGCAATCAGCGCGGCAAAACAACATTTTTCCGACGCAATGGACGACGACTTAAACACAGCCGATGCAATTTCCGCAATATTTGATATTGTGTCCGCGGCAAACAAGGATTTATCGCAAAACGGCGATAATTCGCAAGCCGTCGTTTCCGCAGTATTGTCGGCAATTCATGAACTCGGCGACGTTTTGGGGTTATTTACAAAAAAGGACTCGGGCGGAATTGACGCCGAAATCGAGGCTTTAATAGAAAAACGCAACGAGGCGCGCAAAAATAAAGACTGGGCAGAGGCAGACCGCATACGCGACGAGCTGAAGGCGCGGAATATTATATTAAAGGATACGCCGCTCGGCGTAAAATGGTCATATGCGGAATGAATAATGCAGGAACATATTCAGCTCTTGTTCTGGCATATATCGGTGACGCGGTGTATGAATTATACACGCGCCGCCGCGTCCTTTCGGACAACCCCGACATGCCGGCACACAAGCTGCACAAAAAAAATATTAAATATGTAAATGCGGCGGCACAAAGCAATGCTATGTCCGCCATAGAAGATTTACTCACCGAAACGGAGCACGCCGTATATAAGCGCGGCAGAAATGCAAAATCATCAACCGTTCCGAAAAATGCAAATCTTATCGATTATCGCCGTGCAACTGGATTTGAGGCATTACTCGGCTATCTCGAGCTGTCCGGGCAGCATGAACGGCTTTCTGAAATTATGGAAATTGCTTACAACAATTCAAATACAAACTAACCGGGAGGAAGAAAAATGGAACAAAAAAAACAGACTCAGCTCGCAATTATTGCGAACAAAGTCAGAAAAAATGCGCTGACAGCGGTTTACAGCGCAGCGTCGGGTCACCCCGGCGGCTCACTTTCAATCGCAGACGTACTTACGTATTTATATTGCGAGGTAATGAATGTCGACCCCAAAAACCCGAAAATGCCGAGCCGCGACAGATTTGTCCTCTCCAAAGGGCACACATGTCCCGCGCTTTATTCGATTCTTGCATATAAGGGTTTCTTCCCCGAGGCCGATCTTTCAACGTTCCGCAAAACCGACAGCTATCTTCAGGGACACCCCGACATGAACAAGGTACCCGGAATTGATATGTCGACAGGTTCGCTCGGTCAAGGTATTTCCGCTGCGGGCGGTATGGCACTTGCCGCAAAAATTGACGGCAAAGACTACCGCGTATACTCAATCGTTGGTGACGGCGAACTGGAAGAAGGACAAGTCTGGGAGCAAGCGATGTTCGCCGCTCATTATAAGCTGGACAATCTCACCGTATTTATTGACAACAACGGTTTGCAGATTGACGGAAATATTTCCGACGTCATGAACCCCAACCCGATTGACAAAAAGTTTGAAAGTTTCGGCTGGCATGTTGTTTTAGCGGACGCTCATGACTTTAATTCCCTCGAATCGGCGGTTAATGAGGCAAAAGCCACAAAGGGACAGCCCACGGCGATTATCATGAAATCGGTAAAGGGCAAGAATGTATCGTTTATGGAAAACAATGCAGCATGGCACGGTTCCGCCCCCAATGAGGAGCAGTATAACCAAGCTATGGCGGAACTTGATAAAATTATTTCGGATTTGGAGGCGAGTTTATAATGGCAAAAAAAGCAACAAGAGAATCTTACGGTGCGGCACTTGTGGAATACGGAAAAGATGAAAGAATAGTTGTACTTGACGCAGACCTTTCCAAATCAACCAAAACCGAAATGTTTAAAAAGGCATATCCCGATCGATTTTTCAACGCCGGCATCGCCGAGGCAAATATGATGTGCGTTGCGGCAGGTCTTGCATCATGCGGAAAAATCGCATTTGCATCAACATTTGCAATGTTTGCGGCGGGCAGAGCCTTTGAGCAGGTTCGCAACTCTATCGGATATACAAAACTTAACGTAAAAATCGGCGCAACGCATGCCGGAATATCGGTAGGCGAGGACGGTGCGTCGCATCAGTGTCTTGAAGATATAGCTCTTATGCGGACGATACCCAACATGGTTGTTATAAACCCCGCGGACGATATCGAGGCAAAGCTTGCGGTAAAGGCAGCAATTGACCACGATGGGCCTGTATATATGCGTTTCGGCAGACTCGCTGTTGAGGACGTAAATCCCGCCGACTACAAATTTGAGCTCGGCAAAGGCGTACAGCTTGCCGACGGCAGCGATGTTACGATAATCGCTACCGGACTTATGGTGGAAAAAGCGCTTGCGGCAAGGGAAATACTTGCAAAGGACGGAATTTCCGCAAGAGTAATTAACATTCACACAATCAAGCCTATTGATAAAGACATAATCATAAAAGCAGCAAAAGAAACAGGCACAATCGTTACTGCCGAGGAACACTCAATATACGGTGGTTTGGGAAGTGCCGTAAGCGAGGTTGTCTGCGAAAATTCACCATGCACGGTTAAAATTATAGGAACCGACAAATTCGGCCGTTCCGGAAAACCGGGCGAACTGTTCGAATTATACGGACTCACCGCGGAAAATATTGCAAAAACAGCAAAAGAGAGTTTATAACAGCAGGATTTTATACATATTTTTCCGACGAGTGATATCCCTTAAAAAAACAGAATACCGCGGCACATTCACAGATGTATCGCGGTATTTTTTTTATTTGTAGATAACAATTAATGCCGGCGCCATAAATCTTGTTATGACAACAACTTTTGACGGTGCAGACGCACTGTTTTGATAAGTTTTTATCTCGTCAATAACAGCACTTCTTACTGAATTATCCTTCGTTTCGTCCGAATCATACATGATTACCGGAACGCCGTTGGTTTTTACGCCCAATGTTCTGACGCTTGCACGGTCTTCACCAACATACAGAACACCGTTTGCATAGCTGTTTGCGTAACCGACTACGGTTCTGTAGCTGTTGTTAAGCTCCGTACTCGATGTTGTATATTCGCCGCCAGGTTGATACAGGGCATCTGCCTTTGTAATTTCCTTATCGGCATTAAGACCCACTCTTACCAGCGAACCTCTGCCTATGTTTTTGCTCTTTACGCTTTTGCCCGCCTCAACCTTCAGTTCAACGTAGTTGTTTGCCTGATAGCCTTTTACGCACTCGACAATTTCATCGTCCTCGTTAAGCACTTGAGTTACGGACGATATAAGAACCGGCAAAACAGCATTTTTATAACCGCCGCGGTCATATCCGT
>CAKSRS010000030.1 GCA_934487205.1 uncultured Clostridia bacterium
TTTATCACTTCCTCGGTTGTGTCGGGCGAAATTATAAATTCTCCGCCGGCGGATTTTGTAAGGCACACCTGTTTCTCCGTCAACACCGTTCCCGCACCGATATGCATTCTTCCGCCGAAATGTTCCGACAATTTTCTGATATTATCCGCCGTTTCTTCGTCGCTTATATGCCCGTCCGCGCAGTACGTTATTTCCAAAAATCTTACCCCGCCGTTATACATCGCATCTGCAAGCGGGATAAGCTTTCTGCTTTCCACTCCGCGGACTATTACAATTATTTTTTCCGCCGAAAGCAATTTTACGATATCCATATTTACCTCCAATCAGAACCCGTATCTTTCGCGCTTATCCGAAACGAGATGTGCGCCGTTGTCCGCCAAAATCACCGCGCCCGTAACAGATGCCGCCGCGTCGGACACCAAAAATACCGCCATTTTTCCTATTTCCTCCGGTGTCGTCCACTTTTTCAGCGGTACTTTATAGTATGTTTCTTCTTTAGAGTCAAGCCTTGCCGCACCTGTGTCCGTCCAGCCGGGCTCAATGGTATTGACACGTATTCCGTACTTTGCAAGTTCTATCGCGGCATGCCTTGCCGCTTTTTCCGCCGCTGATTTCGCAGACGCATATACCGACACGTCCGCAAAGTGTGCCACGGCATTATTGGACGAAATCAAAATAATATTTCCTTTTGTTTTTGAATCCGCCATTAACCGTGCCGCGCGCTGAATACAGAAAAATGCGCCCCTGTAGTCAACATTGCAGATTTTATCAAATAATTCCGGTGTGGTATGCAGAAAATCCGCCTTTTCCGTTATGCCCGCATTATTTACAAACACATCTATATGCGAAAACTTTTCTGTGACCTTACAAAACATAGAGTCTATTTCGTCCAAATTGCTGACATCGGCTTTTACGGCAAAACCCTTTTGTCCGCACCTTTCTATTTCCGCAACTGTTTTTTCGGCGCCTTCCTTACTGCCGCAATACGAAACCGCAACGTCATATCCCGCCTTTGCAAATTCTATCGCAATTCCGCTGCCTATTCCCGTTCCGCCGCCGGTTACAAGCACCGTTTTATTTTTACCAGCCATAATTTTCTGCCATTTCCTTATAAAATTCATCAAAAAGCTTGTCAAAATACTCATCTGTGTCATATGACGGCTTTCGGCAGTAATCGGTCGCAATAATTCCGCGGCGTTTTAAAATCCGCTTTTCAAAGGAAATAATCTGCTCAACATTCTGGCGGATATGATTGAGCATGGGCAAAAGCCTGTTATGCAATTCTATCGCCTTTTCCCTGTTTCCGTTTATATAATTATTGTATATATCAATATACACATCATACATTGAACAGCCCGGCATTGCGCCGATTGCACCCCTGTCCATGCACTCAATAAGCTGAAATCCCGCATTGCCGACAAAAATTTTCATTTTATTATCGGTCAGCTGCATAAGATTCGTAACATATGGTCCCGCCGGTTTACACTCTATTTTATAATAAATCATATTCGGACATTCTTTTTCCAGCCTGCAAAATGTTTCCGGCGGAATGGCAACGCCCGTCTGCTCCGGCGCATACTGCGCCATAATCGGAATTTTTACCGCATTTGCAATCGCCTTCATGTGCTCATAAAGATACTTCGCGCCCGGTTTTAAGAAAAACGGCGGCAGCAGCATAAGGCAATCCGCGCCGAGAGACTCAAAATATTTTGCACGCGATACGGCAACCTCGGTCGAATGGTCCGTTACCGAAATTATTGTTTTTCCGCCGACCTCTTTTGCCGCCTTTACCGTTACCTGTGCCATTTTTTCTCTTTCCGCGTCGCTCAGCTTGTAATATTCACCGGCAATGCCGAACAGTGTTACCGCACCGCAGCCGCCCTTTATCAGATGCTTTACCAATTTCTCAAGACTTACATAATCGACTTTGCCGCTTTCGGTAAACGGTGCGGCAATAATCGGGCAAATTCCTTTTATATCTGTCATTTTTTATCCCTCCGATATTATTCTTTATATTGCATGTATGTAAGGTCGCAGCCTTCGTCTGCCTGGGTCACATTATCAATAAAGTTGCGCACAAATCCGCGTTTTATATCCGTGTGCTGTTTCGGCGTAAAATCCTTTAGTCTGTTTTTGATTTCTTTCTCCGAAACCTCAAGCTCAATCAAATTATTGTAAACATCAAGATGAATAATGTCCCCGTCGCGAACCGCCGCAAGAGGTCCACCGACAGCGCTCTCCGGTGCCACGTGCAAAACCTGCGTACCGAAACAGCCGCCCGACATACGTGCGTCGGTAATGCGCACAAAATCATTTACACCCATTTTGTTAAGCTTAGGCGGCAGGGGCATAAAATTGCCGTTTTCCGGCATACCCGGCGCACCTTTCGGGCCATAGCCGCGCAGAACAATAACCGTATCGGGCGTGACGTCCGAATTTTCGCAGAGCAGATAATTCTGACATTCCGTCAAATCCTCAAACACCTTCGCCGGACCTCTGTGGTTTAACAAATGCGTGCTTGCCGCGCTTCGCTTTATAACCGCACCGTTTGGTGCAAGATTGCCGTACAGAACCGCAATTCCGCCCTTATCCTCAATAGGATTGTCAAGCGGTCTTATCGTGTTGGTGTCATAAGGCATATCAATATCCTTCAGATTTTCCGCAACGGTTTTCCCTGTCACCGTCAGGCAATCGCCGCAGAGCATGCCCTCCATTTCCTTCATAAGTGACGCAACACCGCCCGCATTATGGAATCCTACGCCTACATTTTCCGTTCCGTGCGGCTTAACATTCACAAGCACCGGCGTTTCCTTGCTTATTCTTTCAAAATCATCAAGTTTTAAATCAATATTCGCACGGCGCGCAATCGCAATCAAGTGAATTATCAAGTTTGTCGAGCCGCCCGTTGCCATAAACACGCGTATTGCGTTTTCAAGCGATTTTTTGTTAATTATGTCAAGGCATTTTACATCATTTTTCACAAGTTCGACAGCCTTGCGCCCCGTTTCCTCACTTATGCGCATTTTTTCGGCAGACACGCCAAGGCACGACGCGGAATTAGGCAGTGCAATTCCCAATGCCTCGGTAACGGTCTGACAGGTATTCGCGGTACCCATAATCGGGCATGCACCGGCACTTCCGTAAAGACAACCCTCATGCTTTGTCATTTCTTCAAGTGTGATTTTTCCTGAAGTGTAGTCATTATATAGGTAAAAACTGTCCGTTCCGCACGCAAGCGTTTTTCCCTTGTAACTGCCCGGCAGCATTGCACCGCCCGGCAGATAAATTGTCGGTTTGTTCGCCGATACTGCCGCCATAAGCTGTGCAGGCACGTTTTTATCACAGCCGCCGATGAGCACCACACCGTCAAACGGGTGACGTTCTATTAATTCCTCTGTTGTGATAGACAGCAAATTGCGGTAAACGAGGCTCGAGATGTCAAAAAACACTTCGCATATCGACATAGTGTTTACTTCAAGCGGAAATCCGCCCGCCGCCCACACGCCGCGTTTTACCGCCTCGGCAAGCTGACGGAAATGCACATGCCCCGGATTTGTTTCCGCCCATGTGTTGATTATACCGATAATCGGCTTTTCGATATCCGCGTCCGTGTATCCCATGGATTTTAACAGCGCATTTCTGAGCATTCCCGTCCTGTCGCCGCGCTTTTTCCACTTCGCAGAATAGTTATTTTCCAAAGTACATCACTCCCGTATATTGAACTTTTTTATCATTGTATCATTTAAATGGCTATCTTTCAATGGATTTATTTGACGGAAATGTTGACAAATTTGACATTATGTATTAACATATAATAAAGGAGAATTGATATGGATTACATAGAAAAAAGATTTTGCTACACCACGCCGACAGATTTAAACATGTATTATTGCGGCAAAAGAATAAAAACCGAAAATCACAGTTACGGGCCGCAGGTGCGCGACCATTTTTTGCTTGTGTATATAAAAGAAGGAACTGCCACCCTCACCATAGGCGACAGTTGTTTTGATCTTTGCGGCGGACAGCTTTTATGCATGTTCCCCGGTGAGAAAATATACTATAAAGCAAATGATTGTCTTTGGAGCAATTTATGGGTGGGGGTTTACGGCAATCAGGCGGAATACTATCTTAAAAATCTCGGCATTACTCGCAAATATCCGATATACACCTGTCCGCAGCCGCATGAAACCGAAAAAATAATTGATGAGATAATTGTTTCCGCTGAGATAAACAACGCCTACGGAAACATAAAAACCATTGCAAAACTGTATGACTTTTTTTCGTCACTGTATGATAAATCCGCCGTACGCTTTTCCGACAATGTGTCTGTTTTTGACATCAGCGATACACACGAAATAACCTATTTATCGGAAAATATTTATATCCGCGAGGCGGAGAATTACATTCGCTTTCACTATGACAGCGAAATAAGTATCAATAAGCTTGCTGCGTCGCTTAATCTGTCGGCGGAATATTTTTCGCGGCTTTTTAAATCCGAAACAGGCATGACTCCGCAGAATATGGTTATCAAATACCGTACAGAAAAAGCGCGCAGACTTTTATCGTCCACGTCACTGTCGATAAACGAGATTGCCGCCTGCATAGGAATACATGACCAGCGATATTTTTCCAAGCTATTTAAAGAGAAATTCGGCTGCTCACCTACCGAATACCGCAAAAGCAAATCGCGGAAAAACGCGTAATATGCGAGCCTATCTCTTTTCAAGCATACCGCGCCTGAAAATTTTAGGCGGCACACCGTATTTCTTTTTGAACGCGGTCGAAAAATAGTTCGAATCCTCAAATCCGCATGCAAATGCCGCGTCAGTTATGCGACAGCCGGTATTTTTGAGCATATCGGCAGCGCGCGACATTCGCACATTATTTATATATTCCATAACCGAACATTCGCCCTCGGCGCGGAAAATATGCCGCAGATGCGGCTCGGAATACCCCACCGCATGCGCAACATCGGCACACGAAATTTTACTCGCATAATTTTCATATATATAAATCAGCGCCTTGCGGAACACAAGCTTTTGCCCCGTTTCCGCCTGTTTATTTTTGCGACACTCTTTGTAAAGCTCACAAACCATATATTCAAGCGGTCTTATTATCCTGTTGATTTCATCAATATCGGGGACATCTTCCGATAGCTGTAAATACATCTGCTTAAACCTCTCGCCGCAGTGTCCTTGCACATTTTCCGCGCATTTTGCCGCGCGCCCCATTTTTCCTCTGTAGCCCGAAATATTTACGCACATTATTACCTTACCGTCACATTTTATCGGATATACATACTCCTCTACACCGGCATAGCAGTGCGAATAATATGTACATTCTACAGCTTTTCTCTCTAACATACGTTTATTTTTAATGCATTTCCTCCGCATGAATGAGTCGGATTTTAAATATGCGCATATCGGCAGTCTGTGCACCTCATATTCGAGCAGCGTTGGCAGACAGTCCCCGAAATTATCCCCGAAACAGCTCAGCATAACGCACCGTCCGCTTCCGCGCAGAAAATCAATGTATCCCGTAATATCATTTAAAATTTTGTTCATAGTGCCCTCATCATAATCGAAATTTAAAGGTTTTTTATCAAATTTTAAAGGTTCTCTTTATAAATTTATTTTATAATAAATTTATAATAAAGTCAATAGGAGTGACGCAGAAATGGATAAATATATTGAAAATTCAAGGGAAATCCCTGTAATCGCAGACGTTGACGTCTTGGTGTGCGGCGGCGGACCTGCGGGAATCGGCGCGGCGGTAAGAGCCGGTCGAATGGGCGCGGATGTTATGCTTATCGAGGCATTGGACTGTCTGGGCGGCGTAGCGACCGCCGGAATGATGTCGCACTGGACGGGACATTCCTCCAGCTTGGTATTATCGGAAATTTTTAAACGTTCCTACAAAAAATGTCAGGTTCTCGGTTGGGAAGAGAAAAACGGTGCTTGGGAAGGAACAATAAATCAGGAAGTTTTAAAACTTGTTCTCGATGAAATGGCGCAAGATGCAAGCGTTAAAACATTGTTTTACACCTTCGTTTGCGATGCCGTTACCGAAAACGGACGCATTACCGGCGTAATCGTGCAAAACAAAAGCGGGCGCGGCATGATTAAAGCAAAGTGCGTCATTGATGCCACAGGCGACGGTGACGTTGCCGCAAGCGCGGGTGTACCGTATTTTAAAGGGCGCGAAACCGACGGAAAAATGCAGCCGTGCACTATAATGTTTAAGGTCGGCGGTGTAGACTATGACCGTGCGGTATTCCCCGGCTCATTTGAGACGAAAGTTGAAACGGAAAAGGGAGAACTGCAATCATTAGCAAAGGAACTTCTTCCATTCCCCGCGGGGCATGTGCTGCTTTATCAACAGACGACTCCCGGAACGGTTTGCTGCAACATGACAAACTGCATCAATATTGACGCAACAAATGCCGATGAATTGACAAAGGGACTCAAAGTGTGCCGTTCGCAGATTGAACCGATTGTCAAATTTCTGCGCGAATATGTGCCCGGATATGAAAATTGCTGGCTCATGAGTTCCGCATCACTTATCGGAATACGCGAAACACGGCATTTTAAGGGCATGCAATCGCTGATGCCGGAGGATATTCTGACGGCTAAAAAATTCGATAACTGGGTTGTAAAACGTGCGTTCTTTAACTTTGACGTGCACAATATGTCGGGCGCAAGCCTTGATGAAACAGGCGTGCAGCATGAGTGGAAACAGCCGGAAGATTACACAATTCCGTACGGCTGTCTGCTGCCGGAAAATATTGAGGGTCTCCTTCTTTCCGGACGAAACATAAGCGGAAGTCACCTTGCGCACTCGAATTTCCGCGTTATGCCGATAGCAATGGCAACAGGCGAGGCTGCCGGCATCGCCGCCGCAATTTCGGCAAAAACCGGCGCATTGCTTAAAGACGTTGACGTAAAAGAAATTCAAACAGAAACAGAAAGATAGTATGAAAACGAGAGATTGACTATACAAAAGCAGAGTTTAATGCCGGTGTGAAGATTTATCAATCCGTCAATCCTGCATTTAATCCCGATGAAGAATTTGCAAAAGACACTTGCTATCGTGATGTACCGCCTATTGATAACGGAATGTTTACAACAGCAAGAAAATTATTACTTGAAATAAAGTGATTTTATCATATCATATCGTATCACACACCCCCTTGCGAAATAAATTTCGCATGACAAATCAAGATTTTGTGATATAATATTTTTCGTACCCCCCTATTGTGGTACAAGTGACGGAAACTGCAACATTGCCAGTGCGTGCATTTCCGTTGCTTTTTTTATGCAAAAAAACCACGCTTATTTAAACGCCATATCTTTTGCGCCCTTGCAAAATCCCGCGGACTTCACCCAAATTGCACTGACTTCCTCGTAAAAATTTACAGGATAAATAGTATTTAATTTCTTGACAATAAATTGCATTATAATTTAGCAACTAAAACAGCTGCCGCCTGCAAATTTCTGCAAGCGGCAGCCTTTTCTTTATTACAATATTTTTCTGACTTTATTTTACTCTGTACTCGAGCGCTTTTTCCAACGGAATCATGCCCGGGTATGTCCATAACATTCCCTTAAATGTCTCCGTTTCGGCATCGAGCGGAAGATTGTCAAGTTCCTGCTCAAAACTGCCTCGCCCCGCCATGCGCGTTGTGATGTTTCCGTCAAGCATCTGCGTTGCGCCGTCGGCAGTAACTTTGTAATCGCTTCCGGAAAGGAATATCTTTGCGTCCGCATCGGTGTTATATCCCTTTGCTACAAGCTTTATCTTCGACAAGTCGGTAAGTCCCGCAAAGCTTTCGCCCGTGTACGGAACCCACGCACCTTCAAATTTCTGTCCGTGTATGTCCGTTCTGCCCTCAACATATGTGTACGCACGGAATTCGTCTACAACAAGTTGTCCCTGTTCGTTCACAATTGTGAACGTTCTTTGACCTGCCGTGAAATTATTCAGATAACTGTCGACAAATTCCGCATTCTGTGCAACGCCCAAAACAACAGCTTTGCCCTCTTGCGGCAATTCATTAAACACAATGTTTACCGTACTTCCGTTATCGGCAAGAGTCTTTGTATATGCAGTGTATCTTTCACTCGACGCATTAGTTCCGCTATCAGCATAGTAAAGTTTTACCGCGTCGGCATTCGCAAGCGGACGGCTCATCTTTATTGCAAGTCCCTTTGCATTGCTTGATACTGTTCCGCTTACATCGGCTGTTTCGCCTTCAAAATCCACCGCTTTTACCGAGAGAATTTCCGCCGCATATGTGTTATGCTCCTTCACCGTCAGATTATCTATCGTTATGGGAGACGAGCAGTTCCAACTATTTCCTATTCCCAAAATACATGTATCTTTCGTGTTAAACTTGCTGTCTGCGGCGCCCGTGTATTCGAAGGTTCCCCGCTCATTCGTAACGGTAACTTTAAGCTGCGGATTTGCACCGGCAATTACCGATAATTTTACATGATTCCATTTTGCGGAATCAAATGTAATATTCGTTTCATTATTTAAAGCATTGGTTGCTCCTGTTCCCGCCTTGAATGCATTATTTCTGTAACCGATAACCCAGTTAGCTCCGTGTGATGTTTCATTCTCACCGCCGAGAGTAAGCACCCACCAGCCGTCTGTGCCTTTTTCATTTCCTGATACCGCCTCATTCTTTATATCAAATTCAACATCAAATGATTTTCCCGCTTTAACCGGTACGGAAAGCGGCTGCCAACATAAAAGGTCCTGACTTTGACCGGACGGAAAATTAATTTGCATAGCCTTATCGCCCGCATTGCCGCTCTTGCCCGTAACGCCTTCTATAAAATACTGCCAGTTAGACATATTACGGTTATACGGCGTTGCAGGTCTTACGAGCGTATTAAAATCCTCATACAAATTATACGCTGAGTTTCCGCCCGAATACACCTTTATATTATCGAATTGTACATTATTGCTACCCTTGCTTGCATGCAGTCTGAGTCCGGCGATACCCATAACATTCTCCGTCTTATCCGTAACAACGTTATAAAGTTGTCTCCTCCTAAGGCGCGTAACATCCGTAGCCGTTTGCTCCGCACCGCCGTCGACGCTGACGCGGTATTCACATGCGTCCGCATCGATAACCGCCTTTACATGCGTCCATGCACTTTCCGGTATGCTGATATTTGAAAATTCACCGTTATACCATGTGTCCAGTCCTTTCTGATAGCATAGACTGTTAAGATTATTGCTGTTCCATGTTGCAAACAGAATAGTATTATTTCTTCTGCTGTCCAATTGGTCGCGGCGCGCCTTTATTCCCTCGTCGCTTGCCCACCATTCGGTCGTATGATCACCTTTACTGTCTACAAGTTCATTTGTATATTCCGCGGGCGTTAAAAGACCTATTCCCCATTTTTCGCCCGTGCCGCGGTAAACGTCAAACTCAATCGTGAATTTTCCGTCATAAATCGTTGTCGGGAACTTGTATTCTATTGTGTTTTCGGAATCGAGTGACGTTATATTAAGCGCCTTTCCGTCGCCATGATCTGCCGATTTATATAATTTGTTTACGTCCGTGCTGTAACCGTAATCATAATAAGCATTATTTACATGCCAACCGATAGGCATACCGCCCGTATATCCGTCAAATGTCTGATTCATGAAGTAGTGCGGTGTGTTTTCCAAATCGGATTTTACGGTAAATTTCGCCGTATTTTCCGCGGCTGTATTGCTTATGCCGCCCTTGTATACGCCCGATACCGTGATTTCATATTCGCCTGTCGGCAAATTCTCAAACGTGAGGTTATATCCCGGATTGTCGGTTGCCTGCTCCGCATCTGTCGGCTCATATGATAGTTTTGTAGCCGTATTCACTGCGGAAAAATCACCCGGCAATACGCCTTCAACCTCGACAGGCTCGGAGAATGTTACATTTACAACGCCGTTTTGTACCGTGTCGCAGGTAGCCTTCATGCCGTCAAACGCGCTGCCCGTCTGATAATGGTTCATGTACAGATTATCTATATATGCCGTTCCCGTGTCGCACTGAATCCAGAAGGATTTCAGCTCATACATCGCCAATTCATAATTGCCCTTTTCATCACCGTCAACGAAAATGCTGTACTTATGCGTGTCAACGTCGATATACACGTCATATCTGTGCCATGCAGCCGCGCTTACGGCAGCAACCGATTTTATATTTGCATTTTCCGGCAATTCGGTCGGCTGATAAGTATTAAGCGCACCGCTGTCATAAACAAAATATGTATTGTTTACATACCATCCCGCACCTTCTTCACCGACATAATCTTCGGGGTTGTAATTTCCGCCGCGCACATAATGCCCGCCGAGACGGATTTTTCCGTCCGCCTTCATATCAAATCCGACATGGATTTTACCCTTTTTTACCACTTCGCTGAACGGAAAACGCATTGCCGCGCCGGCGTCCGTGCCTGTACCCGTCAACTTCAGCGTGTTGGTTGTACCGATAACCTCGTTATCCACCAATGCGGCCCTGCTTTCGCCCCTGCCCGGATTGCTGCGGAGAGTCGTCCACCCGTTCGGCAGATTTGAGTCAGCGGAAGTGCTTGTATAATCAAGCATGGAATCAAAGCTTGAAAATAAGTCTTTCTGCACAAATTCCGCGCCCATCACGTTTGCGGCAGGTGCCGCGAGCATGCCCGCTGCAACCAGCAGTGATACTAATTTTTTCATGTTATATCCTCCTTATATTTCCCTGTCTTAAAAAAGACAGTTGGTTTACTGAATTGAATTGTTTTCGCCCGGATAAACGTTGTGCAGCTGCGGATACGTCCACAAAAATGTTTTATAGCTGACACAATCTGTTCCGAAATCCGTGCTTAAATTAACCTCAATAATTCCCTTTGTTTCTGACGTTATATCAAGCGGTTTGTAATTAATGCCGACCATCTGCGGTACGGTCACTGCCGCGCCGCCGATTATCTTTTCGGCATTTTTATATCCCACCGCGGCAACCGTATATTTGCCTGCTGCGTCGGTATTTTTCACGATTTTTATCGTATATGTTTTGCCCCGCGTATCAAGTTCATTTTCAAAAATCCTGAATGCAAGGTCGCGCTTTGTCGTGAATGTTTTTGTAATCGGCACTTCCGATACGACGTCGCCGCTGAACTTCGACGCAATCCCGTCCGAAACGGAAAGCGTGTACTTTTCCGCTTTTTCCAAAAGCTGCGGAAGATGTACAATCGCTCTTGTTTTGCCGTTTACGGTTTCGAACGTTGTGTCATATTTTAAATTTTCGCCGCCCGAAAACGCAATTTTGCTCTTTGCCGACTCCTCATCAACGGCGGTATTGAAATCAATACGGATTTCTTTCAGCAGTGTTGTAAACACCGATGCCCCCGCAATCTCCGTATCGTCATAATTTACAAAACTTATGCTTTCCGTCTCGGGGTACAGCACTTCCATTGTGCTTGAAACGCTGACGTTATCTATATTCAGCTCCCCGTTTCTGTCGCCCGTCGGCAGATAGCCGAACCCCACGCCGACAGTCGGATTGATGTCAAAGCGTCTGCTTACGGCAAATGAGTATTCCGTGCCGCCGTCGACCGAAATTTTGTACTCGGCGCCCGTGCCGAGCTGCGGAACAACCTTCAGTTTTACCGTGTGCCACTCATTTTTGGGCACGGTAAGTTCCGATATTTTTTTCAGCTTAGACGCGGTTCTCTGTTCCGCATAGTATAAATTCCCGCCGGAATTGATAGCG
This sequence comes from uncultured Clostridia bacterium, assembly GCA_934487205.1. GTDB lineage: Bacteria > Bacillota > Clostridia > UBA1381 > UBA1381 > UBA1738. Next base: position 11,747 of record CAKSRS010000030.1, read on the forward strand.
GCAATTGCCGTATTTTCCTTATAACCAGCAGTGTTCGCATCATCATCGCCCGGATCAAGCAGATACATGTACCAGTACATGTTATCGTACTTTACGTCAAAGCTTATTTCATACTCCGAAAGCGGTGCGACAGCGTCGGCAAACGTGTATATAAACCGCGCCTGACTTCGGCTTGACGGCGGATTTACAAATCCGAGCGCATGGTCGGTATCCTCGCCGCTCCGCCCTGCAACGCTTCGGGCATATGTATTTTCAAGACAGCCGATATTCCGAAATCCCGCCGGGAGCGTGCTGTTATCCTCGCCTTCGGCGGACGGCGGATTTTCCTCATCGGGCTCGTATGTGTAATCATCAAAATCAAGCCGCAAATATTCCACATGCTTTCTCTCGGTGCGGTACTCCGTCCGAAATTCCACCGGCGTTGTCATTTTTGAATTGAGCACGCCTCCGCGCACGCTGTCACTCAGCATAAGCTCATATGTTCCCGATTTTAACGTCTCGGTAAATTTTATCTTAAATCCGTCCGCGGATGCGCTTATCACGTCAAATCCGCCGACATTTTCGCCCGTCGCGCGGTTTGTTACGGTTATGTTCGCCGGTATAAGCAATGCGGGGTCAACCTGCTCGGAAAGCGCAATTTCCAGCTCGCCGTTTTCACGCGGAATCTGACTTGAACCCTTTACCGTACCCGTTATTCCCTCCTCGCCGAAAAACCGCTTAACCCTTACATTGTCAAGCAGCATCGTACTGCTGTCATTCTCGCCCTCACAGCGGAACGCAAGAGCTTTAAACCCTTTCGACTGCGAAAAATACACCGGACTCTCGTTTATCAGCTGCCCATCCAGATAATAATTCGCCGACGCGTCGGAACTGCCGATTTCGGTCGTGATAATATCCATGCGGTACTGCTTTTGAACCTCAATTGCCTTGTCGCTCGTCTGAGCATTCCAGCCTATCATGGAAAACGCATTATCCGAGCCGGGGTCTGTCTGATACCAGCGCAGCTTGCCCGCCGGACTGTTTATATACGCCGCTTTGGAATAGTATGTATCCTCAATGCCGATTGTGTATGCGTCATTCGCCTTGCGCCCGTCATAAAGCATGACAAGACACCGCCGCCCGGCACCCGTAAAGCTGAAATTAAAACTTATGTGCAGCTTGCCCGCCGTCACGTTCCGATGAAACCACAAAATCGGTTCGCCGCCATAGCCAATCTGCATCGACACATTGCCCGTTTCGGCATCTTCATATGAGCCGAATTTGTGGCGGCTGCCGTTTGTCTTTTCATATGACCAGTTGTCGTCCGGCATGACGCGGCTTGCCATGCCCGCCGAATAGTTCCCAAAATCATAGTAATACTCAAATTCCGCACCGTCATCGGCAAATGCCGTCCATGTCGGAATAAGGCTTGCCAAAAGAGCAATAATTATTAAAAAACTGATTTTTTTCATACTTCATTTTACCCTTTCTTAAAACTTACGGCTTTATTAATTCAATACCGGTAAACAGCGCCGTATTCTTTTCTTCGCCGATGCCGCCCGCATACTCAATCCATCCGCGGCGCCCGTTTCCGTCGTTATCGTTTATCAGGAACGAAAATCCGAGTTTGTCGCCCGCTTTCGGCGGCTCGTCGGTCGGTCTTAAAAGGTCTTTCCACGGAATGAAAAATTCGTAATATGTTTTGTTTCCGTCACGTTTCACCGCGGTCTGCGCCGTTTGGCAAATCCCTTCCGCATAGCATGAATCCTGCGATAAAAACCGATACGCCGCCGCGCCTTCCGGTGTGAGCGCAATGCCGATTTCATGGAATGTTGCCTGTCCCTGTCCTATCGCTAAAAAGCCTTCCTCGCCATACATTATGCCGACCTGCACGCTGTCGCCCTGCCAGCATGATGAAGGCGGATTTTCCTGGCAGAATATATCGTCGGTCACTTCCGCACACATGTAAAAACCGTCCTCGTCCCACATAACGCACGTTTTTCCCGACAAATCGCTATTGCCGCGCCAATCGGAAATTTTTTTGACTTGCCCGATATCGTCGGCATACATGAACGTGTTCGCATTCCATTCGCCCTTTTGAATTTCGCCGTCGATTTTCGGTTTATTTTTTGCATATGCGGCAACCGTGAAATCAATATTATCGGTAAAACTCGTCTTGCTCCCGTCCGCCAAAGATATACTGTATTCCAGAGAATACTGCCCCTTTCGCGCTATCTCGGGAAGATTGAATTCAATGCGCCCCGTTTGTCCGCGCGGAATTATGCCTATATTAATCTTGCCCAAAGCCTTAAAGCTTGCCGGACTTTGAAATTCAATGTAGCCCTTTGCCGCATGCGACTGCGACACATTCTTAATATCCGCGCTTGCACGCCAGCGGTTTAAATCTATTCCGTCGGCAAGCCCTATCGACAGTTTCGGCAGCACCGCCTCCTGCGATACGATATCATAATCGGCGCTCCCCAAAAGTTTTCCACCGCGCGTGATATTAACCGTAACACGGCTTTTCTCACCCGATTTGCACATATTTTTCAGCAAAATTCCCGCAGTGCCGCCATTAAATCCGCTGTTTGAAACAAGCTCGGTATTCTGCGGAAGTTCCGCCGTAATCTCACAATCATCGCCGCAAAAACTTTGTATATTCAGCTTGACAATGTCATTCTCCGCCGCCTGTACTTCCGCCGTTCCGAAATCAAAAAGGCGGTTATCATTTTCAATCTCCGTTTTCTTTATATCGCCGACAATATACACGGGACGGCTGTTTGCAAGAAAGGTATATCTTCCGTTTTCGCCGTACATTTCGCGCGCATTGCCGTACGAATCATAAACTTCGACCTTGTCCGCGCCCAGATTAAGCGTCACATTTTCACAATTGTTTACCGCGTAGAGCGAAACGATTTTCGCACCGAATTTGTCGCTTTTATAGCGGTTTATGCGCACATTTGCGTCGGCGGAATCAAACACTCCGTCCGGTGAGGACTGCGCCATAACATAATTCATACCCGTAACCATGCCGAACGCCTCGGTCGGGATAAACGGCTTGCCCTCACGGTTAAGCTTATACGACGCCGGGCTCACGCTGCCGAACATATCCTCGCGGTCTGTCAAAATCGTGCCCTTCTGTTCAAAATTGTATATACAGCACCGCTCGCCCAAATCCTTCGATTTGTACAAAAGTACCGTGCGGCAGTTAAGCGCGCCCTTTGCCTCCTCATCGGCGACATTGTCGTCCGCCGTGGTGTAACCGAGCTCGGTGTTCCATATATCGGGGTCATCAATGCCCTTTTCGCGGTATTTATCCTTAAACCATTTTATATTTTCGTCCATTCCGCAGATTTCCGGCGGCTTTTGTTCGTACGGGTGCAGCACGATTGCGTCGGCATACTTATACATGCCCGCATCCATCGCCTCGGTGAAATAGTCCTTTCCCCAATGCCCGTTTATGCCGGTTACCGACGGCCCGCCGACTTTTGCCGTCGGGTCAACTTTTTTTATCTCCTCCGCCGCCGTTTCCAAAAGCTTTGCATACGCATCGCCGCGGCGGTCATTTAAGTATTTGTTAAAATTCGCGATGTTCGGCTCGTTCCAGATTTCATACTCCGTAACGCCGTATTGTTTCAGCGTTTTTGCGGCATACGCGATAAAATTCCGCCACCCCGCAAGCTGTTCTGCAGTATACGGCATATCGTTCCACGACTCGCAGTAGAAAAGGCTCGGCCCGCTTATCGACGGAATTAAATGAAGTCCGTTTTTATACAATTCCTCCACAATAAACTTCATATTGTGATTATTCCAGTCCAGCGTACCCTTTGACGGCTCCATCGAATTCCAGTCAAAACTTGACCGTATCCCATAGGAATTTGACATTTTTATCAGCTTTATTCCGTCCTCTTTAATCTTGGTATCGCCGTACCATTCAAGGTGCGCACAATACAGAACATCATCATTTAAAATCCCGTTCGGGTCGGTTTTTAAAACCGCAATATCGCAAAGCTCATAATCGGAATTTATACTTCCGTCCTCCGACGTTATTTCCGCATGATACTTGTAAATGTCCGCACGTTTCAGCTCGCCTATGTCAAGCTCGCTCTCCCGCACCTCGCCCGGCGCAAAAACGGCGGAGTCGGTTTTATCGAAATAAATCCGGTAATTTCCGTTTATGAGATAGTAGCGGATATTTACCCGCTTTTCCTCATTCGACAGATTTTCAAACCGATTGCGGATTATTTTGCTTTCCGCATACCATGCAAAGCTGTTTCCCGGCTCGTCGGTATCGGCGGAAACAAAAATCGGATTTTTCGCCGCAATCCGACGAACGGTAACGCTCCGTATGCCTATCGACTCGCCCGACGCGGTACTGCCCGTGCCGTTTTCTTTTATCGTCAGGCGGAAGTCGTATTTTCCGTCAAGCCGCCCCTCAAACAGCGCGTCCGACAGCACAATCTTCCGCGTTTTCCACACCTTTTTATTTTGCGTGTAGACGGTATCGCCTATCTCCGCTGATTTTGCCGCGGAATCATAAACAAGCCGCACAAATCCCTCGCCCGAGTCATAGTATTCGTACTCAATTTCATACTCAGACCCGTCACGCGTGCCTTTAAAATCCTTGGAAAGCTTGAAATTTATAAACGCCTTGCCGTCGCCCTGCAATTTATCCAAAAGCCAGCAATATGAACCGCCGCGCACGGCAATCTCCGGTGTTTGCGACGTACCCGGCTCAACCTTTTCAAATCCCGACTGCGAAAGGCTCTGACCGAGCTCGGCTGCGGCAATATTTTCCAGTACGGCTGCATTTTCCGCCGCGCGGCACGGCATTACCGAAAAAATTATTGACAGCGCCGCTGCAAGCGCCGCCGATTTTATTTTTTTCATGCTCAATCGCCCCTTTCCGTTCCATAACTATCGGAAATATTTTGCATACTTCCGCCCTTCCATATCATAACCTTTATTTCATCAAACTTATGCGCAGTATCGGCATCATACCGTTTATATGACAGTCTCGCCGCATCCTGCGTATCGTTAATCTTTTTCACCGATACCAACCGCTTATCCTTATACAAGGCGCAGTATATATCATAATCGACCGCCGATTCGGTATTTTTCCATTCGGCAATATAGCTTATACCGCCTGCCATTAATTCCTCTGCGGAAAATCCGCCGGCATTTATAAGCTCCTTAACCAGATATACCGTTGTCCGCTCCGTCTTATCGGGCGAAAAATCGAACTCCGTTACGTTGCCGTCCGACGATATGACATACGCCCTTATATCGGATTGCGGAACGCTTATTTTAAAACTGAACTCTCCGTTAATTCCCGTAACGCACTGGTCGCTGAAAATCCCACGGTACGGTCCGTCAATTCCGTAGCCGCCGTCAGCGCCGAACACAACCAGCGCCGCCGCACTGCCTTCGCGCCCCGACGGAATATGCCCCTTTATTGTGAACACATTATTTTCATTTTCCGCCAATCGCTTTAATACAATGCTCTTTTCTATCGGCGAAAATGTTTCCGATATAACCGTTATTTTCAGTTCATATTCGCCCGCGCCGCTTTCAGCGATTATCAGCGAATCGGTGCACACGCCGTACGGCGCAAGGCTGTAATCTCTGCTGCACGAACGCAAAAGCTCCCCGCCGCGGTACAAATCATATCTTGCGGTAAACTGAATGTCCGTATCCGACGTGCTGCCGAAAACGGCGTCCGCCTTCATTGTTTCGGTCGGCTTATACTCATTCGTCTTATTGCCGATTATATCAACCTGTACCGTATCGGTGCCGGCATCTTCAAACGCCGTTTTGATGTTTACATCATACACAGCTACCGTTTTTCCGCCGTTTGTTACTCTCACGGTAACGCGCCCCGTTTCGCCGACAGATGCGCAATTTTTCAAAATCAGTTCGGCATTGTTCCCCGAAAAACCTCTGTTCTGAACCAACACGGCATTTTGCGGCAATTCCGCCTCAACTTCAAAATTGTCCGCAGTATACTTTTCCAAATCTATTTTTATAAGTCCGTTCTCCGACGCACGGATATCGCCCGCGTCAAAGCTTAACATGCTGTTTTCCGACGCAAACACGGGATTTTCGATATCGCCGACAATATACATAGGCTCCGACGTGGCTTTGAAAGTAAAAATACCGTCCTTGCCGCAGATTTCCTCCGCGTTGCCCAAAGAGTCATAATATGTGACATTTTCGGCGCCGAGATTAAGCGTCACACACTTCGCATCGCCGAGAGTGTACAGTGCAAGCACCTTTTTGCCGAATTTATCACTGTCAAAACTGCAAATCCGCACATTTTTATCGTCGGAATCAATAATTTCGCCGCCTGCAGTGCGCGCCATGACATAATTCATGCCCGTAATCATGGCATAGCTGATTTCCGGGACAAAGCTCTTGCCCGATTTATCCCCGTATGCGCTCGCCGGGCTGACATGGCCGAACTGATGTTCCTTATCGGTTTTTACAACGCCCTTTTTCTCAAAATTGTAAAATATCACCTTATCGCACAGTCCCGCCGCCTTATAGTAAACAGTCGCACGGCTGTTAAAAGCGCCCTTTGCTCGCTCGTCAATACCTTCATCCGCCGAACTGTAACCCGATTCGCTGCTCCAGACCTCCGCCGTTTTTCCGGTGTATTCGCGGAATTTATTTCTGAACCATTCGATACTTTGCGGCATGTCGGATTTTTCCGCCGCGTCATCGGCATATGCGTGCAATGTCACCGCATCAGCATAATCGCCCATGCCAGCATCCATGGCGTCCGTGAAATAGTCGCGCCCCCAATATCCGTTTATACCCGTAACGGCGGGGCCGCCCACCTTTGCCGTCGGATCAACCGCCTTTATTTCCTCTGCCGACGCGCGCAAAAGCGCGGCATAAACCGCTCCGCCGTCTTTATTCAGATTAAAAGACGCAAGATTCGGCTCGTTCCAGATTTCATACTCTTTCACGCCGTACTCTTTAAGGATTTCCGCCGAATATCTGACATATTTCCGCCAGCCTTCAAGCTGTTTTGTCGTTTTCGGCATTTCGTTCCACGCCGAACAGTAGTCAAGGCTCGGCCCGCTCATAATCGGCAAAAGGCGCAGACCCTGTTTTTTCAGTTCCTCCGTGACGTTTTTCATGTTATGATTATTCCAGTCAAGCGTACCGTCCGATTCCATCGAGTTCCAGTCAAAGTTTGACCGTATTCCCGCGGAATTTGACTTTTTTATCATATCAACGCCGTTTTTTTGCACCGTTTTGTCGCCGTACCATTCAAGATGCGCCGCGAACATAACCTCGTCGTTCAGTATACCGCTGGGGTCGGTTTTGAGCACGGCGACATTAAACGGATTAAATTCCGATTTAATCCCGCCGCTTTCTGCAGTTACAACATAGCGGTAAATTCCGCAGTCCGTCACACTGCCGATGTCGACATCAACATTTTTACTTTTTCCCGATTTAATGTCATATGTCTGCGTTTTGTCAAAATACACGCGGTTGCCTTCGTCAATCAGCCTGAACCGCACCGCCGCCGTTCTGTCCTGTGCCGATACGTTTTCAATCTTGGTGCTGATTATTTTGCTCTCGTCATACCAGCGGAACGCGTTGCCGGACTCGTCCGTCTGCGCGGTGACGTAAATGGGATTTACGTCCCTCCGCCGCGTAACGCGGACGCTCTTCACCGCCATTACCGCCGCGGACACCGTCTCATCAATTCCGCTTATTTTTACGCCGAGACGGAAGTCATACTTTCCGCCGATTCGCTTATAGAAAAATCCGTCGTCCACCGAAAACACCGCTGTTTTCCACTCGTCCGTACCGCTCGTGTAAATCGTCCCCGCGGATTTTGCCGTCAGCTTTTCCGAATCATATTCGAGCGCTATAAATCCCTTTCCGCCGTCATGATATGTTACCTCAAAATCATACACTGACCCGTCATGAATACCGGCTTTAAAGCTGTTTTCAAACGTAAAATTTACATGCGCGTTTTCATCGGGGCTCATCAGAAGGCATGCCTGCCCGCCGAGAGCCGATGTTTGCGGTAGGGCGGCACTGTCGTTTTCAACGCGTGCAAAACCCGAAACGGCAACCTCCGTCCCAAAAACTGCCTCGGCAAAATCGGACGTCTGCGCCGATACCGCCGGCATTGGCACTTCGCATGATACAATCGCCGCCGCAATTACCGCGCAAAATATTTTCTTTATATCCACCCTTTTTACCTCCAAAAACTTAACGGCCCAATGCTTTCTGATATACAAAAATCTGTTTAAGCGCGCCCGACCTTAAATTCAGCAGAACGGTTGAGCAATTTTTCCCCGTCAGCTTATAGCTGCGGACATCGCTTATATCTCCGCTGCGAATCCTGTTTTTCTCCGACTCGTTTTCATCATATATCGTGTACTTCGTACTGCCGCCGTCTACCGCCTCATCAAAAACGCCGTACGGCAAATCCACACCGTTATATGTGATTTTTATAACGCCGCCGTTGGTTTCAAGCGCATATCCCTTCGCCAGCTGAAATTTGGCGTTGCGGTAATTCCACTGCCATGCGCTGCTGTCGCCCTTGCCGAGACCGCTGTACCAGTTGGAATTTACACCGTCATTGTTAAACGTCATCGTGCGCACATCAAACATCTTGATTATATCGCACACCGACGTTTCGGCAGAATTGGTAACCACCCGCAGAATATCGCCGCGCGTAAGCCCCGCAAGCTTGCTCTCCGCCGTTCGGTCAACCGGGAACTTTACCGTATTGCCGCCCGCATAACCCATAATCTGCTTTACGGGAAGATTGTCCTCATCAAGAGCCGCCACGCATTTGTCATACATAAACACCGTATCGTAATCATTTATCGGTTTCTGCTTTAACACGATAACATCGGTATATTTATTGTTTTCGTTGTAATTATACGATTCTATCGCATAATACCAGTCATGCTCAAACGTGTGCGCCGTGTTGTACATATCCGCGGTTTCCTCGCACGGTTCACCGTTTATCAGAATTTTGCCTTCGGCATTTGCACTCGGCACAACAAAAAGTTTCGTTTGCGAACTGTTATACAGCGTATCCATGCCAAATCGCTTGAGATTCCATGAATATATGAGTTCCTCCGAACCGTCATGCAGTCTTGTAAGCGTATTTTTTTCGTCCTCGCCGTTGGCAAGATTATATGTGTCTATCTCGGATATTTCGCCGCGTGAATTGAGTTTTATGCGCAAAATCTGTCTTGTAAAATTAACCTTTATGTAATCGTCCGTGTTGCTTACCTCAATCTCGCCCGGAAATGCGGCAAAAAACTTTTTGTACCCTTCCGGAAGGCGGTAACCCGTACCGTCCACCGTCACTCTGTCGGCAATATCATATAAATGGAACGCTTTATCCTGCTCATAGACGGTCATACAGAATTTGCTGTCATATTCATCGCGGCTTTTTACCTTCATCGCGTATACGACCCGCATATCCTCGCCGCCCGCCTGCACCCGGACAATATATCCGAAGCTGTCCGGCACAGCCGTAACATCGGCGCCGATATTCAAAAGCGCAAAATCATCAATTGCATTTTTCCCGACTTTTACGGTTTCGCCGCCGATAACGGCAGTTTCTTCCTCCAAGTCGAATTTATCCAGTCTGCCTTCCTTTTTTCCGCGGCATACGATAAATTCCGCATACCTTCCGTCCTCCGATTCCGCAACATTAAACACCGACGGCATATCGGAAGGCAGCTGCGACTCGTTTCCGTAAACATCACGGATAATCAAAATATCATAATTGTCAAGATTTATCGTACGCGACGCGTCAATGCTGTACAAAATATTATTGTATCCGTCATAATTGCCCGCAATGAAAACCGAATAGCTTTTTATAATCATAAGATTACAGTCCGCGCCGTCACCGCTATTTAAAAGGCGTACGCTGCCGCGCATTTTTCCCTCGGCAAAATCTTTCATGACGTCCGCAAGATTGCCGCCGAATGGCTTTCCGTTATACACAACCTGTATGCCCTTTTCTATATCGCGGTACGCCGTGGAAGATTTTTCTTCCGTCTTATAATACCTGAGCCGAAAATTCGCCGTGTCAAAACTATGTATCAAATCGGCGCTTATCACCAGCTCATCGGAACGGCTTTTAACCGGCTCCGCATATAAAAGCGTATATGTGCCGTCCGTTTCCTCACGGTACACATATTCAACATACTTTCCGAACATTTCGTCCATGCCGCTGCCGTCGAAAAGCGACATTTCGGTATCGTCAATCCGCACACCGCCTTTTTTGACTTCGGCGCTGTCCCGTAAATTTGCGCCGTACACAGCCGTGACTACACCTTTTTTGGTATAAACGCCGTGATAAATCGAAAACAGCGTTTTTTCATCATCTACACTGCCTTTATTTACGCCCGACGGCAAAACGGCATTTGCCGACATGCCTTTATACAAAAGCTCCGCCGCCTCCGCCATGCTGACAGCTGTTCTGTCGCTGACTTTTGCCGAAACGCCCATATTCTCCGCCGTTTTAACATAAGCGGACATGGGCTCGCCCTCAAACGCGGCAAAATTGCCGTATCCCGCTGCGCAAACAATAATTTTACACACCTGTTCATACGTTACGGGACTGTCCGGATTGAATTTTTTGTCTGCCGACGGACTTATTACGCCCGCCTCAAACAGGGCGTTTATACTGCCCGCCGCCCAATAGTCTGCGGGAACGTCGGCAAAATACCGCACGTTTTCGGACGGCGCCGCACAAATTGCCTTCGCCGTCATGTCCGCAAATTTTGCACGCGTCACGGCGGCGTTCTCGTCATAGCCTTCCTCCGTATCTATATTCAAAACTCCCAATCGGTTAAACACCGTGATTTCCTTTGCACGCGCCGCTGCCGCGGTTTCCGCCGACGCGATGCACGGAATCTGACATATAAACAGCACCGCCGCCGCAAGTATTGATATATGCTTTTTTATACCTGACATAATTAACTCCCTTCGCTGTACGGCTTTATTCCAAAAATCCCAACAATACGTAAATTATTCTCGCCGCTTCGGCTCTTGTCGCACTGCCCGCGGGATTAAAATATCCGTTTTCGTCACCCGAAACAATCCCCGCTTTTTGCAGCGCCGATACCGCGCCGCGCGCATATTCCGAAATTTCGTCCGAATCAATAAACAGCTTTTCCGCCGTTTTTTCGGTACATTCTATATCGCACGCCTGCATGCCGTTATAAACCATAACGCACAAATCCTGCCGCGTGATATTCATGCCCTTTCCAAATACCGTATCCGAAACGCCGCTTGCTATCCCCGCAAGTTTCGCCGTTCTTACATATTTATAACACCAGTCGTCCGGCAATATATCGGTAAACTCTATATTCCCGCCGACCAGTTCGACCTTGAGCGCGTCGGTCAGCATCTTTACAAATTCTTCACGCTTTACGGCATCATTCGGACAAAACTCCGTCGCGCTCCGTCCGTTTACAATGCCCTTATTGTAAAGCTTTGTTATTGCGTCTCTTGCCCATTCCGCGTCCTTTATATCGGTAAATACATCATATTCCTCATTCGTCTGTGCCGGATTTACGGGGACGGTTATAACCGTTCCGCCATAGCTGTTATTTCCGCTTGAGCTGCCGCCACCCCCACCGCTGCCCGACGGCTGCGTCGGTTCGGTATAGCCGTTTACAAACGCCGCGATTGCCGCAATATCGGCAAATCCTCCGCGCGCCGCCGCTGTGCAGACAGACGTCGTGATTTTAGATGAATTTATACCCATATACGCACTGTAATCGGTCAGAACCGCGCGTATTTTTTCCGCATTTCCGGAATTATTTACAGTACACAAAATAATCGCACTTTTCAGCTCGGAGTCAAACTCCTCCGCACTGCTTATCCCTCTGCCCGACATGGTATCTGTCAGATTTTTTGAGAAATTTTTGTCATAGTGCTTAAATATTTCGTCCTTTTCGAAAATTTCCGTATAATTGCCGATATCCGAAATCATCTTCTTATTAAGCGCCGCCGCCAACATGGACTTTTGCGCAAGCTCCGCCGCCGTATCGGAATCCGGATTCTGCACCGCCGCAAGAGACCTACGCAGAATATCCGCCGTCTCCGACAAATCGGTCACATTGCGGATATCACTAAAAATCCCCAAATCATTGCTTTTCGTCCTCAGAATACTTTCTATATCCGCGTCCGGCGCGGTCAGTTCCGCCAACGCTGCGGCGTTTTTCTCCGCGTCAATAAAGTCGAAATCTATTATGTACGGCTCTTTGAGAATGTCCGCACCTATAAACGCACTGTAGCGGCCGCTGTTTTCCAGCGCAAATTTGAAATCATATTTATTTTCCGTTTCCGCGTCGATATCGCCGTAGTACGCAATTCCGTCCGAATTTCCGCCGCTCCATATATTCTCGCCGTAAAAATCCGACGCGGCGTCGGTGACGGTGAGCGTCACCTTTTGTCCGACGCGTATTCCCTGTATTTCGCCGGCAAGTTCTATTCCGCCGTCACAAACAAACCGCGGGATTTCCGCCGACGCAGCCGATGCCGTAAGGCATGCCGCAAGCGCTATCCCGATTATTAGTTTTTTATGCATAATGCCCTGCCTTTCCGTCCGCAAAAATGCAGACCGTCCATGTATCAGCCCTTTACACCGCCTATGTTTATACCGCCCATGATGTGCCGCTGGAACAAGACAAATATTATAAACGGCGGTATGCTTGAAAATACAAGCGCCATCATATACGTATTCATTTTTACCGACGTATCACTCTTCATCGAATAAATCATTACGGGCAATGTCCGCAAATCTTTATCGCTCAGAACGAGGTACGGCATGAAAAACTCCGTCCAGCCGCTGCTCATCGACATAATTGATATATAAATAACAATCGGCATACTCAGTGGCAACATGATTTTGAAAAATGTTTTTATATCATTACAACCGTCCAGCTTTGCTGCCTCTATGTACGATACGGGTATCGAATCAAAATAGTTTTTAAACAATACTATATTAAAAGAATTTGCCGCCGCGTTCAGCCACATGGGCCAATACGTATTGATAAGGCTCACCTCCCACGAGAATTTTCCTATCAGCGGAAAGCTCAGAAAAGACATAAAAAGCGGCACTATACGCATTTGACTCGGCATCATCATCGTCCATACAATAAGCGCAAATATAAGCTTTGTGCCCTTTGGTTTAAGCTTTGATATAACGTATCCGCCCAATCCGCAGACTATCAGCGTGAATACAACGTTGCCCAAAGACAGAATAAGCGTATTTACAAACACCCGCTGAATTTTGAGTAGCGACCATGCCTCTTTAACCCTCTGCACTGCCAACTCCGCCGTCAGATTTTTCGGAAAAAAGCTTATCCCCTGATATATTTCCTGCGTATCTTTAAACGCCGTCAGAATAACCCAAAGCGTCGGCAGAATTGCCGCGGCACACAAAATTACAAGAATAGCGAACATTACCCAATAAAACAATCGTCCCTTAAATGTTTTAAGGTCGGCGCTGCAAAGTATGCCCGTAGGTTTTTCACTGAATTTTTTCATTTTCCTGCCCTCCATGTACTAATAATCCGCCTCTATCTTTTTGTTCAGATAGAAATAAAAGCAGGTAAACACTATTAAAATAAGAAACATTATAACGCCCAATGCAAGCGCATGTCCCGCTCTGCCGTTTACAAAGCCGTATTTATACAGCTGAAATCCCAGCGATAAAGACGCATTGTTCGGTCCGCCGCCCGTCATCGCCATAGGCTGCTCGTTTACCTGAAAAACGCTTATAATCTGACGGACAAAATTAAGCAGAATTATTCCGCGCAGCTGCGGAAAAGTTATGTGCCGTATGCGGCGGATAAGTCCCGCGCCGTCGATAATCGCCGCCTCGTAAAGTTCGGCGGATATCGACTGTACCGACGCATAATATAAAAGCATCGCGCTCGGCAGTCCCGACCATGTCATGGCAATCGTAATATATAAAATGGTAAATCTTCCGTCATTAAGCCATGTATAAGGTTCCATTCCCATTTTTATCAAAACGGTATTCAAAAGTCCCGCTGCGTCGGGATAATACATGTAATACCACATAAGCAGCGCCGCTACACCCGGAATTACCGCCGGGAGATATATCAAAACACGGAAACCGTTTTTGAAATGCACCATCTCATTTATCATCACGGCGATAATTATCGGCGGAACAAATCCGACTATCAGCGACCAGAAAACATACACAAGCGTATTCGCCATTGTCGGCAAAAACTGTGTATCCTTTATAACTTCAATATAATTTTTAAGTCCGACAAATTTCGTCGGTGTATAACCCTTCATACTGAAAAACGACCATATCGTTCCCGTAACCATCGGCCGCCAGATTATCAGATAAAGAACTATCACCGTAGGCAAAAGCAGCAGCCACGCACTGAGATTTTTTAGAAGCTGCTGCTTTTTAATACTGCCATGCGTCTGCTGCGCAGATTTTTTATTCAACATATTACCGACCTTTCTCAATCCGGCAATTGCCGCGCACCGCCTTCGGCAGTGCGCGCAAGCCCCGTGTTTTTACTGCTCGTTATCGAGATTATCAAGATAATTTCTTTGGAAATCGGCGTTTGCCTTTTCCAAAATCGCCTTACAATCGGCATTCTTATCCGTAAGAACTTCCTGTATGCAGTTATCCAAAATTCCGTACAAATCCTGTGCGCAAACCGGTTCTTCCGGCTGACATTCCACTTCCGACGCCGCTACAAATTCGTTATAAAGGCGCACATGGTTCGGATTTGAATTTACATTTTTGTCAATAAGTTCGTTTTCATATTTGATGCTTTCCGCATCGTCCTTCCATACCTGCATTGACTTTATGCCGATCAGCTCGCCCTTATCAACGCTCGTATTGATTTTATTTTCGATACTCTTTTTCGATTCGTCGGTCAGTTTGAAACTTCTGCCGAACATTTCAAACCATTTTACCGCCGCGTCGATCTGCGCATCGTCTGCCTGTGCGGATACACAGTCAAGCATGCCGCCCAAAAGCGTAACCCATCTCTTTGGTCCGCGCGGCAGCGCCATCATACCCAGACTGTCCGGTTTCATATCATACTGCGTAACCTTCGCCGCAATGTCGCCCGCTTGAATTGCCATCGCAGCGCCGCCCGTACCGTAAACCTTCATATATTCATTGTAATCGATAAGCGTGTTTGACGGAAGAACATCATACTTCCACTTTAAATCCTTTACAAACTGCAAAGCATCCGCCGCTTCGTCCGTATTAAATGTCGCTTTCCATGAACCGTCCGACTGCTGTTCCATAAAGTCAACGCCGTACGACCATGCAAGGCATGAGAATACCCAGCCGCCATTATTATTCGCCGTCGGAATTACAAACCCCGGTTTCCCCGTTGCCTGTTTTATCTTAACCGCAAATTCCGCCATTTCGTTCCAGTCCTTGGGCTGCATCGGCGTTCCGTCCTCTTGCATGAGTCCCGCCGCCTGGAACATCTCCGTATTATACGCAAGTCCGAAAACCGAGCCTGCCCACGGCAGCGCATATATTTTTCCGTTTTTTGAAACTATGTCCAGCATCTTGGGGTTAAACATTCCGTCATAACCGTTCTTTTTCAGCACATCGGTAAGGTCTGCCACATATCCGCTGTCCTTCATGCGCTGAACCTCCGTCACATATGTAGAAAACAGCGTCGGCAAAAGTCCCGCCTCCGCCTTCGGATAAAATGTCCCCAAATCAAAAGTCCAGTTATCCGGCAGAATTGTTACATTAGTATACTTCGCCTCATATTCTTCCTTTACTCGGTTGTAGTTGTCAAGCTCCGAACCCTCCTTCGTCGGCCACTTGCCGATTGAGATTTCCGTTTTGCCCGAGCTCGTTCCCGCAGTGCCGCCGCAGCCGCTTAACATTCCCGCCGACATAGCCGCGGCAAGTACACACGCGATAACCCTTTTTGCTTTCATAATAAATTCCTCTCTTTCTTCTCTTTATATTTTGACGTTGTACCCGTCCTTCATAAATCCATTATAAGCCGTCCCGCATATTTAATTCAAGAGGTACATTTTTCCTTCGTGATAATTATCCACCATAATAATGTTTAATTTTTCGCCCATGTCATAAAAGGTGGACTTTTTAAGCATTTTGGTTGACAAATTCAACTTGCTTGTGTATAATCAAAATATATTTATAAAAAATAACCATAAAGGGTGTGATTTTTTGTCTATTTATTCCAATTTTAAGGTACTCGGCTCCAAAACGATACAAAAGCTGATTTTAATGCTTTGCATACCCGTTGTCATAACTCTGGTTTTCGCGGCGGTGTCAAAGGAATACTACATAAACAATTACAAATCCCTTATTATTGCGAATTATTCCAACGAGCTGAACCATTTTCTTAAGCAGACGGAAAATGAGATGAATCTGATAATAAACAGCGCCAACTTCTTCTCATCAAACGCGGACATAAAGTACATGCTCACAACCGACACAAAACCCGCGACAGACGATTATACTCATACATTATCCGCCGCCGCGGCTTTAAAAACGGTAAAAAATACATCAACTCTTATTGACAGCATCGCGATTTACAACAAAAATGCCGCTTTTGTAATAACTCAATCGGGCGTTTATGACGAGGAAGAATATTTCCGCGACATATGCCACTATGAGAATTATCCGATTTCATACTTTAAAAGCTACCGTTCGCCGCTCAATTCAAAAAAAATTCTTGCCCCCAGCAAGCTTGCGGATAACTCGACGCAGAAAATCATGGTTCCGCTTGTGCTGTCATCGGCGGGCGGGATAGATTCGGGAAGTCTTATCATTATAAATGTGAACGTCAGCAACATATTTAACGAATTTCTGATATACAAATTCACGCCGAACACAAAAATCTACATGATTGACTCAGTCAACAACACATCTTTCGGCGAATCGATAACAGAAAACGAAGTGTTTGAACCGTATCTGATTAAAAAAATTAAATCATCTACATACACCAATTCCGACAGCATAAAAGTCGGCGGCAAACGCTATCTTTCCATAACGTCAACCAAGCGCTCCAACCTTTGGGGATACATATACACGGTAACCGTGCCGTACTCCGACATAAACAATACCGTAGCCCAAACCGCACTTGCAATGACAATTTTTGCACTGTTTTTGTTTATCGCGCTGTTTTTGTTCGCAGTGTACGGCGCATTCAGAATATACACGCCGTGGAAAAGCCTTATAACGCTGATAGATTCGCTTAACATCAAGCCGTCCGCCTCGCATACAACATTATGGGACTACATCGGCAGCTCCATATCGGATATTTCGCACACAAACGAAACGCTCAAACACAACCTTTCAATAACATTGCCGCTCAGTCAGGAAAAATATCTGATAGATATTTTAAACGGAAATACTCCGCCGTCGGACGATGAGCTGAACAAGGTTATTTTCCGATATGACTACTTCCTGTCGATATCCATGCATGTAACCATAAACCGCGCCTTTACGGCGGCAATCCCTAATTATTCGGGCGTTCAGCTGATGAACGAAATATATAACGCCATTTATTCGGTATTTGCGAGCTACTTTACAACCTTTACGCTGCCCGTGGAGGACAACACGCTGTACCTTCTGCTGAACCTCGAAAATGACGCATGTTCCGACCGCGTACATGATGTTATCGAAAACGTGAAAAAGCTTTTTGCCGCCGACGGCGACAAAATTAACATATCTTTTTACACCGGCAATATCTATAAGGGTACGGATGGTCTGCGCAAAACTCACAACGAATCCATGTCGGGACTGATGAACTCATTTTACACCAACACTCTGCGCGTATTCAACAGACCCGAGGACGAATACACCTTTTCAATGAACAGCGAGAGTATTCTGACAAATTACCTCATGGCGGGGTACATCGACAAGGCAAGAGAATTTTTGGAAGAAGTTTTCGCGAATGTTTCGAACAATTCGCAAAAATCGCGCCAACAGGTGTACGTCGGCATAATAATGACATTTTATAAGGTTATGCGCGCCAAAAACATTCGATTTGATGCGGAAAATGAAGGCGATGAATTTGAAATTCTGCACAGCATCGTCAGCCGTTCGGAAAACGACATAAAAGCGTACATATTAAAACTGACGGACAAAATAACCGACTCTATGCAGGTTTCCAAAACCAAAATTGATATAGGCGAAATCGTGACGTTTATCAACGAAAACTTCACCGACGATATTTATTTGGAACAGCTGGCACAGCAGTACAACACCTCGACAAAGTATTTATCGAAAAGAATAAAACAGTACCTTAACGTCAGCTTTAAAGATTATCTGACACAGCTGCGCATTGACAAAGCAAAAGATTTACTCGAAAATTCCGACATAAAAATAGAGGATTTGGCGAGCTCGGTAGGCTTTTTCAACCGCACCACATTTATCCGCGCATTTAAGCTGAAGGTCGGACTAACCCCCAGCGAATACCGCGGATTGTACCGAAACAAAAAGCAATAAAGGTGGAATTTTATAACATTTTACTTAAATATCACACATTATAGGGCGATAAACTAAACATATCGGTATATTAATTCTTGAAAACGACTCCCACGGCATGATAAAATATTATTACAAAACATTTTAAAGGAGTCGTTCTATTATGGCAAATATTATTTTTGATTTTAACAAAATAACCGGCAAAATAAAACCGATGAATTCCGTCGGTCAGCCGCCGTATGTACCCTGGTCGGATGCATATATGCACTATCTTACCGACGCAAACATTACATATTCGCGACTGCATGACGTCGGCGGTACGTTCGGCGGAAATCTCTATGTTGATATACCGAACATCTTCCGCGATTTTTCCGCGGACGAAAACGACCCGTCCGCATACGATTTCACGTTTACCGACATTCTGATAAAGGCGGTGTTTGACGCCGATTGCGAGCCGATTTTCCGTCTTGGCGTTTCGATAGAAAATTACAGCAGCATCAAGGCATACCGCATATATCCGCCGACCGATTATGACAAATGGGCACGGATATGCGAGCACATTATCATGCACTACCGCGAAGGCTGGGCGGACGGATTTAACTATGACATAACCTATTGGGAAATATGGAACGAGCCGGATTTTGAGCCGGAACGCGAAAAAAATCAGATGTGGCTGGGGAGCGCCGAGGATTTTTACCGGCTGTACGCCGTGACGGCGTCGCATTTAAAAAAGCGGTTCGGCGATGACATAAAAATCGGCGGGTACGGTTCGTGCGGATTTTACGGCATTTTTGCCGACCCGAAAAAATACGGCATGGACGTGGATCTGCGCGTTGATGCATGGGCGCAGGACATAAGCCATGTGTATCACATAGATTTCTTCCGCGGATTTCTTTCCTATATAAATGAACACAACGCACCGCTTGACTTCTTTTCATGGCACACATACTGCAATGTGCCGGACGCGGAAAAAATTGCCGATTATACGGACAAAGTCCTTACGGAATACGGCCGCGGCGACATTGAAACCATGCTGAATGAATGGAACCCCACGCCCGGGAACGAGCGCCACGGCTCATCAGAGGCATGCGCAAACGCCGCCGCAATGATGTGTGCCATGCAAAACAAGAAAACAAGTATTCTGTGTTTTTATGATGCACGTATGCGCGCGAGCGATTTCGGAAGTTTGTTCAACCCGCTGACGGCGCAGCCATACAGCACTTATTATGCCTTTGCGGCATTCGGCGAGATGCTCGCTTTGGAAAATCAGACATACTGCCAATGCGACACCGACGGAATATACACCGTATCTGCCGCGGACGGGGCAAACTTCATCGCCATGATAAGCAATATTTCCGGCAAAGATGAGGAAATATCGGCAAATATCGGCGGCAAGGCGGACGTATATCTGATAGACTGGTATAATTTATACACAAAAACAAAGCTTGACGCATCACATTTCACACTGAAAAACAATCAGACGGCAATTATTAAAGGAATATACAATCAAGCGTAAAATTCCATTAAACAAAGGGGCTGTTTAAAAAGTCTCACAAAAATCGAGGATGAAAAGTCCTCGATTTTTTGCATAGAAAAAAGGCTGAAA
>CAKSRS010000031.1 GCA_934487205.1 uncultured Clostridia bacterium
ACCTCTTTTTGTTATGCCTTTTTTGACTTGTTTTCTATTATATCATACTTTTTCAAAAAACGCAATTTCCTATACAGCAAAAAACCTCGTAATCCGCATGGATACGAGGTTTTTCAATGGTGAGCCATCGGAGATTCGAACTCCGGACAACTTGATTAAAAGTCAAGTGCTCTGCCAACTGAGCTAATGGCCCTGGCAGGGATGGCAGGATTTGAACCTGCGAAATGCCGGAATCAAAATCCGGTGCCTTAACCGCTTGGCTACATCCCTATGTCGGCTGACGTTTGCCAGCAGTAATACAGGTTATCCCGTCATGAATAAAGTGGGGTGGATAGTGGGATTCGAACCCACGACATTCAGTGCCACAAACTGACGCTCTAACCAGCTGAACTATATCCACCATATCAAAAAATTGGCGCGTCTGAAGGGATTCGAACCCCTGGCCCACTGCTTAGAAGGCAGTTGCTCTATCCGACTGAGCTACAGACGCGTATGTGGAGCGGGTGATGGGAATCGAACCCACACAGCCAGCTTGGAAGGCTGGAATTCTAGCCATTGAACTACACCCGCTTATTGTTTCGGTTCATCAAATCAGCTGACTTTATCTATTATAGCAGAACAATGCCTGTTTGTCAAGACTTTTTTGAAAAAAATGTTATTTTTTGTTCTATTCCCTCTTTATAATCATTAAATTATATTTTTACTTGAAAACCTACTAAATATATGTTATTATAGTAATATGAAATGAGGTGTATATATCATGAAAATTTCCACCAAAGGGCGATATGCCATACGGCTGCTTTTAGACCTCGCTGAACACCGTAATGACGGATATATTGCTCTCAAAGATATCGCAGAGCGGCAAGGGATTTCAAAAAAGTATCTCGAACAGATTGTCAGCATTTTGAATAAGTCGGATTTTCTGCAAACCACCCGCGGTTTTCAAGGCGGATATAAACTTGCCAAGCCGCCGGTTTCATACACTGTGGGGTCGGTTTTGCGCCTGACCGAAGGAAGTCTTGCGCCCGTTTCGTGTTTGGAACAAAAAAACAACACTTGCGAACGCAGCAGATTTTGCCCGACGCTTTTCATTTGGGAGGGTTTGCATAACGTTATAACCGAATATCTCGACAGCATAACTCTACAAGATATTTTGGACAAGCAGCAAGAAAATTATTCTAACAATTACATTATTTAAGTAATTACATGAAAAACGCAGCATATATTGCACTTCAGCTGCCGATCTGCAAAAAAACGGCAAATAAAAAAAGCGGTTTTCCGCCTGAAAGCATATTTAGTGCGGCAATAATGCCGAAAACATTTCTAATTCTGCAAAATCGGGCGGAAATCCTTAATACTGTTATTCTTCATTTTCTGAAACAACAAACAGATCGTATAAATTTGTGCCCAATGTTTTCAACAGTTTATCAAACACATCTGTACATTTTATGCCGTACGGCGCGTCAGAATTGAGGAACACATCAATATCATGTGCTGAAATGTTGAGTTCTAACTGCAATTTTTCAAATCCGTACTCCTCCATTTTCTTCTTCAGCTGCGGTTTTATTGCATTCAACCCCTTATCCGAAATAAGTTTACGGAAAAAGCTTGTGTTAATTTCAGTTATACTTGAACAATCTGTCCTGCCCAGAAGATAGTCGGTTGAACATTCAAGATAATCGGCAATTTTTGCAAGATTAAATGCCGGCATGCCTTTATCGTCGGATATTCGGCTGATTGTGTTCGGACGCAATTTACATTCGGACAGCATGGTACCTATCAGCGTATTCCTCTTTTTTACGCGGTACTTGATATTCTCTGATAAAATTTGTGCAGTGTACATAATAAATATACTCCCTTGTGTAAAATATTTCTCCGTGGTGCTGTTTGGTAATTTACAACATTCTACACCATGTAACCATTATATACCAAAAATGATATAATGTCAACTCAATTACTATATGTACTTTGCCGAAAAACATAAAAAATTAAATTTTTTCAAAAAAACACTTGCAATTTGTAAAAAAGCATGGTATAATATTATTCGTTGGTGAAAAACGGGAATTAGCGCAGTTTGGTAGCGCGCTTCGTTCGGGACGAAGAGGCCGCAGGTTCAAATCCTGTATTCCCGACCATTTTTAAACCGCGTAAATGCTTGAATGTACGGTATTTATGCGGTTTTTGTTATATTTACATAATTTGCATTACACAGCAAAGTTTTATTAAGTTGTTTCAAAATATTGACAATCATTATATTAGATACTATAATATTGTTAAATTCACCCAATCGGTCAGGAAGGTGTATATTATATGGAAATAAAAGCAATCAACCGCGATTTTTCGATATGCAAGGTTGATAATTACCTGTCCGCGAATTTAGACGCGGAATATTGTTTTACGGGCAAAACCGACGAGGAAAATTCATTGGTCTGCTTAACATGCGACGTCCCCGAAAATACCGCCGCGCGCGATGACGGCTGGCGCGCCTTTCGCATCTGCGGCGTTCTGGATTTTTCCCTCATCGGCATACTTTCGGAAATTTCAACGCTTTTGGCTGAAAACAAAATCGGTATTTTCGCAATCTCAACTTACAACACCGATTATATTTTAGTCAAAAAAGAAAACTATAACAAGGCACTGGAGGTATTGGAAAATGCCGGGCACAAAATCATCAAATGAAAGCAAATACCAACCCTTGTGGGTATGGATACAGGAAAACGGTACCGAAAAATTCACGCTTACATACAACGATATTGAAAAAATTATCGGAATACCGATTGACCATTCCTTTTTATCCTACAAGAAAGAGTTGGAAAAATACGGATACCGCGTCGAGAAAATTTTAATAAAATTGCAGACGGTGGCTTTTTGTAAATTATAAAAAGAGCAGGTGTTTAAAACGAACATAACATTGATACGGGCAACAAGCCGCAAAAACAGCAGCACTTACAATGCTGCAAAATATTTTATTTCAAAGCTTAACAATGTCGGCACGGTTTTTGAATTTACCCTCCCCGACGACATGCCGCACATCTGCCGCGGCTGTTACGCATGCCTTCACGGCAAAGAGGATAAATGCGGCGGGTATGAATACTTAAAACCGATAAATGAGGCAATTGCGCAATCGGAGCTTATAATATTCTGTTGTCCCGTGTGGTGTTTCCACGCGCCGGGGCAGATAAAATCCTTTTTAGACCATTACGGATTCAGATGGGTGGTTCACCGTCCCGACTTTGATATGCTGAAAAAACAGGCGGTTATTATCACCACAGCGGGCGGCGGCGGTTTAAAATCAGCCGCAAAGGACATCAGGGACAGCATGGATTACCTCGGCATTGCGCGAACATATACCGTCACGCAATCGGTATGGGGTTATTTTTGGAACGACATGCCCGAAAAATTCAAAAAAGAATTTATGAAAAAGCTTGATAAAACGGCGGCAAATGTTGAAAAACATGCGAAACATTTAAAACCTTCGCTGAAAGTAAAATTTCTTTACGGAATGTTTAAAAATCTACACCTAAAAGATAAATTATGGGAGATTGACAACCAATATTGGAAGGAGTGTTTAAAACCCGATGGCAACAAGTAAGGAATACCTGGATTTCATTTTGGAGCAGTTATCGGAGCTTGACGAAATAACCGCAAGGCAAATGATGGGCGAATATATCATATATTATAAAGGAAAAATCGCCGCATACCTATGTGATGACAGGCTTTTGATAAAACCTGTCCCGGCAGCCTGCGCAATGCTCAAGGACGCTCCGCACGAGCCGCCGTATGAAGGGGCAAAGGATATGATTTTGGCAGAGAACGTTGATGACAAGCATTTTCTGACCGAATTATTCAGCGCAATGTATGACGAACTCCCCGCGCCCAAAAAGAAACGCACCGTATAAATGCAAAATTTACGCAAAACACATGTTTCTTTTCTGCATTTGTGTGACTTATTCCGACAAAAATATACAAAATATGTAAATTTTTACGTAAATTATCTTTAAAAATAAAAAAATATTTGTTATAATATACATTGGAATGTTGTTTTATGTGGAGTGATACTAATGAAAAAACCGTATAGTAACAGCTGGATATTTGTATTTATTTTTGCATTCTCCATAGGACTTATCGTGCGCGATATGCATACGTCAAAATTCGCCGTGATAAAAGGCTCGTCGGCACTTGCGCCCACACCGTCGCTTGAGGAATTGTATGACGAAGATGAAGAAAGCAAAGACGAACTCATTAACATTAACACAGCCGACCGCGAACAGCTTATGCAGCTTGAAGGCATCGGTGAAAAAATGGCACAGCGCATAATCGAATACAGAACGGAAAACGGGCCGTTTGAAACCATACAGGACATAATGAAGGTCAGCGGTATCGGCGAAAAGAAGTTTGCAAACATGCGCGACTTTATAACCGTTGACTGAGTTATTACATATAATATACGTGCAATTATATTATTACCCTTTCGGGCGGTGCCCGTAAAACTGCTGTGACACCGTCGGTGTCACTAATGTGACGCTGAAATTCTTTATTTTTTCCGCATACCATGGTACGCTTGACTTAGCCTGACGGCAAATTCAAACGAAAAGGGAGCAGAAAAAATGAAGAAAAAGGGAAAAAGATTATTGGCTATGGGAATTATGTTTGTGTGCGCATTTGCAATATGGACGGTTCTTATACAAACGGTTGATGTTAAGCCGGTGGGGCAAAACGAAACAAGCATCGGTTTTGCCGCATTGAACACGGCATTTTTTGCGCTGACCGGCGTCCATATGTCGCTTTACACATTAACCGATTGGCTCGGACTTATCCCCATTATTGTATGCATGATGTTTGGCATAATCGGATTTACGCAAACAATAAAGAGAAAGAGTATATTAAAAGCAGACCTTGATATAACGCTTCTCGGAATTTATTATGTGGTTATAATACTCGGCTACTTAATTTTTGAAATGATTCCCATAAATTACAGACCCGTTACCATAGACGGCAGAATGGAAACATCGTATCCGTCATCAACGACGTTGCTCGTTTTAAGCGTTATGCCGACGCTTGCCTTCGAGGCAAAACGCAGACTTAAAAATACGGCGGCGGTGAAGGCCATTGCGTATATAACGGCGGCATTTTCCGCATTTATGGTAATAGGGCGGCTCATTTCGGGTGTTCATTGGTTTACCGATATTTTCGGCGGAGTGCTTTTAAGCTGCGGATTGTTCCGCATTTATAAAGGCGCCGTATTAATAATTGACAGCCGTAATAATGATTGAGAGGTTAAAAATGGAATTTGGCGAAAAACTTTGTGAGCTCAGAAAAAATAAAGGTTTTACACAGGAAGAGCTTGCCGCGGCTTTATATGTATCGCGGACGGCGATTTCCAAATGGGAATCGGGCAGAGGATATCCGAGCATTGATTCACTAAAGGAGATATCGAGATTTTTTTCGGTATCGATTGATGACTTGCTATCGGGTGAAAGATTAATTTCGATTGCGGAAAAAGAAAATAAATCCAACATAAAAAACATGTGCGATCTACTTTTTGGGATTTGCGACGTGCTGTATTTTGCGCTTATCGCCTTGCCGCTTTATTCAAATCCCGTCGGCGAGCATATATATGCGGTAAATCTGCTTGTATATCTTGAAAAAATATCTTTTAACCACGTGATATATTGGATAATGTTTTTGCCGCTTATACTGAGTGGTGCGGCAAAAATTACGCTTTCATGCCTTAAAATCACAAAGGGGCAAAAAGCATTAACGCTTATCTCGATGCTGCTCGGAATACTCACGGTATTGTTTTTGGCGCTCACAAGAGAGGCTTATGCAATCAGCACTGCATTTTTATTGCTTACAATAAAAGGAATACTGCTTTTAAAATATGTAAAAGCAAATAATTAACGGAGTGGATATAAATGAATTTTAAAACAAAAAGACTTGTCGCAGCGGGACTTACTGCCGCAATGCTGCTTACAAGCACGGCGTTTGCATCGGATATGTACGCCACGCGCGGCGAAGTTGCGGATATGCTGCTTTCGGCGGCGGACGATTACAACAAGGACGTTAAACGCAGCGACATTATAAAAGGCTACGGCGGCGACGGCGAACTCCACGAGGATTGGAACATCAACCGCGCGGAGGCGCTTGTAATGCTGTCACGTGCATTTGGGACGCTTCCTCAGCTTACGGGGCATAACGCGCGGGTTGCGCTGAAAAGCGGCGATTTTACCGACATTCCCGATTGGGCAAAGCCGGAGCTTACACCTGTGCTGGATGCGGGCATTGCCGCGGGCACGGCGGACGGAATTTTTTCGCCGTATGACGATGTAACAAAAGAACAAGTAGATATTTTTATAAAGCGTGCATATGCGCTTTTCGGCTCAAACGAAAAGGACGATTTTTACGCGGCGGTTAATAAGGACGCACTTAACAAGCTTGAATTAAAGCCGGGACGAATGATAGCGGGGACGCTGTATGACCTTCAGGACGACAGCATGGAAAAAGTTAACGCCATTATCAAGCAGGCGATAGAAAACGGCGGCGAAAAAGGCAGCAAGGAGCAAAAAATAGCGGATTTTTACAAAAACATTTTGGACAGCGACAGCCGAAACAAAATCGGCGTTACACCGATAAAGCCGTATCTTGCAGACATTAATGCTGCAAAGAGCGTAAAAGAGCTCGCGGACACTCAAGCAGAACTTATCAAAAACCTTTATACGGCGCCGTTTGCGGGATTTTCCATTACCACGGATTTTAAGGACAACACAAAATATATTATGTATTTCGGAACGTGCGCACCGTATCTTACAAAAGATTTTTACCTAAACGGTACGGACGCGCAAAAGGCGAGTTACCTTAAATATTTAAAAACCATTTGCGGCATTGCCGGCGAAAATATAACCGACGGCGAGCTTGAAAATTTTTATAATATGGAGAAAACGTTGGCGGAAAAGGAACTGAACCCCGAAGAAAACAGCAATATAGACAAGATTTACAACGTCTATACCTTTGATGAAATTCAGTCGCTTTTCCCGGACATGGATTTAAGCAAAATTTTAGAGATTACGGGACTGAAAAAAGAGGACAAAATCCTTATTACAGATGAAGAACTTACAAAGGAATTTTCAAAGCTTTACACGGACGAAAACCTCGAAATGCTCAAAACATCCGCAAAATTAAGCATACTTTTAGGTTACGGCGGTGCGCTCAATACAGAGTTTATCGACGCGGCAAACACCTTTAATCAGGAATATCTCGGTATTTCGGGAACATACACAGATGAAGAACGCGCCGTTATGAATGTTGCGAGCGTAATGCCCGATTACATCGGCGAGATTTATGCGGAAAAATATTTCACCGAGGAGGCAAAGCAAGATGTCCTTAAAATGGTGAATGACATTATTTCCGTTTATAAAGAGCGAATCAATAATCTTGAATGGATGAGCCCGGAAACCAAGGAAAAAGCGATTAACAAGCTTGACAAAATGGGAACCAAAATAGGCTATCCCGACAAGCACGACAGCCAGCTTGACAATGCCGAAATCAAGTCTGCATCGGACGGCGGAAGTTATTTTTATAATATCCTTGAAATCGCAAAAGCGAATATGGAATATCTGTCCGGATTGCAGGGCACAACCCCCGACAGAACAAAATGGGGCATATATCCGTACACCGTAAACGCTTGTTACAGCGCAACCGCAAACGACATCACCTTTCCCGCCGCGATACTTCAGCCGCCGATGTATGATGTGAATGCGTCTTATGAAGAAAATTTAGGCGCAATCGGATATATCATTGCGCACGAAATCACGCATGCTTTTGACAACAACGGCGCAAAATTTGACGAAAACGGAAATGCCTCCGATTGGTGGACGAAGGAAGATTATGCGGAATTTGAAAAACGCTGCGAAAAATTGGTGTATTTTTATGACAGACAGGAGGGTATTCCCGGTGTTCCGATGAACGGTCGGCAGACGCTAAGCGAGAACGTGGCAGACCAGGGCGCGGTGCAGTGCATCACCGAGGTTGCGTCGCGGCTTGAAAATCCCGATTATGTGAAACTTTATCACTCCATGGCAAAGGCATGGGCAAGCACAAAAACACGCGAATTTGCAAAATATGCGGCGGGCACGGACGTTCACTCGGAGGATAAACTGCGCGTGAACCGCGTTGTTGTAAACTGCGACGAATTTTACACGGCTTTCGGCATAACCGAAAAAGACGGCATGTGGGTTGCGCCCGCCGATAGAGTAAAAATATGGTAAAAGAGGTACTATTGTGGCATACGTATTAAATGAAGTAACATTGCGCACGAACAACTCCGCTGACGGAATGAAAAAAATAGGCGAAGTATGGCGCGATATTACAAGCGGCAAGCTGCCGATTTTGTTTGACAGCGAACACAATTTCAGACAGGGAATTTCTCCTGTTTCAAGATACAGCAATTATGCAGCCGACGAAACGGGCGATTATGACCTGAGCATACTTGGCGTAACGGCGGACTTTTTTGCGGAAATGGAGCAGAAAACCGCCGCCGGGGATTTTAAAAAATATGATGTAAGCGATGATAACGGCGACATAGCCGCGTGCACGAAAAATGCGTGGAAAAAAGTCTGGGCGGACACGAAAAGCGGCGTAATTAAACGCAGCTTTACCCGTGACTTTGAGAGCAGCGTCCCCGCCGAGTATACAAAGGACGGAAAAGCGCACTGTTATCTCTATATCGCAATTGAAAATAAGGCATGAAAAAGCATTACCCGAAATTTTAAAACAGCACAGGGACATCGGCAGATTGCCGTTGTCCCTGTACGGTTTTTCACAAATTTAAAATAATGCAGACGGTTAAAATCCCGCCGTCAAAACTGTATTTTATGTCACCGTCATACTTTCGTACCGCCGCAAGCATGCTTGCTATTCCGATGCCGCGGTTTTTAATCATATTATTTTCTATGGAAATATCGCCGCGGCAAGGGTTACTGCACACAATAACGGTTTTATCCGCAACTGTTCGGATATCAACCTTTATCTCGCCGCCTGATTTACATTCAACACAGCCGTTCACGGCATTTTCCAAAAGATTTGACAGAACAGCGACCCAATCCATATCGGATATTGCGGTATCTTCCCCGACATCTGATTTAACGGAAACCGAAATTCCGTTTTTGCGCGCATTTGCCGAAAATCCGTCTAAAATAGCATTCACGGTAATGTTCGGACAAAACTCGCTCAATTTTGATTTGTCCAAACTGTCATTATATTGTTCCAGATAACTCAGAGCTTCTTGAATTTCGCCGTTTTTCAGCATGGACGCGATATTTTGATTGTGATGCCGAAAATCATGGCGAACTGTTTTCGCCGACAGCTCATTTTCTCTTGCGGTTTTAAGCTGACTCTGCAAATACGTTAAATTTTGGTTAATCAGTTCGGTATTGCTCTCCTCTAACATGGATTGAATTGTGCCGAAAATAACCCACAAAATGGATACATAAATCAAAACGGTGATTGCGAAAAACGGGATATAGCTGTCAAAATGCCCGTAGTTTGCATTAAATAACACCAAAAATAATGCAAATACCGCCAAAAACAAAAACGATACGACCGATATGGAATACCATGTTTTGTGGCGTTTTCCGGAAACGGCTCTCACTGCCGGGCGCAAATACCGTATATAGATTAAAGCTGTGGCAATAAACATAACCGTTCTTATAATATTTCTTGCATAATAAACGACCAGTTCCGGTGCGTCCGTCAAAAAAAATCTGCACAATATGAGTGCAATGCTCACATACATGCTGAAAATATTCGCATAACTGATAAACAGAAAAATCTTTTTACATATCGGGTCGGCGGAAGTGAATATAAACATCAAAAACGCCATAATAATTGTACTCGTAAACGCCGCGGCATAATATGCGGCACTGTCACCATAAATAAGATAAGACAGCGTGTTAAAGCATACAAAGGCAACGCAGAACATTGAATAGATAAGTGCTGTTTTACGCGCAGAATATTTCGGTTCCGTCATTGCCCAAAATGAAATCAAGTGTGTAACTCCCATTAAAATCCATACGGAAATCATTTGTGTCATTTATTTCATTGCCTCCTCCATGTAAAAATCAAAATATTGTTCCTTAACATCGTTCCTGAGTCGTCTGGGAATAGGTATACTTTGTCCGTTTATCATAATAAGTTCGGTTTGCAGAATACTTTGCACGCTCCGCAGATTTACAATATATGATGCGCCGACCGATATAAAACCCCTTATGTCCCCAAACAGCTTTTTCATATCTGCAAGGGTTTGCCTGGTTTTGATGCTTTTTCCCGATTTCAAATATATTTCAACGTTATGATTTTTCGATTCCATATACAAAACCTGATATAAATCAATGCGGTGTATTTCCCGCCCGCACGTCACGGGCACGAATAAACGTCTTTTTCTCTTTCTTATCACTCTGTCGAGCGTATCTGTCAGCCTTTCTTTTGTGAACGGTTTTTTCAGATAGTCGTTTACATGCAGCGCAAATGCTTCAACTGCAAAATCTGAGCTTGTCGTCAGAAAAATGATGTCCGTATTGTCCTCGCTTTTGTTTTGAATTTCTTTTGCGATTTCCGTTCCCAAAATTCCCGGCATGCAGATATCAAGCAACGCAATATCCGGGACACCGTTAATATTTACATCGTCCAGCATGTCAAGAGGATTTAAGAAACATTTGATTTCAATCGGAAGTTCCGAATGTGCCGCCGCATATTCCGCCACGACCTGCCTAATGTTTTCAAGCTCATTTTTTTGGTCGTCGCATATCATAATATTCATTCTTAAAACCTCCTTTCGCCGTATTTAACATATGTCCGTCAAGCCATAATTATGCCCCATACTGCCTGTATGTATTTTACGCCAAACAGCACAATCTGTCAAGTCTTTTTGAAAAACTCACGAGCGTGTTTACACAACGCTTTGAACTCATTGTTGTTGTAAAATAAAGCTATTACGACAATGTTCGGTATAAAAGCGCACAATAAAGCTTTTAAGCATAATCCGGTCCATTGATTTGAAATTTTGATGCTGTTACATACTGCATACACTAAGGCACAGTTTATAATCACGGTTAACAGGTATAATATCTTCATTTTTATATATTGCAAAAACGGTTTATGAAACACTTTGCGATAAATCAGCCACGGATCATACCACACATGCGTCAGGAGTCTTGCGGCAACGGTTGCAAACAGAACGCCGGATATTCCCCATTTATCCGCAAGTGCGATTGACAAAACAATGTTTAAAACAACCATAACGGCAGGTCGGTATTTTCCCTGAACAAACAAAGCATTTGCGTTTCTGAAACTCTCATAAGGGCGCACCATGGTGATTATATAGATATCCGCCGCAAGCATAATTACTACGTCCGTTCCCAGCAGATAATTGTTACCCAGCCACAGAGCAATAAATGGATTTAACAGCGTTATCAGCGAAGCCGTAATAAAATTTCCTATTACAAAAGACAAAAAGCACAGCATTTTAAAAACAGTATATTGTCTTTCATCGTTTTCGCTTGCCGCAAGATTTCCCACGCTCGGCTTGATTGACTCAAATACCTGTCCGAAGATGGAATCCACATTATTTACTATCATCTTATAATAAGATAAAAAACCTACAAGCGAAGTCCCGAGCATGGCGGATATAATAACACTATCCACGCCTCTTTGAAGTGCGCCGGAAATTTTGTAAATTGCCAAGGCGCGTACATTTTTAAATATTTCCTTGCGTTCCGGCAAACTGAGACTTTCACTGCACTCGCTTTTCAGCATCGGATATCTGCGGTCTGCAACCAATGAAATAATAACGTTTTGCACGATTACCATTGCTACCATTACCGCAAGATATCCTATATAACTTTTAAATACCGTTATGGCAATGCCTTCCGAAATCGCGGTCAGTATGCAAACCGCTATTCCGATTGCCGAAACTATATGTTTTTCCTGGTTTGCTTCCAACAGCGTCGCTTTATAAACAAACAGATATGAAACTGCTGTTTTGAATACAAAAAAAACAAAAATGATATGGATATTTTCTTTTATATCGGGAACGTCTTTCACAATATATTTGAGAAAAATCAAACAAACGATTCCGGCTGCGACGATAACATAAAAAATAATCCGATAGATTTTTTGATACAGCCGCATAAGTTTCGCAATCCGGACATCATCTTTTTCATAAAGCGGGCGATAGAGTGCATAAGAAACAGCCGTGCCGAAACCAAGCTCCGCAACCGACAAAACCGTCAGGATATCGGTAAAAAGTGCCGAGACGCCTGTGTATTGTATTCCGAGATTTTTTATCAGTATGGTTTTTACAAAAAAATTAGAAAACAAAGTTACCAGCTGATAGCCGATTGAACAGGCAATATTACGAACTGATTTTTGCGTTCTCGAACTCATTATAAGGCGTCTCCTTTCATAATTTTTTAAACCGTTACGGGTGTTTCGTCGGGCGTGTTTTTATCCTGTGAATAATCAATATCATCACTGACGGGAATTTGTACATATACCAACAGGTCATGCATAGGCATTTTTATTTCATGATTGTACCTTTGCGTCATTTCCTTATTCATAAACATTCCGCCGCAATATTCACCGAGGATGTCCTGGTGATACACATGAACGTCACTGTTCCAGCGATATTTTTTGGATTTATATTTTTTTACGTTGGATACGGGATCCATATATATGATTTGTCTTTTTCTAAATACTATATAGCATAATGCCGACACCGACGCCGCCAAAAGGCAAAAATATATTATCAGCAAAATCGGCGAAATCCACCATATCCATTTATGATTAATGTCCTTATCATTCATAATCTCATTAACAAGCGTGTCTATTTCCGTATGAGTGTTTAAAAGAACATTAAAGCGAAAACTTTCCTTAAACGGGGCAATGCGATTTTCGCTCGGCAGCTTGTTTACCTTAACATCATATTTAAGATAAAGCGGTAAATAATACAGAAGTTCCTTGTATTCATCAAAGCTGAAATCGGTCGTAAATAACGGGAAAATATCATTTACGATTGTGGATAGCCTTGTTTTTTGAAGGCTTTTGTAAAAGCCCTGCATCATCGTGTCATAGCGCTCACCTCTTGCCCAGTCGCCCTCGTTATAATATCGTATATACGCAAGGGCCTGCGGTCCGTCCAGCAAAAGTTTTCCGCTTTTTTCTTTAAGATATTTCGTTTTTACAATATCTGATGTCACACTGTAATCATCTTCCAGACTGCTTATGTACTGATTTATATACGGTACCTGATATGCTTCAACGTAGACTTCAATTCCCTTGACGGAATTAATCATTTGCATAAAGTAATTATAGTCAAGCAAAAGATAGTTATCAATCTTAAGCCCGTAATTTTCTTCTATCGTTCGGACGGTAAGCCCGACGCCGCCGCAGTTATATGCATTTGTAAGCCTTCCGCAGCCTATCGTCGGAATGTAAACGTATGATTCCTTCAGAATTGTGGTAAAAGAAACTTCCCTGTTATTTGTGTTCACCGTGGCAAGTACCATATAGTCGGAATAAGATTTTGTCAGTTCATTGCGGTCCCAGTGGTCGGCGCCGATAAAGAGAAAATTTTTAACCCCCGGAATTGACCGAACCAACCTTTTATTATGCGTCCATGTGTAATATGCTTCTTTTTCATACTCCGTTCCGATACCGCTCGTTTCAACGTTTCCGACATGAAAATTTTTTGCAACATGCAGTTTCTGTCCGTCTTCATACCAAATGGCAAAGACTGTGTACCACCCGTTTTCGGATAATTCCACCTCGTTGGTATCGTATGCCGTTCTGTATCCGTGTCCGGTATTGTAATTAAATTTCTTCCCTGTTTCAATAAGTTCGTTCCACTGATAATTACCGTCATACACAAATCTTTCATTACCCGTATACACCCATGCAAGATATACACCGTTAATATTGTTTGGGTTTAGGGTTAAAACTTTGTTGTTCAGCTCCATTTCGGGAACAGTATCGCCGCTGCTGTTTGTGTTAACAACTTTTTCTTCGAAATAAGTTTTGTCCTCTATCGGCTCAACACCGGTTTTATATATTGTTCTTGCCGACAAGTCGCATATATCAAGCTTACCGTATGTATACTTTACCAAACCGTAAACCAATATCGCAATCACTATCAATAATATTATCGCAAAAACACAGTGCAGAAAATTCTTATTTCGATGTTTGTACGGATATTTTTTCCCTTTAAGAAGAAATATCAGCTTTTCGTTATCCAAATTGGTTATCATTATCTCTCTCCTGTCCCAAATCCTGTTTTCTTTAATATTTTATTTCTGATATGTCTGATAAATCTTACCCCTTTGGGATAGATTCCGCAAACGCCGTATTCGCCGTATTTAGACGCAATATATAAAAATCCTTTTTTTGCATACATTCGCCGCGCCGTATTAACATCTTTAACCGGCACTCCGTCCCCGCTGCATGATAAATGCGGCTGTTTCACCAATGTTTCGCTTATATCGTGCCGCTCCCATATTACACCTTGCTTAATCATGTCAAACAAGCGGTTTCCCTTCCCGGTGTTTATAATGCACAGCGATATCCCGGCGTTTTTAATAAAAGCCGTCTCGTTTTTAATGCCCCAGAAATCACCGATTGTAATATCGGAAATGCGTGATATTCCCGCATATTTGCAGGCAGTTATATACCTGCCGTTTTTTATGCTGTAACAGCTTGGTCTGAGCAATATGTTTTTATAAAAAATTTTGCGGTAAATATTCTTTTTGATTTTTTTATCCCCGATAATAAATGTTTCATTATGCGATTGCCACCCGAAAGATTTATCGCGAAAATCGGCGCGGGTAATTTCACCGTATTTTTTCTTTATGCAGTCGAGATAATTTTCCCAAAGAGACGGCGCCATAACGCCGTGACAAACAATATCCACGGTATAGAGCAGCTCATTTTTTTGTCCCAAATATGAATATAACGCCGCCACCTGACACGGTGTGCCCGAAAACAGAACCCGCAAGTCATTATCCAAATCATTTTTCACCGTTTCAAAAATATCTTCCGTTTTACTCTGAACATATTTGCTCCCCTGCAGCTTATATAATTGAGCCGCGGAATCTATGCGTATATGGCAAACCTCAAACGAATCGTTAAACGCCGCACCGTATACCGCTCCGCCCGAATTTAATATACTTTTTGCAAGTTCTGCAAACAATCCGCCGGACTGGCTTTTTTTCAGAACGTCCGCCTCCTTGCTTTGCACAGCGAAAACATCTTCGGACAAACTGCGCGGAACGGATTTATTGATAAAATGACAATTGCTGCGGCATTTTCCGCAGGAAACACATCGCTTTACATCAATTTCGGGATAATAAAATCCGCAATCGTCCCGCCGCATCGTCACGGCATTTTCGTTGCACACGGCTTTGCACACACCGCACCCGCTGCAATTTTCCTTTTTATCAAAAACCGTAGTCACCGTTTGTCCTCCTCTCAATTTAATTCCAAAGAATTTTTAAGCCATGAAATTGACTTGTTTCGCTCTTTCAAAAGCTGTGAATTTACCTTTTCCCAATCTGTTTTTCCGACGCTTTCATTCGGAAGAAGTCTGTCCGATAAGCCGAAAAGTTCAAGCAGGTCAATTATTCTTGCCGATTTCTCTGCATTTGATGTTTCTGCATAAAAATCCTTTTTGAAAATTATTGAAAATGCGGCGCCGTGAAATGAATTTGTCACAACCGCCTCGGCTGCGGCGAACATTCCGACAAATTCCTCCGGCGAGGCTGATACATACATAATAAAATCTTTACAGGTTTGCGTTTGTTTCAATGTGGGATTAATTAAAACAAGTTTACAGCCCTTGTTTTTTGCCAGGGCACGCGCTTTTTGTATTGTGAATTTTTCGCCTTCCATCATGTACACAAGTATGTATTTATCGGGCAGATTACGCGGTTTTTTCGCTATACCGAGCCAATTTGAATCACTTAAAAGGAGAGTGGGATCCAATACATTTTCAACCGCTTGCCCCGTCAGCTCCGCCACCGTTTTGCATGCGCTTTTTTCGCGAACGGAAATACTTTTAAATCTTTTTAAATATTCAATACATTTTGATTCATATTTTTGCGGAAAAGAATTATACCCCATGCTTGCGGCATATGCGATTTTTCCGATATCGGAATCGGCGAAATCAAGAAAATAGCTGAAATCTCCACCGACCGCATTCGGATTGAATACCTGGTCGCTGCCGGTTATGACTGTTTCAAATTCCGCCGCCGTTCTTTGTAAATCCTTCTTTGTTCTGCATTTTTCGGTTACGTTTAAATATTTTTTTGTAAACTTATTAAAATTGTGCCGTTTTTTTACCAATCCAAAGCTTTTAACGCACTTTTTTGCTTTTGAAGATAACTTTTTGCAATGCCTTACATCAAAAGGACGATATATACACTCTATATGCGGACATCTGTAATCTATTATTTCGGCATGCACGCCGATTTGGGCAAGGATATTTTCAAGAGCAAACGCCTGCAAAATTGCTCCGTAATTCAAGGCGCGGTGAAATGTAATAACTGCCGCCCGCTTATTCATCTGCTCATCTCCTTTTTAAAATTCTTTTCGGGCACGCCAATACGGCAATTGCGCCGATTTTTTTCCTTATGCCGAAATTTCTGCTGAATAAATACGGAATTAAATTTTTCAGCACAATTCTTTTATAAGATTTGGTTTTTGCTTTTTCATCATAATCAGCCATAATGCAAATCATGGTCACGCATTGCATGGTTTTTTCAAGTTCAACAGCCTGCCGCAGACGCTTTTCTTCTTTGGGAATTTTTTTAAGTATCTTTTCGCAAGCGTTTACTGCGTCACACCATTTTTCCCGAAAAACAGCCGATTTTCCGCGCCGTGTAAGAGCGCCCATACTGCTGTTTTCATAATAATATAACTTATCTTCCGACACGCAGACGGCATTTTCATTCCGGCAGCATGCGAGATAATCAAATATAAACAACAAATCTTCCGCCAAAGTCTGATTCTCGTCAAATTTGATATTATTCTTTTTTATAATATCGGTTTTAAATAATTTTCCGCCTATGTATCCTTTAATTCCGCCCGATTCGTTAAACAGGCTTAATTGCGCCGCCCGCCCGTCAAGCACGCTCACTCCTTCTGAACTTTCCGCCGTATTTCGGCTTGAAAGTCCGCAAACAGAAATATCGCAGCGATACGATTTTATGTTATTCAGTAAAACGGAAATGTAATTTTCAAAAATATAATCATCGGAATCCACAAAACAGCAATAATCTCCGGACATCATCTCCATGCCCGAATTTCTGGCAGAGGAAACGCCGCCGTTTTCTTTATGAATAACGTGAAAACGTTTATCCTTTTCGGCATATGCGTCGCATATTCTACCACCGTCATCTGTCGAGCCGTCATCGACCAAAATGATTTCCAAATTGGATTCCGTTTGGTTAATGATACTGTCAAAACATCTGGCAAGATATCTTTGCGAGTTATAAATCGGAACGATAACCGAAACCTTCATTTTTACCTCCGTATTTTTACAGCGACCATATTCTGAATGCAAGCTTTGGCGCAAAATATGTAATCAGCATACCTATTTTCTTTTTTGCACCGATATACGGTGTTTTCAAATATTCAATCATATTTTCTTTAATGTACTTTTGCATATTCTTGTACTCGGGCGTATCTCCTTTTCCGTAATACGCCAGCACCCTCGCGGCGGTGGAACTGTGCCACACCTTCATCATTTTAATTTGCTTTTTAAATTCATCAAATCCCTTATAAGAATCACCGATAATCAAATCAAACACATCGGCGTAATGAAACCATTTTTCTGCCGCCTTGTTATTTTCGGTAATTCCGCGTATTATGCCGGTATTTTCTCTTGTTATGTAATGATAAGCGCAGTAAGATGTGCAGCAGCCGCTTTTTGCATGTTTCATATATTCATAGTTAAAATAATGGTCCTCAAACAAATACCTTTTTTCGTCGGGAAAGCGTATGTTATATTTTTTTATAATCTCATTCTTGTATAATTTATTCCAAACAAAAGCGCCGTACGAACGGTTAACCGGTATCAGCATATTATTCAGAAACGTCTCATTGTCCATGCGTTTATTGTTTTGCTGCGTACGATACTTTTCGTTCCCGTTTTCATCTTCAAAAATATATCCGCAAGCCGATATATCGCTCATTTCAATTGAATTTACCAAAATTTCCAGATAATGCGGACTGACATAATCGTCCGAATCAACAAAGGCTACATATTCTGCGGTGCACTTTTCAAGTCCGGTGTTTCTTGCCGCCGCAAGACCGCCGTTTTCCCTGTAAACCGTAATAAAGCGACTGTCTTGTTTTGAAAACCCCCCGCAAATATCCGATGTTTTATCCGTTGCGCCGTCAACAACGACAATAACTTCAAAATCGGTATATGTTTGATTTTTCAGACTTTCCAAGCATTTTGCAATGTATTTTTCGCTATTATACGCTGCAACAACAACTGAAACCATAACTGTACGTCTCCCAAAACTCACTTGATATATTTTGATTGTTCGGCAATCTGCCGCTTGATTTTCGTAATTTCTTCTTTATGTATAAAATATATCCCCGATGAAAAACCGACGGATATAATATAAACATATACCGTTTCCAAGTCGTAAAGCGGATTTCCCGTAATGCAATACGTCAGGAAAAATACTTGATAACACAGCGAAAATATCAATACAATTTTCGTCTTGTCGGAAAGACAAAGCGCATTTTTCGTACTTTTCACCGCAAGCTGTATCGTCTGCGTTATTGCGGATATAAACAGCGACATGAAAATCAAAAACCCTATAACGCCCGTTTCGCATAATAACTGAAGAAAAACATTATGCGCGTCCCTTAAAACCGAATCCTGATTATAAAAATTCACTACTTCCTTACTGAATTCGCGCCACCCGATGCCTAATATCGGGGATTGCTTAAAGAAATTCCACGCTATTGCATAAAGCTTAAAGCGTCCGTTGGAAATATCCGAGGTTTCGTTTTCCGTCCCAAACATTGCTGCTATTCTCTCAAAAGCAGCCGAGATGCCTTCCACATAAAACGAAAGCGCATATATGACAAGCGACATACTGCTTAATATAAACAGTACCGTTACCAATTTATTTGCAAAAGCACCTTTTTTACATATAATATACGATACAAGCATTGCAAATACCGAGAAAATAAGGACGCCCCGTTTGCCGGTCAATATAAGAGCAAAAAGGACTACCAAAACGGGTAAAACTCTCTGCAGCATATTCTTACTTGAATTTGCAAACATCAGTGCAAATGACGCACATAATGAAATCGCCATATAAATCCCGTTCTGACTGTAATGATTTGACAGACCGACCGCATGATGATTTTTTTGCACCTGCTCATATAAATGCGCCCTTTGACTTGAATCAAAATTTGGATATATATGCGCCATATAAAAATCGGTGTCAAAATAAAACCATAACGTTGCCGCCACATGCACAATCCCCGCTGCCAATATGCAATAAAAAATAATATGAAGAAATTCCTCATCATACTTCATAAGTACAACAATTAAAACAAGAACGGCATATCTGACAATATATGTAAGATTTTCACTAATGTTCTCTGATGTTACAAGCATCACAAGCAGCGTCAGTATAAGCAGCCATTCCATCGGCTGAATTTCTATTTTATACACACTAAGTTTTTTGTCTGTAATAAAGTATACCAGCAGCAACGCTACCGCAAATCCCTGAATTGCAAATGTAGATGCGGACGTAGCGGCAAAGATAAATATGCTCATAAGCTTTGTATGATAGACATTAAAAATAAGAAGAAACGCCGATATCCATAACATATACGTGTGCCGCGCCCTTTTGACGGGGATTATATATTTATCCATATCTCGCATTCCTTTCTTATTATTTCTTCAGCTTTGCGGCTAAGTTTTTAACAACATAATACAGACCGAGTTTTGCCAATACATTTCGCAAAAGCTTATTTAATCTTACCTTCCATGTTACAGGCGCCCATTTGTTAAACAGTTCCGCCGGCGACATAGAGTTGACATCTTTAAAAAAATTCTGTCTTTGGGGATTGTGCGGTATGCTCTTAAACATTTCCGCCGCGCCGCCGCATACTTCTGTTTTACATTCGCAGGCCCGTATATTATCACGTATATTTTCGAAAATCATTTCCGCTTTTTCCGAATGAAACATCACGAAAGTAGTTCCCTTATTATCATCAAAGCTGCTGTTTACCGCCGCCGCGGAAAAGCAGTCCCAAAGCGTAAAATCGCTGCACCGTTCCAATCCCTTAAAACGGCAGTTTGCACAAACCGGGCGGCAGCTCAATCCGCGATAAAACAATTTAAGCATCGGATCATATTCCAGACCGTTATGGTACAGGCATGTATTATCCTTGTACAGACTCATAGCGGTATGAGTGTAGCCCGAGTATTTATCCCTGAATAAGACTTTATTAAATTCGCCCAGTTTTTGCTTTTGATAATCAATATATTTTTCAAAAACAAGCGGCGACGGAATACCGCGGCATACAACATCAACCGTAATGAGATTTTCGCCCGCGTCCGGCAAAAACTTTTTTACCCCCGCAACCTGACAGGGCGTGCCCGAAAAAAGAACCTTCCTCCCTTCGGCTAAATAATTCTTTATTTCCGAAAAAGTATCCCCCAAATCGCTTTGAGAATATTTGGAATTTCTGAATAATGCGAGCTGTTCCGTATCATAAGCCGGCATATGCCGTACGCGGAAATCTTTATCCATTCCCGCACCGAAAACAATTCCGCCGTTTTTGACAATATGTTCCGCAATAGCGGTAAATGCCCCGCCCGATGTACTCTCACGGCGGATTTTGTCGTCCTTATGCTGTACAATAAAAACCTGTCTGTCGTAACTGTCCATCTTCGGTTTTGATTTTACGGGACATACAGACAAGCACTTTCCGCAATTTATGCAGCTTTTATCACCTATAGACGGATAATAAAATCCCTCGCTGTCGCTTTTTGTCAAAAGGCACTTCGTCGGGCAAGCGCAAACGCATGCGCCGCAGCCGCTGCAATCGGTTTTATTTATCAAATTTATCACATTATTGTTGCTCATAAATCCGCTCCATTCGTTTCCCCATATCTGCGGCATCGTATCCCGATTCGATTATTTTATCTGCCACATTCTTTCGCCCGTATGTTTTTGCAAGCAATATTGCCTTCTCCGCCCACTTTGCCGCACCCGAATCAAGCGGCATGGAAACGGCACGGTCCGTAATCATAATCTCGCTTGTTACTGCGTCCGAAAACAGGCATGGCAAATCGGCGGTTTGTGCCTCAACACCGGCAATGGGCAACCCCTCGTGAAAAGACGGGAATAAAAACAAATCCATTGCCTGATAAAACCGCGCTATATCAGCTCTTGAACCCATAAATTCGATATGCTCCGAAACGCCCTTTTTTACTGCATATTCACGAACGCTCTCCATTGCGTCTCCTCTGCCTAAAAACAGCATAACCGCATTTTCTTCTGATTTTATCACCTCGGATATAATATCAACCATAAAATAATGGTTTTTCTGCGGAATAAAATTCCCCACATGTCCCAACACTAATTTGTTTTCCCAGCCAAATTCTGCCCGCACTTTATTTCGAACCTTTTCGCTGTATGAAAACAAAGCTGTATCAATGCCATTTTTTATTATCTGAATTTCGTTATTATTCTTTACATATTTCCCCCCGTACAGCCACACAGCCGCATCTTCGGAGCAAGCAAGCTTTACATTTGATATTTTTCTCACAAGCGGTCTGAATACAAAATGAAAAATATCCGCCGCCCTGCCGCCGACCGACGCGGTGTTGTGTGAATGTGCGATAATCCGCTTAACTCCCGCAATACGGCAAATTATAAAAGCCATGGGGTTAGCGCATGAATTTTTATGCATATGCACCGCATCATAATTTTCCGTTTTTAAAAGTTTGTATAATGACAGGCAATACGGCAGAACGGTTTTTTGAGGCGGCAAGCAGTGTATTTTAACATTATTCTCCGTAAAAAACGGAATTAATGCACCGTCCTTGTATGTTGTCACAAATTCAAACGATACGGCACTTCCGTCTGTATTATTAAATAAGTTTCTTTGAAAAGAAGCAATCCCGCCAATGCTCTTAGTCAGGCTGAGGTGCAAAATCTTTTTTCTGCTCATTACAACTTACTCCTCGAATTATTTCCTTTTCTATAAAATCATAGCTTTCATTTATAAATGATGAAATTTTACCGTTTACCGTTTCATAATCAATATCATTTAAATCAATTTCATGTACTTTGCGGGGGTCACTTATCAATCGGTTTTCAATCCCCGCCATTTCCAGAAATGATTTGATTCGCGAGTTGGTTCCATGTTTTTTCGATGCAGAACGATTAAACGCAAAAAAATTCTTGTTAAATATCGTTGAAAATGCCGTTGCATGAAACGAATCGGTGCAGATATATTCGGCATTTGATACAAGACCCAAAAATTCTTTCGGCGAACAAGACGCAATCGGATAATCTATGCCTTCATCTGATGCGGTGTATGCGTCGTTATGCACCGTCCCCAATATCGGCAGTCCTGTGGCAGCCGAGAGTTCTTCGGTAAACTTTCGGCATCGTTTTCCTCCGCCGAGGAAGTATGTAAAAATGTATTTTTTATTCGGACAACATGAAGTATCGGAAATCATATTCCATTGATTTTTTGTAAGCAGAAAAACGGGATCGCAAACGACATAAGGATTTTTCCCCGTAAGCTCTTTTACCAAGCGGCAGCCGCCGCTTTCGCGAACCGAAATTGCAGACATGCGGTTTAAAAAAACTTTTGCCTTTGATTTATAACATTTGTCCACTTCGGAAACACCGAAACTTGTTGCATACGAAACCTTCGGAATATTGTCCGGCACCCAGCTCAGCGTGTAATATTCCGGAAATATGTTATCCGGCCGCCACAGCTGGTCGCTTCCGACCACAATCATATTATATATTGCCGACAAATCGGTTAATTGTTTAAGCGACGTCGCACTCTCTTTTGAAATATTAAAATTTTTCCGAAAATCATCGAATTTCCGCACGCGTTCGCTGTACATTTGCCCGAGATTTCTGTAATTTATCTTTTGCAGCGCCTTCAAATATATCACGGGGAGTTTTGATAAAAACAATCCCGCTTTGCCGATATTATGAAGATAGTATTGCTTTTTCTTCGCATCAAGGTAAGGTTTCAAACCTTCAACAGATATAGTATCACATTCGATACCTTTGATGCCGAAATACTCCTGCAGAGCATACGCCTGCAGGATACTTCCGTAATTATTGATAAAATAACATGATACCATTCCTAATTTCATCTGTTCCACCCTTACAAATCAGCAATCATCTTCATCGTCTTATCCGCCGTTATTTTGAAATCAAACTTTTCGGATAATTTAATACATTTTTGACTAATATCATTTAAATTCCGACAGTGCCTATACGTCAAAATTTCATCTGCAATCAATTCGGGATTTCGGAAATCCAAAAGTCTGCCGCAAATTCCGTCTTGTATAATTTCCGAAACAGCGCCCACATTTGTTGCCGCGACAGGCTTACCCAAGGCTATATACTCGGCAAGACACAGACCGAACCCTTCCCATTTTGAAAGCAAAACGGCAACATCAAAAATCGCAATATATTCACACGGATTGTTCACCCATCCGGTAACTGTAGTTTTATCGAAAACGTTGTTCTTTTTGAGCGCTGTTATAAAATCCTCCGCGAGTTCTCCGCCGCCGACCCAAATAAAGCGTGCCTCGGGACACTTTTTTGCAATACAACCCGCAACTTCCGCAAAAAGCAGCGGGTCCTTCTGCTCGGACAGTCTTGCGGCACAGCCGATAATAAAATCCTTTTCGCCGTATCCGAATTTGGTTCTTTCAGCCTTGATTGCTCTGCATTTATCCAAATCTATCCCGTTAAGAATTACCTCAATTTTATTTTCGCCGCAAATTTTATTCTCTGACGCAATTCTTTTTTCATATTCCGAAATCGTTACTATTTTATCCGTTATCATTGCCAGAATTTTTTCCGAAAAACGATAGAACGTCTTTTTCTTTGATGATATAGCCATATCAAACGACCAGCCGTGAGGGTTGTATATCACTTTGCATCTTAACCCCATTACAGCTATGCGTCCTATTGCGCCCGCCATTGAGGAGTGACAATATAAAACATCGGGATTTTCTTTTTTTATTATTTTTCGTATTTTTAAAGCCGCCCTTAAATCCTGTAATACCGATATTTCTCTCGGCACATCTATATCATAAATCGTACAGGCATTTTCTGGCAGCAAATCTTTGTTGTATTCCGAAGCACATATCAATACCGTATCATAATTTTTATATGTATGTTCAATCAGCATTCTCGTATAAACTTCTACACCGCCGCCGTGAGTAAGGGCAATGTGTAAAACTTTACGATACTTGTTCACTTCAGAACACTCCCTTTCTTGAAAGTACCCGCCTGATTGTGGCAAAGAAAATTATTACGTCAAACTTTAAAGACCTGTTCTTTATATAGTA
The DNA here is from genome assembly GCA_934487205.1 of uncultured Clostridia bacterium. GTDB lineage: Bacteria > Bacillota > Clostridia > UBA1381 > UBA1381 > UBA1738. The sequence goes on from CAKSRS010000031.1 coordinate 24,638, forward strand.
TAATTCCATTTTCTGACGTTTGCCGTCGGTATATCCCACATCATTGCGGGCGTAAGCCTGCCAGTATCCCGTAAGGCCGGGTTTTACGCTGAGCAGCGTACTTCGTTCCTGCCCGTACAGGAATGTTTCTTCATACAGAATAGGTCTCGGCCCTATAAGACTCATATCATTTTTTATTACGTTTAAAATCTGCGGCAATTCGTCCGCCGATGTCTTTCTCAATATGTTCCCTATCCATGTAACGCGCGGGTCATTTTCCAACTTATATTCCTTTTTATAATTTTCCAGCTCCTCCGGCGTTAAAAAATCTTCTAATTTGTCGGCATTAACCTTCATTGTTCTGAATTTATACATATAGAAGGGTTTTCCGTCCTTCCCTATTCGCTCGGATTTGTATAACACCGGCCCGCCGTCGGTACATTTAATGACCGCTGCAACGCAAAGATATATGATTAGATATATCGGCATTACAAGCAGCGATAAGAATAAATCAATACTTCTTTTAGCAAAACAATATACAATATTTTTGCTTTTTATTTTCTCTTTATTCGCAATTAAAATATAATTGAAATTTGGTACAAGTTCAGCCATGTTTTCTCCTTTCCGTTTATACCGCAGCGGCATGTAACATTCGCTCTAATATTTGTATTTTGAATAATCACTGTAATAATTGTTGTAATATCTGTCGTATTTGCTGTATTTTCCGTATTTGCCGTACCTGTTGTATCTGCCGTAAATCTCCGTTTTAGGATCAACGTTTTCCAAAATAATACCGAGTATTTTGGCGTCTACCTGCTCTAAAGAATGAACCATCTGTTTAATATCATCTACACTTGAAAATCCCGCGCGGACAGTGAGAAGATACCCGTCGATTTTATCGGCAAGAACCGTCGCGTCCGTGACAACATTAACAGGCGGTGTATCAATAATGATATAATCATAATTTTTACTGCATTCATCAAGCAGCGCGCCCACTCTCGGCGTTGCCAAAAGTTCTGCCGATGAGCTGCTGACATTACCTGACACTATGATATCAAATCCCAAATCGGTATTTGTGAAAATTTCAGCGTTGTCGCTTATTCCGGCGAGGTACTCCGAAAGTCCTTCCTGCTTGTCAATGGTAAGGTAGCGGGCAATTCTCGGTCTGCGCATATCCGCATCAATCAGAAGAACTCTCTTCCCCGCCTGCGCCAATGATTTGGAGATGTTAATGCCGCACGTACTCTTCCCCTCGGACGCGACTGCGCTGGCAATAACGATTTTTTTGCAGTTGTCTTTGGTCGGCAGATAAAAGATATTTGTTCTTGCCATACGATACGCTTCCGCAACAGAGAAAGACGTATTCTCATTCAATATAAAATGATTGGCGGAAATATTTGATTTTTTTACGGATTTTTTATTTCTTTTATTCTTTTTATAAGCCATTTCCTCATGCGGCGGGATAATGCCTATAACCGGAATTTTGAAATTATTTATAATTTCATTTCTCCCGTAAACGGTTGTATCCATAGAATTTGCAATCAAAATATATCCGCAGGATAAAATGAACCCGACAGCAAATCCGATGAATGCATTACGCGCTATTGGCCAGCTGTAATCATTAATAGCCGGCACCTTAGCTTCCTCAATCACTTCAACAGACGCAGCCTTTACAATTCTTATAATTTCATCAGGCACAATTTCAACAATCTCGTTAACGATGTCGGCAGCCATCTGCCTGTTGGGTGAGGTGGCGGAAATGTAAAATGCCTCCGTTTCGTTAATGGCGCTTCCCGTGAGCAAACCGCTGATTTTTTTAGCCGTCAATTCCGGATATGTGCCCCGCAGCTTATTTGCAACCCGTTCCAATACAGGATCGGAGCGAATGATTATCAAATATGTATCTACCAACGATTTTGAAACCGTCAGGTCGCCGGTTGTAATGTATCTGTCATCGTTTTTCTCGTTATAAACATAGAGTTTTGCCGTTGCGGTGTATTCGGGACTCACAAAAAAGTATGTAAATCCGCCGAATGCCGCCATTCCGATAATCGAAACGATAATAATCAGCAATATACTGTGCCATAAAGCAAGAAATATATCCTTTACAGTCAAATTCATTAAAAATCAAACCTCCATATTTTATCCTGCAATCAAAACCCACAAGGACACGCCTTATGGACTTTGATTGCAGTACTTCCCGAAAGGGAAGTACTGCACAATTTCTTAGTTAATCTCTACCGTGTAATATGAATTGCATTTTTTGCTGTTATCAAGATAACGAATATAAACTCCGTACCAGCCGGCTGTCTCTTGCGTCCATGCGCTGCCGTCTTTCGGATTAGCATACTGCTGATTCAAATCTTTTCCGTTAATATCGCGGAATTTAGCAGCCGCCGCAGAGAACTCGCTCCAGTTCGTAATATTTATATCTTCGGTACCTATATATACAATAGTCACTTTAGTAACCTCAAATCCGTTCGCCGTCAGAACTACTTGCTTTTCCTCCGCAACTGCAAACGGTGCGTTTGTCGGCTGTGAAGAAGAATCATCAACGGTGAATGTATAATACTTTGCAATTGACTTCTTTAAGTTTTCATCGTAATACTTTATAAATGCAGCATAATTTCCGTCAGTGTCAAACGTTTTAGCGAAATCAAGTGTATCAATCACTTTTTCATATCCGCCGGTTCCGTTTATATCCGGATATTTTTTACCCGCCTTTATAAAGTCATTCCAAGTGATATTGCCTGTATTAAACTCAGTATCACCGATATACGCAATTCCTACCGTAGATGAAACATCGCCCGTCATTCTCAAAGTCTTTTTCTTAGTGTTATACGAAAGCGCAGGAATTTCAAAGCTTACGGCATCTTTTACAGAGAAAGTAATGTAATCAGCCGTTGTTGTTCCGTCGTCTTTGGTATATTTTACAAACGCAACATAGTTGCCGCGTGTTCCAGGGGTTCTCTTTGTAAAGTTACTGTAGACAGCATAGCCTACGGAACTGTTAAGATTAGCATATTCTTTACCTACTGCAACAAGTTTATCCCAGCTTATATTGTCCGCGTCAAATGTTGCTCCGCCGACATAAACAATTCCGACTCTGCAGCTTGCATCTGCTTTTTTAACAAGTGTAAGCGTTGAGCCGTCCCACTTAAGATACGGAATTTCGGGATTTTCCGGTTCGGGATCGGGTTCAATCTGATTTTTCGCAAACTTCGCGGTGTAAGTTTTATCTTCCATTACGTTTTCAACCGTATATTTCGCCGTTTCGCATACCTTTGTTTCGCCGTCATACCAGCCGTCAAAGGTGTAGCCGTTGTTTGCCGTTGCGGTGAGCGTTATGCTGTCGCCTTCGGCAACTTTGCCGCCGCCCGTGACTGTTCCGCCTTCGTCCGCTGCTGCCGTTATCGTGTGATATATTCTTTCAAACTGTGCATTATAGATTTTACTTCTGGTTACATTTTCAAGTGCAAATTCTGCCGTTTCGCATACCTTTTTGTTGCCGTCATACCAACTGTCAAAGGTGTAACCGTCGTCTGCCGTTGCGGTTAGTGTTACATTGCTGCCCGATGCAACTTCGCCGCCGCCCGATACCGTTCCGCCGGTTCCGGCTTTAGCCGTTATAATATAAATTCCGTCTTTCAGTCCGTTTACGGCTCTGTTGTCCTCTGCCCAATCATAACTGATCAGATTTTCCGTCGCACCGACAACCGTAGTGTCAAGCGGATTCCCGCTATTATAAAAGGCTTTTTCCGGCAATGCCGCATTCGTCCACCCCTCACCGAAAATGAATTTCGTTACAGGTATATCTTTTGCAAACAACTTGAGATCCGTACTTGCGCCGACAGTAAATGTGCTTAAATCAAGGGTTTTAAAAATAGAGCTCTTCTGCCCGCATTGGGCGAACATCCACCTCATATCCGTAACATTTGGTGTATAAAACTTATTTCCTAAATCAAGTGTAAAGTATGGCGCATGAGCACCGCATTCATAGAACATACCCATCATTTTGGTAACCTTCGATGTGTCAAACTTATCCCCCAAATCAAGTGTGAACTTCTGTGAGGAATATCCGCATGTCCCGAACATACTTCTCATATCTGTAACATTTGATGTGTCAAAATTTTTACCTAAGTCAAGCTCAAATGAGCTTGACTCTTTGCCGCAGCAATAGAACATAGCATTCATATCCGTAACCTTCGACGTGTCAAGCATATCCAGTCCTGTTATACTGTTGATTTGTTCACCGAAGATAAATGCACACGCAAGACTCTCTCCCGCTATGATTTTCCCGTAACCGCCGATGTAAAGTTCTGTACCGTCCATCCATGCCTTTACGCTGCCGTCACCGTCTGCGGAATAGTCGGAATATGCGACATTTGTCAAATCATAATCCGCCAAATCCACAAAATGCACGGCGGTAATTTCCTCTCGGGCAACCGTTGTGATGTTGTCGTTCTTGATTTTATTTAAAAGTGCATTGCTTTCCTTCGTTATGCTGAACAGGCGGGACACCCTCTCGGTAAATTTTGCGGTGTAGGTTTTATCCACCATTACATTTTCAACCGTAAATTCCGCCGTGTCACATACCTTTGTTTCGCCGTCATACCAGCCGTCAAAGGTATAGCCGTCATTTGCCGCCGCGGTAAGCGTTACGCTGTCGCCCCCGGCAACTTCGCCGCCGCCCGATACCGTGCCGCCGCCTTCTGTTCCGACTTCCGCCGTTATCGTGTAATATGTAATGTTCTTTTTAAACTTCGCCGTATAGGTTTTATTTTCTGTTACGTCGCTGACTACAAATTTCGCTGTGTCGCATACCTTCGTCTCGCCGTCGTACCAGCCGTCAAAGGTGTAGCCGTCGTTTGCCGCCGCGGTAAGCGTCACGCTGTTGCCCGATGCAACCTTGCCGCCGCCCGATACCGTGCCGCCGCCTTCTGTTCCGACCTCCGCCGTTATCGTGTAATATATTCTTGTAAACTGTGCCTTATAGATTTTACTTCCGGTTACATTTTCAACTGTAAACTCTTCCGTATCGCAAACCTTTGTGTTGTTGTCATACCAGCAGTCAAATGTGTAGCCTTTGTCAGCCGTTGCAGTAAGCGTTACGCTGCCGCCTTTGGCAACTTCGCCGCTGCCCGCGACTGTTCCGCCGCTTCCGGCTTTAGCCGTTATAATATAAATTCCGTCTTTCAGTCCGTTTGCGGCTCTGTTGTCCTCTGCCCAATCATAATTAATCAGATTTTCCGTCGCACCAATAACTGTGGTGTCAAGCGGCTTACCGCTGTTGTAAAAGACTCCTGTTTTCGGAAACGTTGCATTTGTCCACCCCTCACCGAAAATGAAGGTCGTTACAAATATATCCGATGCAAAGCCGCGGAGATCCGTACTTGCGCCGACAGTAAATTTGCTTAAATCAAGGGTATTAAAACGATAGTTATTCCGTCCGCATCGGTAGAACATACCCATCATATTCGTAACATTTGATGTATCAAACTTATCCCCAAAATCAAGTGTAAAGTTTGACGCATTAGCACCGCATTCACCGAACATATACGACATATCGGTAACTTTTGATGTGTCAAACTTATCCCCCAAATCAAGCTTATTTTTCACGCCGCAGTAATCGAACATGCTTGCCATAGTCGTAACATTTGATGTGTCAAAGTTGTCACCCAAATCAAGGTCGAATGACTTTGCTTCATAGCCGCAGTAAACGAACATACACTTCATATCCGTAACATTTGACGTGTCGAGCCTATCAAATCCCGTTATACTTTCGATTTTTTTACCGAATCTAAATGCATGTGCAAGACTCTCACCGGCTATGATTTTCCCGTAGCCGCCGATGTAAAGTTCTGTACCGTTATCAATCCATGCCTTTACGCTGCCGTCACCGTCTGCGGAATAGTCGGAATATGCGACATTTGTCAAATCATAATCCGCCAA
>CAKSRS010000032.1 GCA_934487205.1 uncultured Clostridia bacterium
TCAATGTTCACGCTATACTATATTTATTTTTCAAAAACTACTTGACTTTTATATAGTTAGCTCCATATTTATAATCGCTGCCTTGAGCGTATTTTTCATAAGCATTGCAATCGTCATCGGCCCTACGCCACCCGGAACGGGCGTTATCGCAGACGCTTTTTTCTCCGCAGATTCAAAATCGACATCGCCCGTAAGCTTGCCGTTTTCAAGACGGTTTATTCCCACATCGATTACGACAGCGCCTTCTTTAACCATGTCACCTGTAACAAAATGCGGTATGCCGACAGCCGCAACCAAAATATCGGCATTTTTCGTCTTTTCGGCAAGATTTTTCGTCCTCGAATGGCACACGGTAACCGTACCGTTCGCGTGCAAAAGCAGCATGGACATTGGCTTTCCCACAATATTACTTCTGCCGACTACCACACATTCTTTGCCGCATATATCAATGCCGCTTTCTTTTATCAGTTCCATTATCCCCGCCGGTGTGCACGGCACAAAATCATAATTTCCTATCATAATTTTGCCGACGTTTACCGGGTGAAAAGCGTCAACGTCCTTTTTAGGATTTATTCGGTTAATGACCTTTTCTTCATCAAATCCGTCCGGCAGCGGCAGCTGAACCAAAATTCCCGAAATCTTCGGGTCGGCGTTAAGCTTGTCGATAAGGGACAAAAGCTCTGCCTCCGCAGCGTCCGCCGGCAGAAGGTGCTCCTCGGAATATATTCCGATTTCGGCACACGCCTTCTTTTTGTTATTCACATACACGCGGCTCGCGGGGTCGTCGCCGACTAAAATCACGGCAAGTCCGGCATGTATGCCCCTACTTTTTAGTTCTTCGTTTTCGGTTTTCAGCTCGTTTTTTATTCGCTGAGATACTTCTTTTCCGCTCAAAATTTTTGCCATTCTCATTCTCCTCCTTCTCTTTATTCGGCCGTATCAGGCAATTGGGCGAAAATCCGATTAAATCGGTTCTGCCCGCCGCCCTTAACGCCTCGACAACCAATTTGTGGTTTTCGGGATTTTTATATTGCAGCAATGCGCGCTGCATTGCCTTATCATGCGGGGTTTTCGGCACATACACCTTCTCGCCCGAAAACGGGTCAATCCCCGTACAAAACATGCACGTTGAAATCGTGCCGGGCGTCGGATAAAAATCCTGTACCTGCTGCGGATTTATGCCGTTCTCTTTCAGATACAGCGCAAGCTCCACCGCGTCATTTATCGTACTGCCCGGGTGCGACGACATCAGGTACGGCACAAGATACTGCTTTTTCCCGAGTTTTTCGTTGATTTTGCGGTATTTTTCCGCAAAGCGCATAAACACCTTATTCTCCGGCTTACCCATATATTTCAGCACATTATCCGAAACATGCTCGGGCGCAACCTTCAGCTGTCCGCTTATATGATGCTCGCAAAGTTCATAAAAAAATGCGTCGTCTTTATCGTTAATCAGATAATCAAAACGTATTCCCGAACGGATAAACACCTTTTTTACACCCTTTACCGCGCGCAGTTTTTTCAAAAGCTGCGTATATTCGCTATGGCTGATTTCAAGATTTTTGCACGGTTTCGGAAACAGGCACCGCTTATCCTTACAAGCGCCGTGGGTGTTTTGTTTTTTACACGCCGGAAAGCGAAAATTCGCAGTCGGCCCGCCGACGTCATGAATATACCCCTTAAACCCGGGCATTTTCGTCATCTGCTCCGCCTCGCGCAAAATCGACTCGGGGCTCCGCGACGTAACAATCCGCCCCTGGTGAAACGCCAGTGCGCAGAAATTGCAGTTTCCAAAACAGCCGCGCGAGCTTGTAATCGAAAATTTCACCTCATCAAGAGCGGCAATGCCGCCGTCCTTTTCATACATAGGGTGATACGCCTTCATATACGGCAGTTCATAAACATCGTCAAGCTCCTGCCTGTCAAGCGGTTCGGACGGCGGATTTTGCACAAGATATTTTGTGCCATGCTTTTGCACAAGCGTTTTCCCCGTATACGGATTCTGTTCGTAATACTGTATACGGCACGACTCGGCATATGCCGTCTTATCCGCCGCACAGTCTTCAAATGACGGAATTTCCTTGCCGTCAAAAACATTGGGCGTATCTGACATATAGCACGTGCCTTTTATATAGGTAATATCCCTTACGTCCATGCCGCTGTCAAGACAGTCGGCAACTTCAACAATCTGATGTTCGCCCATTCCGTACATCAGAATATCCGCACCGCTGTCAACCAAAATCGAACGACGCACCTTATCGTCCCAGTAATCATAATGCGCAAATCGGCGAAGGCTTGCCTCTACACCGCCGATTAACAGCGGAATACCACCAAAAGCCTCGCGTATGCGGTTGCAGTAGACAATTGTTGCACGGTCGGGGCGCATGCCCGCTTTTCCGCCCGGAACATACACGTCGCCGCTGCGGCGTTTTTTTCCCGCAGTATAATGATTTACCATCGAATCAATATTCCCGGCAGATACCAAAACTCCCAGCCGCGGTCTGCCCATGCGCAGAAAATCTTTTGTGCTGTGCCAATCGGGGAGTGCGATTATCCCCACTTTGTATCCGCGGCTTTCCAGCACGCGCGAAATTATCGCGTGCCCAAAGCTTGGGTGGTCGACATATGCGTCGCCCGATATATACAAAAAATCAAGTTCGTCCCAGCCGCGCTTTTCCATATCACCGCGCGATACCGGCAGAAAATCATTCGTCATCATCATAGTCTCCGCCGTCCGTTTCCGGTAAGTCCGCGCCGAGTCCCTTTATTCTGTTAAGATAGACGTCGCGCGGTTTTGAGCCGTTCGGTCCGGAAATGAGTCCGCGCGTTTCCATTTGGTCGATTATGCGTCCCGCGCGCGAATATCCGACCTTCATTTTACGCTGAATCATCGCGGTCGAAATTTGCCCCAGCTCCGCCGCAAGTTCTATCGCCTGCGGCAAAAGTTCGTCTGTGTCCTCGCCTTCGTCCTCGTCTGTCACGCCGTTTTCGCCTATCGCAACACGCTCAATGTGTTCTTCCAAATCCTGCGCATAGCTTGTTTCTTCGGAATTTGACTTTATAAAGTCCACAATATTTTCAATCTCTTCGTCCGACACAAACGCGCCCTGTACACGAATAGCATTCGGAAGTCCCGTCGGGTGATACAGCATATCGCCCTTGCCGAGAAGTTTTTCCGCGCCCACCTTATCCAAAATTGTGCGCGAATCCACACCGCTGGACACGGCAAATGCAATTCGGCTCGGCACGTTCGCCTTGATAAGTCCCGTAATTACGTCCACCGACGGCCGCTGCGTTGCTATGATAAGATGGATCCCCGCCGCTCTGGCAAGCTGTGCCAAGCGGCAGATATAATCTTCCACTTCCTTCGCCGCTACCATCATCAGGTCGGCAAGCTCGTCAATTATTATTACAATCTGCGGTACGGGCTCGCCGCCTTCCGCCGCAATATGTTCATTGTAACCCTTCAAATTCCGCGTTCCCGTTTCCGCAAACAGCGCATATCGGCGCATCATTTCGCCGACAGCCCAGTTAAGCGCGCCCGCCGCCTTTTTCGGGTCGGTTACGACCGGGATTAAAAGATGCGGAATACCGTTATACACGCCCAGTTCAACAACCTTCGGGTCAATCATGATTAATTTGACATCGTCGGGTTTAGCTTTATATAAAATACTTGTTATAATCGTGTTGATACATACCGATTTACCGGAACCCGTCGCACCCGCTATCAGCACATGCGGAAATTTTGCGATATCACCGAGAACTACCTTGCCGCCGATATCCTTTCCGAGAGCAACGGTAAGCTTTGATTTTGCGTTTTTAAAGCCTTCGCTTTCCATAAGTTCCCTTGCGGATACCGTTCCGACGGTGTTGTTCGGAATTTCTATTCCCACAGCTGCCTTGCCCGGAACAGCCGCAACCAATACTGTCGGCACGGCAAGGTTCAGCGCGATATCCTCCGAGAGTCCCGTTATTTTTGCAAGCTTTATTCCCGTTGACGGCTGAATTTCATACCGCGTTACCGTCGGTCCCTGCGTCACCTGCAAAAGTTTCGCCTCGACGCCGAAATCCTTCAGCACCTTCATAAGCTTGTTCGCCGTTTCATACATCTCGCGGCGCTTGTCCGACGATACCTCCGCCACCTTTTTCAGCAAATCTATCGGCGGGAATTTGTATTCCGCCGCCGGCTTTTCAATTTTATCTTCAATCTCCGCCTTTACTTCTTCCTTTTCTTCCTCGGTTGCCGGCGCTGCTTTCTTCGGTTTTCCATTTTCGGCACTCTTTTTCTTCTGCTCCTCCAAGAGTTCCTTTACGCCCTCCGTCTGCGGCAGCTGCGATGCAATTCCTTCCAGAAATTCCATATCAACCGCTTCGGTCTCTTTCTTTTCCTCGGCAGAAGGCTGTTTTTTATCTGTTTCGCCGCCGTTCGAAAATACGTCTATATCGGCTTTTTTCGGCGGTTCTGCCTTTATTTCGGCTATTTCGTCACGCTTTCTCTTTGCGCGCTCAATCCGCTCAGAAACATTTTTGCCCTTTTCCGACAAATCCACCTCGCCGATTTCGCCGAACTCCTCCTTTGCGGAATGATACCCGCTTGCGAAACTGTCAATAATGCTGATAAACGATATTTTAAGTATCAGACTCAAAAGCAGTCCTATCAATATGAGAACAATCACAATCGACGCTACTCTGCCGACCAGTTTGGACATGGCAATCGCAAGTATTCCGCCCAGAACGCCGCCGCCCATGCCTTCAATACCGTAACTCCACAGCATTGATATGAGCGGATAATCACCCTTATAAAACAGCATGATAAGGCTGCTGATAAGCACTATTTCCGCCAGCGACAGACATAATTTAAGCGCAAGCTTGTTCGAGCGTTTCACCTTGAACACATATATCCCCAAGGCAAACAATACCGGCGGGACAAGATATGCCGTCACCGAGAACAGTCCCAGCATCGCATTATGAATCCATGCCGAAACGACGCCCTGTCTGCCACCGTATGTAAAAATCGTTAACAGCACGGCAGCAATCAGCGTCCATACCCCGGCGGCGATATAATCGTATCTGCCGGTCTGCTGATTTTTTTTGTTTTTTCCGCCCGAACTTTTCCTTATATTTTTCGCCGTTCTGCCGCCCGATTTGCCCGCAGAACGTGTTTTCGATTTAGCCATTCTTTAACACCTCTGAAATTTTATATGTATAAAAAATTACGCACAATAACATTCATTATATCATTATAGCATAAAAGCACCGCAAAAGTCTATATATTTTTGCAAAAAAATCTTTTATAAAAATTTTCGGCAAAAAATAATAAAATTTTTTCGATTTTCTCTTGAAGAATTGCGCAAAATCTGTTAAAATATAAATAAGTATATATTGTTGTTGCCGCACCGCGCGGCGGAACGGAGGATTAGAATGGACGAAAAATGTGTTCTTATCGTAGAAGATGAGCAAGCCATTATTGATATTTTAAAATTTAATTTCACAAAGGAAGGATACCGCGTTCTTGAAGCCATGGACGGCGAAAAAGGATTAAACCTTGCACTTTCGGAAAATCCCGACCTTATCCTTCTTGACGTTATGCTGCCCAAAATGGACGGCTTTGAAGTATGCAAAAAGGTACGCGAAAAATCATCGGTACCCATCATTATGCTGACCGCACGCGAGGAAGAAGTGGATAAAGTTCTCGGTCTCGAACTCGGCGCGGACGATTACATGACCAAGCCATTCTCAATACGTGAGCTTTCCGCCCGTGTGAAGGCGAACCTGCGCCGTACCACAATCGACCGCGAACAATCTGACCGCGGAACGGGAAACACCATTACGTCCGGCGATTTGACCATCAATGTCGAGCGTTATGAAGTTTCAAAACACGGCAAAGTTATCGAGATAACCCTGCGCGAATTTGAACTTTTGAAATTCCTTGCAACTCAGCCGGAGAAAATATTCTCGCGCGAGAGTCTGTTGGAAAACGTATGGGGTTATGAATATTACGGCGACGTCCGCACAGTCGACGTTACGGTTCGCCGACTGCGCGAAAAAATTGAGGACGACCCCGGTATGCCGCGCTACATAATCACAAAACGCGGCGTCGGTTACTATTTTAACAAAGCATGAGAACAGTATTCAAAAGCATACAGATAAAAATCGTCACGATTTTTATTCTCGTTATTTTTGCGGTTGTAACGGTTATCGGATTGTTTATGACAACCAACATTGTGCGCATGTACAATGACGAATTTTCACTCATGATGGAGCAGGTTTTTACGCCCGGACTGATATCCGAGCTGGAAAAAAGCGCGGCGCAGAACGGTGTTTCCGGACTTTCCGACATAATCGGCACATATATAGGGCCTCTCGGTCTCGACACCTACCGTTTTTACAGTATTCTTGACGCGCAAACGGGGAATGTCATAACCAGTTCGGACGAAACACGGAGTCAGGGGCTTGAAAAAAGCGACAACATCATTACTGCAATGACCGGACGCACCGGGAGTATTTCCAATACGGCAAAAAGCTACATGGACTATGCTGTACCGATTAACGCCGGCGGAAAACCGCAGTACATTATATATATAAAAGATACAAAAAATGAAATAAATTCCATTACGCGGAACGTTCTTTTTATACTTCTCGAAGCGCTGGCATTTTCCATTTTGATTGCGCTTGTGCTGGGGTATTTTTTCAGCCGCACGATTACAAAACCGATTCGCGACCTGACAAAATCGGCGCAGCACATCGCATCGGGCGAATTTGATGCCGTAAGCAACATTAAGTCCAACGATGAAATCGGCATTCTTTCCGACACCTTCAACTACATGTCGCACGCTCTGCACGACACCATGGAGGAAGTAAATTCGGAAAAGGACAAGGTGGAAACAATTCTGCGCAACATGACGGACGGTATTCTTGCATTTAATATTTCCGGCATGCTTACGCATATTAACCCCGAGGCAAAACGCCTTATAGGCCGCCAATATTATGACGATTTGCGCTTTGATGATTTTTTCCGCGAAATCGGCGCGGATATATCCTTCGGCAGTTTGATTTATATGAACGATACCGGCGATGAGCAAAAAACCGAGCGCGAGGCTACGGTAAACGGCAAGGTAATTCACTTTACCTTTGCAACATTCAGCATGGATAACAAAGTCGGCGGAATCCTTGTGGTTGCGCATGATATCACGAACCAGCAAAAGCTTGAAAACGCACGCCGAGAATTTGTGGCGAATGTTTCTCACGAACTGCGCACACCGCTCACGACCGTAAAATCCTACGCCGAAACAATGATGGATATGCCGGATTGCGACGAAGATATGCGTACAAAATTCCTCGGCACAATCGCCAAAGAGGCGGACCGCATGACGCGCATCGTAAAAGATTTGCTTACGCTGTCGCGCCTTGACGAGGGACAGTATGAATTAAAACCGTTTGAACGCATTGAAATGTCCTCATTCGTTTCCGGAATAACCGAACGCATGTTCTTCTCCGCAAAGGAGAAACATCAGACGATAAAGTTCCACGCGCCCGAAGCGCCCTTTACCGTAATGAGCGATAAAGACAAGCTGGAACAGGTTATTATAAACATAATTTCAAATGCGGTAAAATACACACCCGACGGCGGCAGAATAGATGTCTACACGGGCAGTCTGTATACCGATGCGTTTATAAAAGTGCGCGACAACGGTATCGGTATCCCCAAGGAAAATCTTCCGCGCATATTCGAAAGATTTTACCGCGTCGATAAAGCGCGCTCGCGCGAAACCGGCGGAACGGGTCTGGGGCTCGCCATCGCAAAACAAATTATGACGCAATTGGGCGGAAATATAACAATAAACAGCACCTACGGTGAGGGTACGGAAGTAATTGTTGCAATTCCTCTGTAAATGTTATGCTATTTTAAACCCCATGTAACATCTTTGTAAAAGTGTTGTGTTATAATATATTTATGAAAATATTGTAAAGCATGTATTTTTACTTATGATAAATTATATATTGTAATAATAAAATCCGGCTGCTTAAATTTGAAAGGAATTGTTGACAATGAAAAAAAGGCTTATATCTGTACTTCTGTCGCTGATGGTTGTATTTTCGGTGCCGTGTATGTCGTACGCGGCTTATGAGACCGCAATCCCGTATGCGGCACAGGGGAATTCCTCCAATCTTATATACATAAAACGTCCGCAGTCGCTGTCGGCGTCCACTTCGGACAAGAGCTATACAATTTCTGCCGTCGGCACACAGGGCACCAAAGTTAAGGTATATAAATATAACGGCACGGCAAGCTGTCCTATCATAAAATCCGAAAAGCAAATCGGTGCAAGCGGCTTGTACAGCACGGTTGTCGACCTTCCCGACGCAAATAATACATTTGTGGTATATGCCGAAAACGGCGGAAACTCGCAGGTTGTTAAAATCCAGATTTCCAAAGTTAAAAGAAGTACGGTTGACAAGCTGAAAAACGTTACCGTAAATGTTTTGAACTTTTTGAAATAACGGAGTAGTTTATGAAAAAAGAGAGAATTAAAAGTATAGTTTTAATCCTTCTCGTAATCACTAACCTCATACTGGCAGATAAAATATTGGTAAACAAAAAATTATGGCTTTCCGGCTATAATTTTTTTGCTAATATAAGGAATAATTCCAAAAAATCCGGTACACAGGTTGCGGAAGGACTTGCTATCCCCGAAAAAATAATCGTAAATACCGGCTACCAATCCAGCCGCTTGATTTACACGCGCAGCAGCGATAACTTTTCCGATATATTTTCATCGGTACGCGACGCGCTCGGCAATGCGCTTACTTCAAAATCCGTCACGACGGTGACGCGCGATGATTGGTATGCCGTTCTTTCCGCGCAATCGGTGTATCTTTATTATCCATGCTCATTTTCATCTAAAATCTATGCGGAACTTTTCGGCATAAATTCATGTGAAATCAATCTTTCTTCCTTTTCCGACATTGCCGTCAGCGATAACGGAAATGTGTATTTTAACGATGCGACGGGTTTTTACCGCGTTAATACAACATCGTCCGAAATCAGCGATATAATCCGGCAAGCGGCGAACAAACAAACAGACGAGGACGCGGTAATCAACTATTCGTTTGACCTGAACTTCGACAAAGACCTCGGCGACCAGAAAACCGTCCTCTCGCCTATGATATTGATTTACTCCGCACCATTCCGTGCACACAGGCTGACATCGGCTAACCCGATATTAAACGGCGGCGAAGTCAATACGCGGAACATAGAAAACCTTTTGGCGGCATTTTCGATTGCACCCAACTCCGTACGGCGTTATACCGAAGCGGATGGTTCTTTGGTGTTTGTTGAAAACAACGGCATACTTAAAATTTCGCCCGACGGCATACTGACATTCACGGCAAGCGGTACGGGACTGCGTTTTTCAAAATCGTCCGTAAACGACGCATACTCCGTTGCGTCGCAGCTTGCGGCATTTGTGGATAAGGTGAACAGCGCCGTCGGCATTTCAACAGATATGTGCGTAACATCGCAGCTTCTTCAGGACGCGCCGCACAGCTTCACGCTTGACTACCTCGCAGACGGACTTCCGGTTAAATATTCCGACGGAAATGCCGTTTCCATTGAAACAAACGGCAATTACATCACGTCATACCGTCAGATTTTGCGTAATTATACACTGCAAGCCAATATTGAGGAATCCGCAATGTACATCGAAGCGCTTGACAGCATTATTGCAAAATATCAGGATTCCATGAATGAAATCCGCATACGCGAAATGTACCCGGCATATTCCGACGACCTTTCCGAGGGCGAAAAAATTGCCGATTGGTACATTGACATTGATAATGTTGTCGCAGAATAACGTGAAAGGAGTACTGCTATGAACTGGAGCCGCGTAAAAACAATACTTATAATACTTTTTCTGTTCACCGATATTCTGCTTGGCGCAGGCGTTATCAGCTCAACGCGCAAGGCAAATACCGTTGAACCCGAAATAATTTCATCAACGGTCAGTCTTCTCGGTCAACATAATATTACCATTGCTCCCGAAATTATTCCCACAAAAACTCCCGATGCGGAATACATCGAGGCGGAAAACATAATCACCGATTACGGTAAATTTGCCGAAGATATAATGCGTGAAAAACCGCAGAAAACAGATGAGTTTACATATGAAACAGACCGCTCTGTACTGTCATTTTCCGGCGACTGCTTTTCTTATAAAATCAAATTGGCAGAAAAATTATTTAACGACGGTTCATTTGACAGCGACCTTGAAAACAGCGCAAAAGTAGTGGCAGCAAATTTTCTGTCCGCAAACGGATTTGATATTAAACATGCCGATATTTCGACAACAAAAACAGATAACGGATTTGATGTAACATTTATTGAAAAAAGCGGCAAAATGCCCGTATTCAGTTCAAACATCACAGTTTCCGTAACGGGGCATAACGCCGCGGAGGATGAATCAAACGGTATTCATGAAGTAAGCGGCAGCTGGTTCAATATTACAAATCAAAACGGCTCTGCGGTTGAACTGAAAAGCATTACCGGGATTTTAATCGAATTTATGTCGATGTATAACGGCGAACTTCCCACAGCAATCACCGCCCTGACTTTGGGATATACGGTTTTCGAGGCGGACACACTTCATCGCACCGCAACGCTTGTGCCCGTATGGCGTATCACAACGGATAACGGTAGCGAGTATTTTCTTGACGCCCGCACCACGGACTAATATCCCCTCGAACAGTGTAAAAAGGGAGTGCAGCAAAATAAAATTATTTTACTGCACTCCCTTTAAAATATTTTATTCTCTTGTTTCATCACGCAATTTTTCAGCATCACCGCCGAAGTATGTGTATGCATATTCCAGCTGCTTATCGATAATTTCCTCAAGTTTATAGAATGTATTTTCCAGTCTCACCTGTGTTGAAACATCAAGCACGCCGTACGGGAACAGTTCATTGTCCTCCTGGAAACGGTATACCGCTGATTCCAGCGCATTATCAAACTTTTCATTAATTTCACCGGAATAGTACCCCAGAAGTTTAAGCCGCTGTTTTGCCGCCTTCACATTCGGCGATGTCTCTCCGCAGTACGGCTTTGACTTATAATCAAAAACATCATAGCGCGTTATATCAATTCTGCGCGTCTCGTTATCTATATATTCGTCGGGTTCAATTCCATTTCCGTTAATATCCTTACCGTTGCGCGTGAAATATTTTCCGGTTGTAACCTTAAACGCACAGCCGTCCCATATTTCATACATCTGCTGAATAACGCCCTTCCCGTATGTTTTGTCGCCTATCAGAATACCAACGCCGCTGTCCTGAATGGCGCTCGCCAGCACTTCCGCGCTGGACGCGGTGTTCTCATTTACCAAAACGGCAAATTTATAGTGCGCATTTTCCTGCTCCGATTTATATTCCTCATTCTCGTATGAATTCCTGTAAACCGTTTTAACGATTGTACCCTTCGGAACGACGGCAGACGCAATCATAACAGCTGCGTCAAGATATCCGCCCGGGTTATCGCGCAAGTCAAGAATTATATTTTCAACGCCCGCCGCATCAAACTCATCAAGCGCGTCGGCAAATTCCTGTGCCGTATTTACCGCGAAATTGACAATTTCAATATATCCGATATTCCCGTCAAGAATTGTGCTGCCGACGGTACTGCCGTTAACCTCGCCGCGCGTTATCGTATAGCTGTACTCCCTGCCGTCGCGCAGAACCGTCACCGTAACATCGGTGCCCAACTCGCCGACCACAAGATCCTGAACCTTTTCAACACTCTGCCCGGTTACATCTGCTCCGTCAACCTTATAAATTTTGTCACCTTCCTGAATACCCGCGGCGATGGCTCCGCCCCCATCGAGACACTTCATTACGGTAACATAATCGCCCACCTGCTGAATGCTTACGCCTATTCCGTACACTGTATGGTTAAGATTTTTATTAAAAAGCTCATATTCTTCCTTTGTGTAAAATTCGGAATATTCGTCAAGGCTCTGAAACCCCGCCTTTATCAGCTGATTCATCAGCTCGGGGTTGCCCGAAAGGACGCGGCGAAGCGCATCGTCCATCATTTTATCGGCGTCCGCGGTTTCATCTATGTACAAATTTGCGGCATAATTCATAATCCGCTCGTACTGATCGTACTCCGTACTGTCGCTCTGTGCAAATGCCGATTGCGAAATCAGCACGACCGCCGCAATCGCAGCGGACAAAATTTTTCTTTTTTTCACGTTCATTCCTCCGTTTCACCACTGTAATTCATTTTTACTTTTATCAGTATCTCATTTTTTGTGACTTCACTGCCGACAAAAAGCAGATAATCAATCGCAAGGTTTCCGCCCTCCGAACCCAAGCAGTTTTCAATGCGCTGAGTGCGTATTTTTATGCTCATTTCGCCAAACGGTACGCGGTAATTAAAATCGGTGACTTCGCCGTTTTTGTACACCATCACCGTCTGAAATTCCCCCATGCGGCGCATGGTTACGGTGTTGCCGTCTATTTTCAGCACAACGCGCGAATCGCCCATACCCATATCGCGGTGTTCGCGGTATGTAATATAAGTTTTTCCGTCCCTTTCATAATATCCGCCGTCCGATATAAACTCGATTTTATTGCTCAGCTCGCCCGATGACTGCCTGCTTACCAGTTCTATTGTAGCATTTTCTTTAGTATTTTTCAATGTCAATTTTCTCCACCTGACCGTCTATTTTATGATTAAGGAAAATTCCGCCCAGTTCCGCAAATCCTTCAACATCATCGCTGACAAAATACTGATACTGCTTTTTGTCATGCGTCTCGGAGTGCAATTCATTTTTGTCAAAACGACTTTTCAGTTCCTTTGCAGTTTCCGCACCCGCATCAATGAGCGTTACGCCGTCTCCCATAAATTTTCCTATCGCCTTTTTAAGCAGCGGATAATGCGTACACCCCAAAATCAGCGTATCCACACCTTGCTTTTTGATTTCCGCAAGATATTCCTCAATTACAAGCTCGGCAACTTTTGTATCAAAATGCCCGTTCTCGACCAGCGGCACAAACAGCGGACATGCACGCGAATATGTGACAACGTCACCGCGTACGCCTTTTATAAATTTTTCATATGCACCGCTTTTTATGGTTCCGTTTGTGCCGATAATGCCGATTTTGCCGTTACGCGTCGCCGTCAGCGCCGCATTTGCCGTCGGCTCGACAACCCCGATTATCGGAATTTGATAGTCATTTTTTATAGTCGGAAGCGCCGTTGAGCTTACCGTCCCGCATGCAACGACAATCATTTTAACATTTTTACTGAGCAGAAAATTTATGTCATTGCGCGAATATTTTATAATCGTTTCACGCGTGCGCGGCCCGTACGGCACCCTGCCTGTGTCGCCGAAATAAATTATGCTTTCGTCCGGCAGTTCGCGCATAATCTGTTTAACCGCCGTAAGTCCGCCCAAGCCGGAGTCAAATACGCCGATACTTCTGTTATCCATTATTTTACCCTTTCCAGCCCAAGCTCGATAAGTTTATCCAAAAGTTCGGAATAGCCTATTCCGGCAGCGTCCCAAAGTTTCGGATACATGCTTATGTTTGTAAATCCCGGCATGGTGTTTATTTCATTAAGCACAACGGAATTATCGCTGTATCGCACGAAAAAGTCAACTCTCGACAATCCCATTCCGTCAACGGCATTAAACGCTTTGACGGCATATTCCCTGATTTTTTCACGGTTTTCGGGCGAAATATCTGCCGGAATGTGCAGCTGCGTTGAGTTATCGTTGTATTTCGCGTCAAAATCATAAAATTCCACCGTCGGAACAATTTCGCCGACTTCCGCCGCTCTCGCCGGATTTCCGCCCAGAACCGCGCACTCTACCTCATGCCCGTCGATATGTTCTTCCACAAGAATTTTCCTGTCAAATTTCGCCGCATCGGCAAGCGCGGCATATAATTCCTCGCGGTCATGAGCCTTGCCCACGCCTACTGACGAACCCGTATTGCACGGTTTTACAAAGCACGGATATCCCAGCTTGCCTTCAATTTCATCTATATATTTTTCAAATCCTTCTCCCGTGCGCACAACTACCCAGTTCGCCTGCGGAATACCCGCGTCGGCAAAAACAATCTTTGAAAACGCCTTATCCATGCCGACAGCAGAACCGAGAACGCCCATTCCGACATACTTAATGTTCGACATTTCCAAAAGACCCTGAATTGTGCCGTCCTCGCCGTATGCTCCGTGCAAAACCGGGAAAATAATATCCGGTTTAATCGATTTAACACCGCCGTCGGTTATGATAATTTCCCTTCTGACCGCGTCCGGCGAAATAATAGCATGCAGCTTATGCGGCAAATCGTTTTCCCAATCGCCGTTTTCAATGTTCGCCGTATCGCCGGTGTACAAAAACCATTCGCCGTCCTTTGTTATACCGATAACGCTGATATCGTACTTATCTTTGTTAAGATTATTGATAACCGAAGTTACCGATTTCCGTGAAATTTCATGTTCCGGGGACTGACCTCCGAATATGACACATACCTTTAATTTTTCAGCCATTATGTTCACTCCTTCTGAGTTTTTCTAAAATTTCTTTGAAATAATCGGGCAAATCTGCCGAAAATTCCATATATTCACCCGTGGACGGGTGCGTAAAACCAATCGTTTTTGCAAAAAGCAGCTGACCGTTGGTTTTAATTTTTTCCTTTGCAATTCCATAGGTTTTGTCGCCAACCAGGCTATGACCGATTTTAGCCATATGAACCCTTATCTGATGCGTGCGCCCTGTTTCAAGCACACATTCAAGCAATGTGTAATCATTGAATTGCTCGAGCACATGATAATGCGTCACGGCATCGCGCCCGCCCTGCACAACCGCCATTTTTTTGCGGTCTTTCGGATGCCGCGCAATCGGCATATTTACCGTTCCGTCCTCTTTAACCCTGCCGTTCACAAGCGCGTAATACCGACGTGACGCCTTGCGCCGTTTAAGCTGCTCCGACAATTTCATGTGCGCATCATTATTCTTTGCGCAAATTAAAAGTCCCGCCGTATCCTTATCAATTCTATGCACTATCCCCGGTCTTATAACACCGTTAATTGCCGACAAATGTCCGCCGCAATGATACAATAGCGCGTTGACAAGCGTCCCGTGTGTATTGCCCGCCGCCGGGTGGACTACCATTCCCTGCGATTTGTTTACCACGATAACGTCATCATCTTCATAAACAATATCGAGCGGGATATTTTCCGGTATCAGGTCAAGCACTTCCGGTTCCGGCAAGGAAATTTCGATAATTTCGCCGCTTTTGGGACGATATTTTTTATCCGCCGTTTTCCCCGATACAGTAATCATGCCCTTTTCGCATAATTCCGCGGCATATGTCCGCGAAATGTCCGCCGCATTATCGGCAATATATTTGTCAATCCGCAGATTGTTCGGATTTTCCGCCGTCAGAATTAATTTTTCCATTATCGCTATCTTTACCTTCTTCAAAAAACAATAAATATATTATCAGCAAAACCGCACCGGCCGTTATCGCAATATCGGCAACGTTAAAAACCGGAAAGCGCATAAATGCCGTCTGAATAAAATCCACAACATATCCGCGGAAAAGCCTGTCAACAGCATTGCCGAATGCTCCCGCCAAAAGCAGCGTCATCGTCATTATCAAAATCGGCTGTTGCGGCTTTTTGACAAACCAATACGCCCCTACGCCGATGCAAAACAGAATCGATATTATACCCAAAAGCACCGTACTGTCCGATAAAATGCTGAACGCCGCGCCTGTGTTTTTTACATAAACAAAATCAAAAAGATGCGGTATTGCATGAATACTGTCCGATGCGGACAGATTTTTTTCCACCAATATTTTTGCCAGTTGGTCGATTACCACAATCAGCACGCCGATTATTGCCGGCAAAACTTTTTTTATTCGCATATTTACTTATCCTTCCTCGATTATTATTTCGTCCGCGCGCAAATCCTGTTTGCGCACCCATACCCGGCGGTAATTGCACCCAATTCCGCAGCAGTCTCAATCATGTGCGCAAAAATATACACCATTCTTTTCAATATATGCCGCATAATCCGCAGCTATGAACTAATCTGTGCCGCAAAACAGCCCGGCGCATTTCGCATGGTGAAATCTTCCCCACGCACCTTCCGCCGACGCTTTCTATCATTATATCACAATCAATACAAAAAGAAAAGGCATTTACGCCTTTTCTTTCCAAAAAATTTAACATTATTCGGTAAGTTTTCTTACGCAATCTGCACAAATTCCGTCAAAGCCTTCAATTGTGCCGACTGTTTCGGAATGAACCCAGCATCTTCCGCACTTTTCATATTCGCACGGTTTTACTGAAACTTTAACCGTTTCGCCTTCAAATGCGTCACCGGCATTTTCGGTTTTGTCAAGACGTGCAACCGATGTTATAAATATTTCAGCCAAATCAGACTCTACACCCTTCAGGAAATCATACATTTCGCCGTCGGCATAAACCGTTACGTCGGCATCAAGCGATTTACCGATAAGTTTTTCATTTCTTGCCGGCTCAAGCGCCTTGTTTACATCATTTCTTACGGCAATCAGCTTGTTCCATTTTTCTTCAAGCGTCGGATTATCATATTCCGCCTTAGCCGTCGGCATTCTGTTCAGCATTACGCTTACTTCATCGTCGCCTTCCACATGCGGCATAAATCTCCAAATTTCCTCCGCCGTAAATGCAAGCACAGGTGCAAGCAATTTAACAAGCGAATCCAAAATTATGAACATCGCCGACTGAGCCGAGCGTCTTGCATGTGACTCCGGCTTTTCCGTATAAAGTCTCGACTTCAGAATATCAAGATAGAAGTTACTCATATCAACGATACAGAAGTTCAAAATTCCGGCATACAATGAATGGAACTCATAGCTTTCATACGTGCTGATGGACTTTCTGATAATATCGTTCAGTTTCAAAAGCGCCCACTTATCGATTTCAAGCATATCATCATATGCTACCATATCCGTTTTCGGGTCAAAATCATTTATATTTGACAGGATATATCTTGCCGTATTTCTGATTTTGCGGTAACCCTCGGAAAGCTGTTTCAAAGCGTCCTGACTCATGCGCATATCGGTGCGGTAATCGGCGGAAACAACCCACAATCTCAAAACGTCCGCGCCGAATTTATCCATAATTTCCTGCGGCATGATTGCGTTGCCTTTGGACTTGGACATCTTTCTGCCCTCGCCGTCCTGAATCATACCATGCGTTATAACTGTTTTATACGGCGCTTGTTTTTTAACGGCAATACTCGTCAAAAGCGATGACTGGAACCAGCCGCGGTACTGGTCGTTACCTTCCAGATAAACGTCCGCCGGCCATACCAAATCGTCACGTTCTTCGCAAACTGCAATGTGTGACGAACCCGAATCAAACCAAACGTCCATGATATCCTTTTCCTTGGTGAAGTCACCCGAGCCGCACTCACATTTTGTTCCATTCGGAATAATATCGTTCGCGTCAAGCTCCCACCACTTATCAGGACCTTCTTCGCGGAACAATTTTGCAATTGCCGCAATTGTTTCATCATTTATAATCGGTTTTCCGCAATCTTTACAATAGAATATCGGAATCGGAACACCCCATGTTCTCTGACGTGAAATGCACCAATCGTTTCTGTCCACAACCATGGACTTAATTCTGTCCTCGCCCCATTCGGGAATCCATTTAACACCCTCAATCGCCTTAACCGCATCATCTTTTAGCGCGTCAACCGACGCGAACCATTGATCTGCGGCACGGAAGATAATCGGGTGGTCGCATCTCCAGCAGTGCGGATATTGGTGCACAATATCCTGTGCGGCAACAAGCGCGCCGATTTCCTTTAATTTTGCAAGAATTTTCTCGTTTGAATCTTCATAATACATGCCCGCAAATTCACCGGCGTCCTCGGTTTGGTAACCCTTGCTGTCCACCGGGACAACAATCTCAAGCTGCGGATATTTGCAGCAGACAATGTAGTCGTCTGCACCAAAACCCGGCGCGGTATGAACACAGCCGGTACCCGCGTCAAGCGTTACGTGGTCGCCGACTATAACAAGCGAATCTCTGTCTATAAGCGGGTGTTGGCATGTGATGAGCTCCAAATCCTGTCCGCGGAATCGCTTTACGATTTCGTAATCACTGCCGAGATTTGCCGCAGTGGAAACCGCGTCGATAAGCTCGGTTGCAAGCACATAAATTTCACCGTTCGGATATTTTACAAGCGAATACTCGAAATCCGGATTGAGCGCGATTGCCACGTTACCCGGTAAGGTCCATGTTGTTGTTGTCCAGATAACAAAATACACGTTATCAAGACCTTCAAACAGACCTTTATCATCCTTAACTGCAAATTTTACGTAGATTGATGTTGTTTTGTCCTCAGCATATTCAATTTCTGCCTCGGCAAGCGCCGTTTCGCAATGCGGACACCAATAAACAGGTTTTAAACCCTTATAAATAAGTCCCTTTTTCGCCATTTCGCCGAAAACTTCCACCTGTTTTGCCACAAATTCATTTTTAAGCGTGAGATACGGGTTGTCCCAATCGCCCAAAACGCCCAGGCGTTTAAACTGTTTCTTCTGATTTTCGACATGCGATTTTGCAAATTCGCGGCACGCCTGTCTGAACTTTACAGGGCCAGCGGTATGGCGGTTTATGCCGAGTTTCTTAATAGCCTGCTGCTCAATCGGCAGACCGTGCGTGTCCCAGCCGGGAACGTACGGTGCATAAAATCCCTGCAGATTTTTGTAGCGGACAATGATATCCTTCAAAATTTTATTGAGCGCATGCCCCATATGAATATCACCGTTTGCATACGGAGGGCCGTCATGCAGAATAAACGGAGTATTATCCTTGTTTTTTTCCTTCAATTTATTGTACAGGTCAATTTCCTCCCAATATTTGAGCGTTTCCGGCTCTCTTTCGGGAAGATTTCCCCTCATCGGAAAATCTGTTTTCGGCAGATTAACCGACTTTGTGTAGTCCTTGCAATCTTTGCACATAAGTTTTTTTCCTTTCTATAGCCAAATCGGGGATAACATATGCTATCCCCTCTATTTTACTCCAATTTATCAATCATTTCAAGCAGTGCGGAACAAATTCCTTTAATTCTTGTGCGATATCCCGAAACCTCCGCCTGTACGCCTGACAATTCATTGCGCTTATTCTGAATATCCTTATCCAGCTGGCGGTACATATCCTCGGATTTCGACTGCGCCTCGTTAACAATAACGTTTGCTTTTTCCGCCGCGCTCTTTTTAATGTCCTCGGCAGCCGTCTGCGCAAGTACAATCGACTGCTGCAGCGTCGCCTCCATCGTTTTATACTGTTCTACGGAGCGCTCAAGACGCTTAACCTGCTCGCGCAGCTCGGCATTATCCTTATACAGTTTTTCATAGTCCTTGCCGACCAAATCCAGAAAATCGTCAACTTCATCTGCGTTGTAACCGCGCAGTTTAACCTCAAAATCCTGTCTTTGAATATCAATCGGTGTTAACATAAATCTTCACGCTCCTATAAATATTTCTTTAATGTTATGTGCAGCTTGTCGCTCCGCGTTTTGCCGCCTATAACCGAAATCCGTACTCTGCCGAAACCGGTTATCGAAAGAAGGTCGCCCTCCTTTAATATATAATCAACACCAACGGTGTCAATATGATTTACCGCCGCTTTACCCGACAGTATAATCGCCTTTGCCTCATTTCTGCTTTTGTTCAAAGCTGCCGCCACAACCGCATCAAGCCGCATGGACGCGCATATAACGTTCATCTCGGCAAATTTCTTTTCGGGAATTTTAATTTCGCCGCAGTCGGAAATTTCAATTTCCACGCCTACTCCGGCAATTTTGGAAATTCCGTCCTTAATAAATCCGGCAATGTCCTCGCATACAAACACATATGCCCCGTTATCGTCAGCCAATATATCGCCGACTCTGTCGCGGTCGATGCCAAGCGAAAGAATTGTGCCCAAATAATGCCTGTGCGACAGCGGCTTATCATATCGCTTTTTAAATGTTAAAAGCTTTATCGGAAACTCCGCCGCGCCAGGCTCAATCCAATCGGGAAACGCACCGATAATGCGCCGTTCCGCGCCGTCGTATCCGCCGAACATAAATGCATACGGCATTTCCTTGCTTATAACTGTCTGTTCGCGCTCGTCAAGAAAGTGCGAAAATTTCGGTGTATGATACTTATCGCAAAGCGAAAAAATATCATTTATGCGGCGCAGTAAAATATCATCATTCATCTAAACTTCCGTTTAATGCGACAAGGCGGATAAACTCCGCCTTGTCTTTAAGCATTATTTAAACATACTCCAGTCAAAGCCGGCACCTGATTTATCCTTTAAAAAGTCGCCCGAAATGTCATACTGTGCAGGCGTAGCAATGAAAATACCGCCCGATACCTTTTGAATATCGCCGTTTACGCCGTAAACCGTTCCCGCAATAAAATCAACAACTCTGCGAGCTTCTTCCGGGTCAAGTCCGCCTACGTCCAAAACAACCGGACGTCTTTGCTTAATCTGATCCGCCGCCTCGACGGAATTATTAAAACATTTCGGCTTTACAACCACTATACTCGGCACGTTTGATGCTCTGTCAAGCGGTATTACCTTATTCTTTTTCGAGAAAATCGGGGCACGTTCTTCATATCTGTCCTCAACTTCTTCCTCGTCCATGTCGATATCCTCCTCATAGTCCACATCACCGAAACCGACAAAATCTTTAACTGCGTCTACAAATCCCATTAATACTTCCTCCTGTTAATTATTATTAAGAGAATAATCTCTCTCGCCGAATATCGCCGTGCCGACACGAACCATATTCGAGCCTTCTTCTATGGCAACCTCAAAATCTCCGCTCATTCCCATAGACAAAAATTCCATATTAATATTATCGTATTTATTACGTGATATGTCAATAAATTTGTTATTTATGTCACGAAAATGTAATCTGTTTGCAAATTCGCTGTCAAATTTGGGCATTATTGTCATTAATCCGCACACTTTTATATGCTTTAATTCCTCTGCATGACGGAGCATGGCGTCAAGCTCTGAGCTGTCTATGCCGAATTTTGATTCCTCGCCCGTGATGTTGACTTGTATAAGTATACGTATAAAATCCACACCGTGCTTTTCCGCCTGACGTTCAATTTCGTCCATCAGCTTTATCGAATCCACTGAATGAATCATATACACTTTATCAATAATATATTTGACTTTATTGGTTTGCAGATGTCCAATAAGATGCCAGCGCACGCCGGGCGTAACATGTTCGTATTTATCCATAATTTCCTGAACCTTGTTCTCGCCGATATCGGTCACACCGAGCGAAATCGCCTCGTTAATCATTTCGACGGGGTGCGTTTTCGTAACCGCAACAAGCGTTACATCCTCCGCACTGCGGCCGCTTTTTTCCGCTGCAGCTGCAATCCTCTTTTTAACATCTTCCAGATTTTCTTTTATAAATGACATTATTTTTCACCTACCACTATATTATCGTATTCGCGCAGCATGTTCGTTGCACCGGAAAGCGGCTTTATTATTGCCGTTTGTCCCTTAGTATCGGAATAGATTATACTGCACGGTTTAAACACCTGCGTTACGCCGTTTTTGACGATTACGCCCCGCTCATTATCGTTCACGCGGATTGCGGATATCGGCACGCGGTATCCTTCATAGCTTTCTAAAATAAGCTCTATCCGTGAAAATCTTATTGAGAAAACGCCCTCTTTGTACTGCTCACACTTCAAAACAACAACATTTTTGTCGGTATTGCTGTCCTCGGTTGATATGTAACAAACGCTTGCGTCCGCCTCTATTCCGGGCAGATATTCAAATCTCAGCTTTACATTCTGGTCGATTTTCAGCTGTGACGCCGTCTGCCTGTCCGCCGTAAGCATAACATACCATGTGTGGTTATTTACAACCTTGCAGACCGGTTTTCCGCCCGCCGTATCATTATTTTTTACAGTTTCCGCAATATTATTATAGTCCGCAAGTTTGTACGACATAATCGTCTCGGGAGTGAGCAAGTTCTCGAGTCCGTCAACATTTTTCGAAAATACACCCGACATTTGCGAATAGATATCGTTTTTCGCGCCGCCGATGCCCGCCTCCAGCGATTGCTTTTTTGCCTCCAGCGCATCAACGCTGTCGTCCGTTCCGCTTTGAACATCACCCGTAATCACGCTGTTAAGCTGTTTTTTATAACCTTCCATGCCCGACGCGTCGCCGCCGATTGCCGCGCTTATAATATTTTTTCTGATATTTTCAATATCATTCCCCCCGGCAGACCCCGAAACGGTATACCCGCCGGAATTTTTAATTTCGGCGATTTTGGCGTTTATATTATTAAGCTCGCGCAAAGTTTCCTCCGAAACGCCGCCCGTGTAAACCGTTGAAAGAACGCTGTTCTTTTTGACGCGCGTTCCCTCCTGTACATAATGATACACGGTACCCGCGGCGGACGCGTCATACACCTGCTCGCTGCGGACAATATACCCCGACGTGTCCACCTTATTTTCATACACTTCCAAAACGGCAGCCTGTGTATCCACAGGGTTTTCAACATACCGTACACCGTAGTAAACGCAAAATAACGCCACGCACACCAGCACAAATATTACGCTCTTTTTCATGCTGACTCCTTTCAAAAAATCTATCCGATTATCAAGTTAATCATATCCCAGACAGTGATTTTACCCTCGTCTGTTTTTGTGGAAAACGGCACCAGAATATCTTCGTCCGTCAGCGACAGCTCGCGCTCTATCATGGATAAATTCGACGCAAGCTCGCGCTTTTTCAATTTATCCGTTTTGGTCGCTATCACGATAACGCCTTCTTCGGGGCGCGACGCGCGTATCCATTCGAGCATCATTTTATCGTCTTCTGTCGGCTCATGCCGTGAATCCACCAAAAGCATAACTTTTTTAAGCTGCGGGCGGTTATTGAGATAATCGTCCATCATCTCGCCCCAACTCTCCACCTCATTCTTCGAGCGTTTCGCATAGCCGTAACCCGGCAAGTCTACAAGATAGATTGTGTCATCAATATTATAAAAATTTATCGTTATTGTTTTTCCCGGCGTGGAACTGACTCTTGCAAGCGACTTTCTGTTAAGCAGCTTATTTATCATCGAGGATTTACCGACATTGGAGCGTCCGACAAATGCAAATTCGTCATAGCCGGCAGTCGGATACTGCCCCTTGCGCACCGCCGAAATTTCAATATCCGCATTATGAATATTCATCTAAACAACCTCCCGAAAATATTATTTTTCTTCATCATCGTGCGGAATTACGAAACAATCCGCAGATTTTTTATCGGCAAGCGCCGTTTTTAAAACTTCGTCCATATCCGAAACCGAGACAAAATTAATATTGTCCTTCACTTCTTGAGTTACGTCTTCAAGGTCGGGCTTATTTTCCGACGGAATAATAACCGTTTTCACACCCGCACGATACGCTGCCGCGGATTTTTCCTTAAGTCCGCCGATAGGCAGAACCCTTCCGCGCAAGGTGATTTCTCCCGTCATGGCAACATCATTCCGCACCGGATAACCCGTCAATGCCGAAACTATCGCCGTCGCCATGGTAATCCCGGCGGACGGACCGTCCTTCGGCACGGCACCCTCGGGAACATGGATATGTATATCGCACGTTTTATAGAATTTTTCGTAAATATCAAAAACATTGCAACGCGTGCGGATATAGCTTACCGCCGCCATTGCAGATTCCTTCATTACGTCGCCCAGATTGCCGGTAAGTTCCAGCTTGCCCGTTCCCGGCATGACATTTACTTCGATTGAAAGCGTATCCCCGCCGACACTCGTCCACGCCAATCCGCGTGCTACGCCGACTTCGCTCTTTTCTCGAATCGCGTCCTCCGAAAATCGGTGTCTGCCGAGATAATCGGTGAGATTTTTTGACGTAATTTTAAGCGACTTTTTATTTTCTTCCACAACTTTTTTCGCTGCTTTGCGCATAAGACTGCTGACTTCGCGTTCAAGCATGCGCACACCCGACTCACGCGTGTAAAAACTTATCAGGTCGCTTACTGCGCTGTCGTCAATCGTCAGTTTGCAGCCGGAAAGTCCGTTTTTCTTTTTTTGCCTCGGAATCAAATATTGCTTTGCTATGCACTTTTTCTCCTCCGCCGTATATCCGGACACCTCGATAACCTCGATTCTGTCAAGCAGCGGCTCGGGGATTTGCGAAACATCATTTGCTGTGGTGATAAACATCGCCCCCGACAAATCAAACGGCACCTCTACATAATGGTCGCGGAATTCACCGTTCTGCTCCGAATCCAAAACCTCCAAAAGCGCTGCCGACGGGTCTCCGCGGTAATCTGTGCCCATTTTGTCGATTTCATCAAACAGGATAAGCGGATTGTTTACGCCCGCCTCATTAACCGCCGAAATAACACGTCCCGGCATTGCGCCGACATAAGTTTTTCTGTGACCGCGTATATCTGCCTCATCATGTATTCCACCCAGGGAAACGCGCACATACGTGCGTCCCAATGCGCGCGCAATGCTCTTTGCGATTGAAGTTTTGCCTGTTCCCGGTGGTCCGGCAAGGCACAATATCGTCCCGTCTTTACCGCCCGTCAGCTTATGCACGGCAAGATACTCCAGTGCGCGCTCCTTTACCTTCTCCATGCCGTAATGGTCGGCATCCAGAATCTTTTTCGCTTTATCAATGTTCAGCGTTTCACGAGATGCCTTATTCCACGGTAAATCAAGAACCATATCAAGATAGCTGCGCATAACGTTTCCGTCCGGCGAAGATGACTGCATCTTCTCAAAACGGTCGATATCCTTGTTCAGCTTTGCGCTGACATCTTCACTCAAATTCAGTTCTTCCACTCTGCTGCGGTATGCCTCCGCCTCGCCGTGTATTCCTTCCCTTTCGCCGAGTTCTTCTTCTATTACCTTCATTTCCTCACGAAGGTAATACTCACGCTGATTTGCGTCTATATTTCTTTTTACCTTCTTTTCTATCTCGCGCGAAATTTTCAGTACCTGTATCTCCTTTGCAAGCGCTGTCATGATTTTTTCCACGCGGTCATACTGGTCGAGTTCCTCTAAAATTTCCTGCTTAACCTCAAATTTAAGATTTACATTCGCCGCAATTGCATCGGCAAAACGTCCGGGTTTTACATCGCCCGTTGCCGTAATGAAATTTTGCGGCGGAATATTTTTATTAAGCGCAAAATACTCATCAAAAACATTTTCAAGTCCGCGGATAAATCCCTCATTCACCAGCATATGCTCGTCATCTTCCTCGGGAATCTCCTCTGCGACGCATCGGCAGTACGGCGTATCCGACAAAATTTCCGCAAGACGCGCACGGCACAATCCTTCCGCCATCACACGCGTCATTCCGTTATGCGTGCGCACCGTCTGCGTTACTTTAGCTATTATACCTATTTTATATAAATCCATTACCGACGGATTTTCCTTTGCAGGGTCGGCTTGCGTTACAAGAAAAATCAGCTTATCACCGCGCATTGCCTCGTCGAGCGCCCTGACCGATTTCGGCCTTACGGCGTCAAAGCTGACCTGTGTGTGCGGAAACACAACCAAATTTCGCAGAGGCAAAAGCGGCAGTGTATGTGTATTTTCCAAATCAAATTCTCCATTCCGCCGCTATATGCGGCATATATTTCTATCCGTCCGCGGCGCCGCTTAACTGCGCCGTGCGGTATATTTTCGAGTTTTTATATGTGAATACAACAACTCATGATATATTATATACCATTTTTTGATTTTTTTCAACACCTTTTGACAGAAAACACTAAAAAAGAGACTGTTTTTGAGCCGTACACCGAAAATCGGGTTAACTAACCCGGGATTTCGGTCGGTTTTACAGTCCCTTAATCTTCACACAATTCTGTTGCGCACCTTTCCGCCTTCAAATGCATCAATATTTTTGCGCATTTCCTCAATACATCTCGTGCGTGCTTCATACGTGCCCCACGCTATGTGCGGCGTCAGAATAACGTTATCCATATTCATGATTTTGTTAAAACAATGCTCCGCACCGAACGGCTCTTTTGAATAAACATCAATGCCCGCGCCCGCAATTTTTCCATCAAGAATTGCCTGCGCAAGCGCCTCCTCATCGGTTACCGCGCCGCGTGCAACATTTATAAAAATTGCGTTCTTTTTCATTCTGCATATCATTTCGGCAGAAATTATGCCGTTCGTTTCCCTGCCCGACGGCAGATGCACCGATATTATATCGGATTTTTCCATCAATTCCGCCAGCGGCACGCAATTGTACGTGCTGTCGGGCGTGCGTTTAAAAGCAAGGATTTTGCAGCCGAAAGCATCGGCAATTTTCGCAACCTGTTTACCTATGTTTCCGAGCCCGACAATGCCCCACGTTTTTCCCGCAAGTTCGTGATAAACCGGTATCAGCCGATTTGCCACACCGCTCGCGGTATATTCGCCGCTTGCCACAAAGCGCGTGTATTCGGGCAGATGCGTGACAAGCGAAAGCGCCATAGTCATCGTCAGCTGCGCCACCGATTCGGTGGAATATCCGCAGACATTGCACACGGCAATCCCGCGGCTTTTACAGTACTCCGTATCAATATTGTCATACCCCGTTGCGGCAACGCAAATCAGTTTGAGATTTTCCGCGCTGCAAAGATTGCCCTCATTCAGCTTTATTTTATTAACTATAACCGCCTCGTTATCGGCAATGCGCTCCGAAATCAAGTCCGGACTTGTTGTGCCGTAAACGGTCAGGTCATCACCCAAAACCGTCAAATCCACATCGCCGCCGAGAGTTTTTCCGTCTAAAACAACCGTTTTCATGCTCAATCCTTATTTCTTTGCCGACAGCGCCGCGCCGATTATTCCCGCATCGCCGAAAAGCGTCGCAATCTCTATTTTCGCCTTTTTCATATAACGGTTATAGTCGTATTTTTCCACAAACTTTTGTACCGGCTTTAACAGGTAGTCGCCTTCCTTTGAAATACTTCCGCCGATTACAACCTTTTCCGGCTGGAAAATATTCACTATGTTTGTAATGCCGACTCCGATATATTCAAAATATTTGTCAACAACAGCCTGCGCTGCTTTATCGCCTTTTTTTGCGGCAACAAAGGACGTAAGTCCGCTGACTTTGCCCTCCTCCGCGGCAACCTCGTGCATAATGCTGTCGGGATTTTTCTCCATGGCATCTTTTGTGAGTCGGATAAGCGCCGAAACAGACGCATAAGCCTCCCAACAGCCCTGTCTGCCGCAGTTGCACATTTCGCCGTCCTGATTTACCACCATATGACCGAGCTCCGCGCCCACGCCGTTAAATCCGCGAAAAATCTTGCCGTCCAGCACAATTCCGCCGCCGACGCCCGTTCCGAGCGTTATAAATACGAAATTATCCGTGCCGTTTCCGTTAATTGTGTATTCACCGAGAGCCGCCGCGTTTGCGTCATTTTCAAGGTTCACCGGCAAATCGAGATGCTTTTTAAATTCTTTCGCGATTTCCGCATGATCCATGCGCAGATTATTCGAATAAGTACAAACTCCGTTTGCATTATCAATCGCGCCGGGACAGCCTATGCCGACACCCGCAACTTCGTTCATCGGAACACCGGCATCTTCGATAACTTTTTTCGATACGTCCGCCATGTCCTTAACTATTTCCGTATAATCGCGCTCCGCCATAGTCGGAACGGACAGTTTTGACAAAATTTTGCCGTTTTCATCTACCAATCCGCCGGCGATGTTCGTTCCGCCCAAGTCTATACCCACATAATACATATTTTTTTCCTCCTAAACTCTTGTTATAATCAGTTCACAGTGTCCTTCAAATCTAATTTCGCCGCTTTGCGCCGGGACAAATATACTGTCACCTTTTAAAAGCTCATACTCGGCGCCGCCGTAATACATTTTTCCGCCGCCGTCCGACACAATCACACTCGTGAACGAATCGTCTGCAAGCGGTAAAACTGCATTGTCCGACACCGTCATGTCCGACACCTTAAAATATTTACATTCGCCCAAAAGTCCCCCGGACGGTCTTTCCACGGGCGGCGCCTTTTTGAGATTGGTTACTTCAAGCGCCTTATCAATGTGCAGCTGACGCGGATTTCCGTCCTTATCTCGGCGGTCATAATCATACACGCGGTACGTCAGATTGGAATTTTGCTGGATTTCACAGATTACAATTCCGCTGCAAATGGCATGCAGTGTGCCCGATTTTATGAAAAATACATCACCCTTTTTAACGTCAACCTTATTTAATACTTCACATACGGTGTTGTTTTTTATCCGCTCCGCAAATTCTTCGCGCGTGATGTCACGGTTCAGTCCGTAGTATAAATACGCACCTTCTTCCGCCTCCAAAACATACCACATTTCCGTCTTTCCGTAGCTATTTTCATATTTTTGCGCATATTCATCGTCCGGGTGAACCTGAACGGACAAATCTTTTTTTGCGTCGATAAATTTTATTAATATAGGAAAAAAGTCGAACTTTTCCGCATTTTTTCCGAGAATTTCTCTCCCGCAGATATCAATATATTCCGAGAGTGTTTTTCCGTCGTATTCACCGCCGCAAATTTTGCTTTCGCCGTCTTTATGGCATGAGAGCTCCCAGCTTTCAGCAAGCGGCTCCATATCTGTTTTTTTGTTGTAGTCTTCTTTAAGCCGCGTCCCGCCCCAAAGGTAATCCTTAAACGCGGGCGACAGCTTTACAGGCATAAATTTATTCATACAATTCTCCCATATTACCAAATAAGTGTTGAGATTGCCCAACACTTATTCTTTCATTATTTCATCAAACCGATAATTTTTTAATCAGCTCTACCATGTCCTGCGGAAGTTTCTTCTTCATTGCAAGACCTTCCTCAATATCAACATCGGCAATCTCGCCGTTTTGAACGCATACAATTCTGTTTTGCTTGCCTTCAAGAATAAGATTAACACAGCGTTCGCCCATACGGCTCGCAATTACTCTGTCACGGACAGTCGGCGAACCGCCGCGCTGAATATGTCCGAGAATCGTTGCACGCGACTCCATACCGGTTTCGTCCTGAATTTTCTTTGCGATTTCCGCCGCACCGCCAACGCCCTCGGCTACAATTATAATGCAGTGCGTCTTTCCGCGTGCAATACCGTCCTTAACGGGCGCAATTACGTCTCTTTCAAAATCAAACTCATATTCCGGCACAAGGACAACCTCCGCGCCACACGCAATACCTGCCTCTACGGCAATATATCCCGCGCCGCGGCCCATAACCTCAACAACCGAACATCTGTCATGGCTCGAAGACGTATCGCGCAGCTTATCAACGGCATCAATAACCGTGTTAAGGCAGGTATCGTAACCCACCGTATATTCACTGCAGTCAATATCGTTATCAATCGTACCCGGCATCGCAATCGTCGGCAATCCGAAACGGCAAAGCTGTCTTGCGCCGCGGAACGAACCGTCGCCGCCGATTACAACAAGACCGTCAAGTCCGAACTTTCTTGCAACCTCGATACCCTTCTTCTGACCCGCCTCTTCCTTAAATTCAAGACAGCGCGCCGTTTGCAGAATTGTACCGCCCTTTTGCAGAATTTCGCCGACACTTCTTGCGTCCATGGGGATAATATCGCCGTTTAAAAGTCCGTTATAACCCTTTCTTACGCCGAATACCTCAAGTCCGTTATAGATACCGCACCGCACAACCGCGCGTATTGCCGCATTCATGCCCGGTGCGTCGCCGCCGCTTGTAAGTACGCCTATTTTTTTAATTTTCTGTTCCATAATCTATCCCTCTTCCTGTCATATTTCCGTATCGATAATCACATTGTGCGCCGCTGCAATTTCCTGCGACGGGACTAAAATTTCAAAATAATCGCCGCGCTTTCTCACCATGGCAAGAATATCATTGCCGCCCAACGCCTGTTTGAGTAACGATACATCTTTTTCATCTTTTGATATATATACCGATGTCCACATTTTTTACTCCGTTTTTCCCGACTGTATATTGCCGTGCTTTGTAAGAATTTCCGCTTTCCCGTTTATCTTGATTGCGGAAGTTGTCTGCGTAAACTGCGCGATATATACTTCGCCGCAGTCCAGCTTTTCGGTATGGTGAAAGCGCGTGTTCTGTCCGCGCGTAAGTCCCATGATGTTTACCCCGTCCTCCAAAGCTTTTACAACAATATAATCATTTAAAATTTCATCATCTTCAAACATACGTTCAACTCATCTACAAAACAGTATTTTACATCATTTTCCGCAAAATTTCAATATATTTTTTAATTTTTATCCAAATTTTACATTATTTTCGCCAAAGATACCAAAA
>CAKSRS010000033.1 GCA_934487205.1 uncultured Clostridia bacterium
TTACGGAGGAGCGAAAAAATTGGGGCATGGTATTGGCTATAAATATGCTCATGATTATCCGGAAAACTATGTAAAACAGCAATATCTTCCGGAAGAGATGAAAGAAGAGGGATTTTATTTTCCGACAGAGAATGGATATGAAAAAGAAATAAAGGCACATTTGACACATTTAAGGGAAAGAGAAGAATGAAAAAGATAAAAAGAATATTGGCGTTGTTATTAGTGATTTTTTTAGTAAGTGTTATTAAAAACACAATTATGAAGAACATTACTCTTAATATGTATTTTTTCATAACAACCACCTCCTTCCCCGATTTATATAAATCGGTTTGAGGGTGGCATAACCGCCCGGCTTTTACACTGTTTTCTGTCTTACCTTTTTCATCGGATTGCTCCGACAAATACCATTATACTACAAATTCACTTTCTTTTCAAGTATTTTCTCTATTCCGTAATTAATGCATACGGCATTTTCAGCGTCTCGGTATATTCGTACTCTTTCTGCTCACCGCTGCATTTTCTCAAAACCGTCAGCTTAAATGACAGCTCATCTCCGTCCTTGGGTTTGAATGTTCTCATATCATCTCTTGTCGCATAGTATGCCCTTGTAACGGTCAGTACCGTAGTTCCGGTGTTTGTGAGCTTAGTGAAGTTATTGCGGCTGTATTTCTGCCAGCCGTTTATTGCACCCTCATCCTGTTCAAATGCATTAAACTGCGCCGGGTTTGCAAACTCAATCTTAAACTCATAATTCGGACAGTCCCTCTCAAAGTCGCGGTAGTTATCAACCGTTATCCAAAAAAGCCGCTTATCATATTCGCTTTCGGGATAGTTTACCGTCAGCTTAGGTTCGGGAAATCTGACCGCATCGCCGGGCGATGTGATCGTTACGGTTTTGGTGTCCTTATCCCAGTCCACATCGCAGGCAAGCATTTCCGAAATAAATCTGAGCGGTACAAGCGTGCGGTCATCGCGAATTATTCCAAAGCTGTCAAATACGATTGTATCGTTATTTAAAAATGCTTTAAGACTTCCGATTGTATACCTGATTGTATCTTTATCTTTTTTTATTACCGCGGTTTTTGTGTCCTGTTCCCAGTCCACGCTTGCGCCCATCTGCTCCGACACGAACCGTATCGGTACGAGCGTGCGGTCACGCTTATCCACAAACGGCTGTGCGTCCGGGAACACCACCTCGGTTCCGTCAAGCATTACCGTCACCTTATCGTCCGATGCCGACACTGCATATCCCGACACCAATAACATTGCCAAAATTACACATATTAATTTTTTCATTTTTGTTTTTCATCCTTTCTCAGTCCAGTCTGTAGTTTGTTGATGAAATGTCAAAGGGGATCTTGATGCCGCTTGAAAATATGGTAAATAAACTGTTTGCATATGCTTTCCCTTTCACATTAAACACAGCAGGATTACTCGTTCCCGACACTCTTTCAAATGCGATCCTGTATTCCTCTTTCCCATCCTTTACCTTTCTGTATCCGCTGTCCAAGCCCACATCTTCCGATAAGTATTTATAAAACTTCGACTTTGCAGCGTCCACATCAAGGTTTACAATCCTGTCCTGACGATAGCTGTCGCCCATTGCATACTCGACCGCACAGTTCACGCACCGCTGCAGCTGATACTCTATTTCCTGCTGCAAAATATGTACGCGGTACACCTCGCCGATCAGTACGACAAATATTATTACGAAGAATACCAGTATCATCGTCATTATGATACCATCGCCGTGTTTTTTATCCTTTGCCTTCATTTTTCCTCCTGCTTATTTTGATTATATACTACCTAATTTAAAATTGCAAATTTTCCGGACATACCAACCATGAAAACCCATGTCCCGAAGTTCAAAAGCGGCACAAGCGGCAGTGTATCTTTACGGTTTCTTTTCTTCATAATAAGCTGC
The DNA here is from genome assembly GCA_934487205.1 of uncultured Clostridia bacterium. Taxonomy (GTDB): domain Bacteria; phylum Bacillota; class Clostridia; order UBA1381; family UBA1381; genus UBA1738. Next base: position 1,925 of record CAKSRS010000033.1, read on the forward strand.
GGAAGATAGATTATGCACCCTAAAACGGACGCATACGTCACCGCGTACACAGTACCCATACCACCCAGAAGTGCGTACATCGTAATCAGCACGTCAAAATCACCGCCGCCGACTTTGCCTTTTAAAACCCGTGCAAGCACTGTCGCCGCAATTTCCATCACCGCAATTACCGCGATAAATGCAAGCACGCTTTTCCCGTCCGCTATCATAAACATCGCCTTTTCAAGCACCGCCGCAGCTGTTCCCGCATAGAGAATACCTGCATACACCATCTTTTCGTTGGTATCCTGAATGGCGGTGAGTGCAAGCAGTATAAGCACCGTCAGAACATAAAGCCCCGTCAGCATATCACGCTCAATATAAAGGGCTGCGCACCAAAATGCACAGCCCATATATATTTCCGCCAAAAGCACATTAATTCCGATTTTCGCACCGCACCCTCCGCACCTGCCGCGGCGGGCTATATAGCTTAAAATCGGTATCAGCTCGTACCACAAAAGCTTCTTGCCGCAGCTGTCGCAGCGTGACCTGCCGAGATACCAGTCCTTTCTCGACAGCATCACGCACGCAAAGCTGCCGATGCACGCACCCAGCACAAACATCAATATTTTCAAAATACCACCGTGACCTTTCCGTCCGCCGTCGGCGGTTCTATGACGTTAATTGTGACATACAGCCGCTTATCGCCGACAACATACGATTTTTCATATATCCCCGCCTTTAAGCTTTCGGTATCGGAGCAGTACCAGTGGAAATTCTGCCCGTTGGTATACACATTAATGCGTCCTCCGCCCATGCTCTCGCCGCGTGAAAAACTGTCGAGCCTTGTGCCCGTATTCTGCCTGCCTGACGCATAGCCGCTGTCGGTCACAATTGTTATATCGTTAAGACGTATCGAGTTCACCGTCTCGCGAAGCTCCGCGTCGAGCTTACCGCTGCCGATAACGTTATCGCGTATGTTGTAGCCAATCGGCAAATCCTTTTCGTTAAAGTCTATCGACCGATTAACCGGCTCGGTGTCGGTATCCTCGGGCGGCGTCAGATTTTTCTCGCCGATACTGCCGCCGGTTACATACTCGCCGTATGAATTAACCTCCGACACCGACGAGCGGTACAGTTCACGCATCCAGCCCTTATTCAGTGCGTCTACGCTCAGAACCATTTTTGAGTTATTGACCGCAATTGCAATCGGAGTAGTTTCGCTGAGATTTACGCTCGATGTAATGCTGCCCGTCGGCCCGCGCGAGTTCACCGTGCCGTCCGGGTTATATATCACATACCACATCTCATACTGCGTTTCGGACAAATCCACCCACATACCTTGTGCATATCTGCCGTCCGGGAAAACATTGGTAAGGTACTTTGAATACCAATCCGTCACCCTGCTCGGCTTCATGCTCGGCATATTTACACAATCCACAAAATCGCGATAATTCTTATAGTAGCCGTCAAGTCCGTGGCTCTCGCCGTCGCTTTTGTATTCCGTCTCCGTACCGAGGACGGTATTTCCGCTTTTGTCAAAATACACATCGCATACCGCGTGCCAGTAATAGTACCTGTTGTCTTCGTCAACGTGCTGAATATAGCTGCTGTCGGTGCGGTTTCGCACAACGGTCAGAACGCCATCGCGGATACCGAAGTCATACGTTGTGAACGTCTTGCTGTCAAGCTCGATTTTCGTTATACTGCCGTCGGACAGAATAAAATAGTCGCCGTTTCTTGCCACCGGGGCAGCATACCCTTTCTGCTGATACTTGCTCTCGTCAAGTCCGTTAATTCCGCGAAATTCGGTAAGGCGTGTATTGTATGACGGCGACAAATACTGCTTTTCGTCAATCTTCACCATATCGTTATTCACGCACCGATACACAGATATGACTTCGACATATTGTGATGTGCCGTTTTCGTTTATGATCTGTGTCCGATTTGCCGCAGCGTACAGATTTTCAACATTCGGCACTTTATACAGCGCCGGCTGTTCAATATTCGACTTAAAATCCTCACTATATAGCGTGTACTCCGTCGGAAAGCTGTCCTCCGATATTCTCGGCAAATCGATATTTTTCAAAATCGGCATACCGCCAGACAGCAGCAGCTCGCGTATGTTATACACATACTTTTTATTGCTCGTATACATTCGCTGTGCCGCGTAAAGCTTTTTATCCTTTATCGCCGGTATGAACGGCGTGCTTTTTTCATTCGACTGGGTGTATTCTACGATTTTACATTTGTCGGTAATGAAGTAATACTTTGTGCTTGACACCTCCGACGAATGGCTGTATCTGCCTGTCGGACAAATCATATAGTACGGCACGTCCAAGCCTGCGTCTTTGTAATAGTCAAAGTCGAGAAGTCCGGAAAGTTTCAACACCGACTGCGCACTCGAATAGTGTTCGTTGCCGTCATAGACACAGTCAAGTACTACAAATCCGCTGTCGGTATCGAGCAGCAGATAGTAGTAGATGAGCGACATATCCTTATTGCCCTTATAGCCGCCGTTTGAGATTTCGGCATTGACCGTACCGAAAAATATGTTATCCCCAAGCTCGGGAATTTTTATAACGTCAAGCTTGCCGAGCCTTAACGCACGGTTTAATCGTACGTCGGCGTCGGTCATACCGCTCGCACCGTCCGGCGCCAATGACCACACCTCGTGCGATTCGGCAAATGCCGCGGGTACTGCCGCTGCAAGAGTGCATAGCAGCAGAATAATACTGATTAATTTTTTCATTTTGATTCACCGTCCTTTTGCGATTTATCACGCCGTATAATGTCCTCTAAGGTTTTGCCGTCCTCAAGCGGCTTTTCCTCGCAGATACGCTTTAAATAGCAGAACATACCGGAAAATGCGACCGGCTCTTTTGAATATCCGCCGTCCGGCAAGCTGTCAAAGACAGTTTCAAGTTCCGCCTTTCCGACAATGTTGTAATATCCGTTTTCCATATACGGAACCATACCGAGTCCGCTGTCCTGCGGCTTTTCGGCGTCACCGTACTTTGTTATGAACTCGCGGCATTCCATATCGGTGTCAAAGAGTATCAAAACCGCCTTCTTTATATTCATATCGGTCCCGATCATTTCCTTGTACCGTGCCTTTTCCCCGTCCGTCACCTTAATGCTGCCGTCGGGCTTTGTATCGCGAACCTCTGCAGCGGTTGTACCTTTGTTCGCAGCAGTCAACACCGCCGCCAAAACCACCGCCGCACCTGCTGCAATCAAGCCGATTTTTATTTGTTTTGTCACCTGTTACTCCTCCTCAAGCTTATTAACACCTTAACGCCCTGTCCCATCTTCTCGCCGTCCGCGGCACATAGTCCCGGCTTTATGAATATCCCGCAGCCGTCCGTCCATTCGCCCGTCGGCGTTACCGTTACAATATTTTCACTTACCGCAATATTTATCGGAATGTCCTCGCCGTTTGCGTCCGCGCTTTTATTGGCAAAGATATTATCCCGTGCGGATTGTGCGTCCGCCGGCTTATCGAATTTCAAACGCACAGGTTTCGTTTTTGAAAGATTGGACAGCGTTTTGACTTCCGTAAAGCTGTCTTTTGAATATTTTGCGTCAATTTCATATTCTGCGAAAACCTTTCTATTTTGCGAATACACGCGGACAGTCACCCAGCCGCGGTCCGTGAGCGTCAGTCTGCCGTTTTGGTCGATTATCGCCCCGTTTGCCGTCCAGTAAAGTCCGAGCATATTCGTATTCTCCGGGTAAAAGCTGCACGAAAGCGGAATTGTATTCCCTGTTTCAAACACGCTGTCCACGGGTGCTGTCACCGTCAGCTTTTCCGGATACATCACAAATTTTGTGACGTTTAATATAACCGTGTCGGTCTTGAACGTGTTCACCCTCGAGGTTGCCGTGATTTTGCACGTACCCTCTTTTATAGCCGTTACCGTGCCGTCCCCTTCAACCGTAGCTATATCCTTATCGTCGCTCCGCCAGCGGACGGAAGTGGACACGCCTTTGGGAAAGCTCTTTGCCGAGAGCAATATTTTCTGCGTTGCCATAACCTCAATCGGTTTATTAACCACCTCATCATCAATCGTTATCGCGATGTTTTTCAGCTTTGAGTTATATTCGTCATCATAGTCCGTTCCGACCACACGAACGCGGACAAAGGCGTACTTTTTCCCATCCGCACTTGCAAGCTTTATCCTTGTACTGCCCGTGCGTCTGCCTAAAACCGTACCGCGGCTGTCAACCGACGCAATATTTTTATCAAGTGACTCGAAAGTAACCTTTTTATCGTCCGCGTCGGGCGGAACAACCTTATATGACAGCGAAAATTCCTCGCCGATTTCGATTTTCACCGTATCGTCAAGGGCGATAATCTCCTTCACCGGCACCTCGTCCGCCGCAAGAGCATCCGCTGCGAAAAACATCAAAACGGCAAGAACCGTCATTAATATCCGTCTCACATCAATCACCTCTTTCCCAGACCGAGTTTATTTTTCCGTCCTTTAAGATAAACATTTTCATTTGTTTATCGGAATTTATCACGCCGTCAAGCTCTTTAAACTTATTCAAAAGTGCGATACGCGACTGATACGGCACAACCTCCCTTGACATATTCTCGATAGCACACACCGCCTGCCAGTACGCGTCATCGCTGTTTTGATAAGTTTTTGTATATATGCTGTAACCGCAGACAAGCGTCAAATCGCGGTAAATGTTGAATATGCATAAAGGCTCAAATTCCGCCGTGTATCCGCCGAGACCCGCAAGCGATTTTATGAGCTTTGTCTTTCGCTTTAAGCTGTCGCCGCATACAACGCCAAAATCAAAATCCGCCTTTCCGCCGTCAAGCTCGGACACGGTAATCGGCGCGGACAGCTTTTCATAAAAAGCGTCCACCGCCGAAATATCTCCGTCCGTGCTTTCGCTCACCACGTACTTTTGCGAAACGCCGCCGACCAGATTTCTTGCATAGAGCATATCACCCGCAATATCCGCACCGATGTTTTCAAGATACGAAGTATCGCTTGCTGCGTCCTCTAAGCCGAATGCACACACGTTGCCGCACGAAAGCGTCAGTGTAAGCAAAATGGGTAATATTTTTTTCATTTTCTGCCTCCGTTAATTAATGAATCTGAATATATTCGTGTTAATGCCGCTGTTCTTTTCCCGGCGAGTGCCTATGTAATAAACATTCGCTGCACGCGACTGCTCAACCGTCACCGCATTGCCGTCTGTGCCTATTTCAATCGGCGCGTCGCCGCCTGTACCGCCGTCCGCGATATGCCTTGACGCGGTTGACGTGTTCCCGGCGATGTCGGTATATATCGCGGTCACGGTCATTTTTTCCGCAGCAAATTTATCGGTGTACGGGATATATCCGCCCGTGCCGCCGCCTGTGTCCTTCACGGTTTTATATTGCCTCTTGCAAAGTCCCGCAAGCTCGGGAAGGTTAAGGCTTGCCGCTGTTGTTTCTTCGGGGTAGGTAATTTCAACGTACCCGGACGACACCGAAATGACCGGCTCGGGTGGCGTGCTGCGTTTAATCACGATTGTGCCTATGCCCTCACCGCTGTGCGTTACGACGCTCTCGCCGTCGGCTTTAAACTCGGTTATATCCGCCGTCACGTCATACACGCCGTCGGGCAGCGGCATACCGTCCTTTGTGTACGGAAGATTGAATACAAGCTCTCGCTGCGTTTCGCCCGTCGGCTGCATACGAACCGACGTTTGCACGAATATACTGTTATCGTCGCGGTTTCTAAGGCAAATATCCTCCTTTATTTCGTCCCCGGTGTCCTTGTCATAAATATCAAGCTTGAACTTGGTGTTGTACGCCGTATTTTTAACCACGAACAGGGTGTCATTCTGATAATATATTGTGTGCATGTACGAGGAAATCGGCTGCATCTTGCCGGTTATAGCCGACGGGTTATTCACCTTTACCGAAATTTTTCTCTCGCTCGTATTCCCGGCATTATCCGTCGCCCTGAAATACACGTCATACACACCGCCGTCCGGGATTGTGACGTTATTTGAGTATGTATGCCACACCTCCGGCACCGTGCCGCTGTCGCAAACACTGTAAAGCCTTTCCTTTATGCCGGAATTATCACCCGTACCGCGGCGTGATTCGTTATCCGAAAAAGCCGCAGTAATGCTGCACGGTGCACTCTGCCAGCCGCCGGGGCTTGCCGCGTCTATATCCGGCGCTTTCTTATCAAGCCACACTTCTTTTGTCTCGCTTGCAGCATTACCAAGGCTTGCGGTTTTGACCGTGTTTTTCGTCCTGTCAAGTTCCTTCGCCCTGTCATACACTGTTATGTTGTATTTGAGTTTTCCGGTTTTCGTATTTGATACATCGTGTGCAAAAATGCTTACGTGCTGCAAGGTCTTGAGCGTTTGCCCGCCGTCGGGTGTGCCGTTTAATTTAACATTCATACCGCCGATTCCTGCAACATCATCACTTGCCCGCACAAGTATCTTTTTACTCACATTCTGCCACGCGGCGTATTTTGCGGCGGTTATATCCTCCGTGTCGGGTATGAAATACAGGCTCGGCGGAGTGCTGTCAAGCGTCTGATAAAATGTATGCTCTGTTACATTTCCCGCACTGTCAAATACATTCAGCTGAACCTCATACTCACCGTCCGGCAGATTTTCCTGCTCCAGCCGATATATGCCGCCTGACCGCTTTTCGGTCAGCTTTTCAAACACAAGCGTACCGTCTTTATATCCCCTGGCATAAATCTGTCCGTCCGTCAGCTTTTTGCCGCCGTCGGCTGCCACAAAGTCGGAAAAGATAGTTGTACCCTTTACCGCATATCCTTTATCGTCAAATTCGGACGTTATTTCCGGCAAGGCTAAATCAAAATTCAATGTGAGCCACTCGCTCTCACCTATGCCGCCGTAGCCGTCATCTGCGATAATCCTAAGCCCGACCTTTTCTCTTACCTCATTTGACTTGATCGGCAAATCCTCACGAAAATCACCCTCGGCAAAGACCGTGCCGGTTTCTTCATCGCGCAGAAGATACCGAAATGTCAGCGTATCCTCCGCGTCATAGTCGAACGCCTTAATCAGCGGCGTTATGCCCTTTTTCAGTGCGTCGCCCGGAAGATATGTACTGTCCGTATCCGGTGCGTCAACCGTTCTTGCCGCATCTCCGCGGAAAGTGTTTACAAAGTACGAAATGCCGGTAACTTCCACCTCCGGCACGGAGTTTTTGTAAAAGGAAAAGCCGGTGTCTGTCGCAGTTTTGCCGTCATCTTCGCCGATAAGCCGCCACCCGTCCTTATATTCCTCGCCCGCAACCGTGATTTTCGACGCGTCGGTTTTCGATATCACGTGATACCGATACGCCGCCTTATATTTCGCCCTGTCCCGATATGCGGTGCTGTCCGAAAAGCTCGCCGTGAAATTAAGGCTTTCGGGCGACTTTATATATTTTCTAAGCTCATTTTTGCCGTCTTTAAAAATATGATATTCATTCTTGTCCTCATTCTTTTCAAAAACGGCAAGCTCTACGCCGGATATGTAAAACTCGTCCGTATCAAGCGGCGGAAGTGTAAAACCCACGCTGCCCACCGCGCGGACGGTATTATCCCGCGCCGCTTTCATAACCTGAGCATTTGCCGTCATACCGCAGATGAACGGCAGACAGGCAAATACAAAAATTGCTTTTTTCATTGATGTATGCTCCTTTCCTTGTTTTCTAAAGTCTTGAAGAAATTCGTTCAGATTGTGCGTTTGCAGTGCGGGTGCTGTACTTTGCGTACCGCCCCGCACAATAACGTGCGAGATGGACGGATTTATCAAGACTACGTTTTGGGTTCGACTACTGCAAGTATATCATCGCCGAAATTTCCCGATGAATAACCGTCTGTCTCAAATACCCCGTCCGGGCCTGCCGATGCTATTACAACCATACCCGGCACGGAGTCCGCGTCCGCACCGTCATAGGTATACGCACGCAGCATATATCTATTTCCCCACGGGTCGGCTTGCAGCTTTGTATTCATTACCGCACTTTTCCTGTCTGTACCTATCTCGGTTATCTCAAGCTCGTACGGCATATATTCATCATTCAATATTCCGACCGTCTCAGCCAATTTCGCATCATACGTATCGCTTGCATCAAGCGTTAAATTTCCGCAGTCGGTATGATAATTTTTAACCGCCGCGGTCATTTCCCTAAGTTCCGACTCGCAAGTATCAATTCTATTATTAAGCCACACCCTGTTCATACCGACAGCCGTTCCGGCAATCAGTATCCCCGATATTGCCATAACGCCAAGCAGCTCGACCAGGGTAAAGCATTGTTTTCTAATTCTGAAAGCTCTGGTAGTTTTCATATTCCACCTCACAATTTGACGTATCTATATATGCACTGACACTGCCGAGCGTTTCGCCGCCCAAATCGTGCATAGCACCGCGGACAAGATACAGTCCGTCAATCTTCATATTGCACATAACTCTGCCGCCTTTGTATTCCGATATGACGGTTAGGTACACGGGCTTTATTTTGCTGCGTTTCTCGCCCGTCTCGCCGCTGTGACCTATTAAAAAGTCCGGCTCACGGCACAGGTTCGCAAGCTTTAATCCGTCCGCGTCGCCGAATGTTTCAAGCGATACCGTAATATCGCCAAAGCTGCGGTATCCGCGAAAACCCATATCCGCCATTACGCTTTTCGCTTCATTTTCGATAAGCGGCAGACGCACGCTCTCGTCCGTTCCCTCGCTGATTTCGTCAAGCAAAAACGGCGTAAATCCGGTTATACTCGAATACTCGCCGCCGTTATCCTCATACGAGAGTGCATAGCTGCGGCTGTCCAAATAATTCAAAAACAGTCCCTCGGCAAGCGTAATACCGCTTTCCGTGATATATCTGCTTTCGATGCGTTCATAACTCTCTTTCTCGGCATACCGCACGGCGGACGCGATATTGAGCGTCGCAAAGCCGGCGGAGAGAATGAGCAGCACCAGAAGAACGGTAAAACAAATATTTGCATTTTTCATCAGTCCGACCTCTTTTCTGCCGTTACGGTATATATTTTCGGAATTTGTCCGGTGTCGGTGTTATTGCCGAGTGCCGCAATCGTGATTGTCACCGTGTCTTCATCGAGCGAAAAACTGCTTTTCTCGAAGTCTGCGTCAAGCACCCGCTTATTATCAAATGTCATAATTCCCGCCGGGTAGCTATCCGAAAAGGCATAGCTGAAAACCTTACCGTCCCTTTCCGAAATGTCAATGCTCTTTCCGTCCGGCGATACTAAAATACTCTCTGCCGACTGAATTTCACGTGTTATGTAGAATATGACCTCATCAACCGATACCGAATTTGTGTATTCGACCTGTCCGGTGAAAAGGTTATGGCTCATCATACCCGACACCGCTATACCGATCAGCAGTACGAACGAGACTATCCCCGCCGCTGCCAAGAGCTCGGCTATTGTATTTGCACTTTTTTTCATTTTAATATTACCACCGTGTTTATTGTTGTGTTCTTTTCATCTCCGATTTTAAGACGTACTATCCGCGGATTTTCCGAACGCAGAATTTCCGGCAGTTCGGCTCTGCCGCTGTCCGTTAATTCATAACTTCCGTCCGCATTTCTTTGAATATTGCCGATACCGACCGCATATGCCGATATATTCTCGTTTTCGTCCAAAACGGTATAGAGCTGAGGCAGCGTATGCACCTCAGCTCTCACCCTTTCAGCAATATTCATATTTTCCAAAAGCTCCGCCCGCCGTGTTCTCGTTTCATACGTTGACTTTTGATATGCGGCGGTCAGATTAAATGCCGACATAGCCGCCATACCCATAATGAGAAGGCAGACAAGAGTTTCCGCATAGGTAATTGCTGATTTTTTCATATAACTTTCCTCAAATAAACAAAGCCGTTAAAGGCACGCCGATGTACTTTGTGTACTTCAAGTGCCGAATAACGGTGAGATGCACAGTTTATTTTGCGTACGCAAGTGTTGATACGCCCGACGCAACAGACATCGACGCCGCATCTGCACCTGTAATTGCCGCAATCTTGGACGATTCGATGTTTGAGCTAAAGCCTACCGTCTTTGACTCAATCTGACCGTCAACAAAGGTGATTGCAAATGCATAGTTGTCCTCTGTACCGCTTAAAACCGCGTCCTTGCCGCCCGACAGGAAGATAAGCGCACCGTTGTTTGCATTCGCAGCACTCGCCGGCTTTACAATCTGCACCGTGTACTCCTGATTCCACTGATCCTTTTTCGCCGATTTGCCTGTTGTGTCGAACTTCAAAGCGCCGTCTAAGTACATATTAAGTCCGTCATCAGCACAAAGTGCCGCAACATCCGCATAGCCCGCAAGTCCTGCCTTTTCACGCATAAGCTGCTCTGCCGCAAGCTCAAAACTTCTGAAGTCAGTCTTGATGCCCGTCTCGCGCGCCTTCTCTCCGGCAAAATCGATTCTCGGCACCAACGCCACAAACAAAATTCCGATTACCGCAACAACGATAAGGATTTCAACCAGCGTAAAGGCCTTTTTCTTCTGCGGCGGATTTTCACCACCCTGCTTTCTTACTGCATTAAATAGATTTTTCATAAAATTTATACCTCCGTATTTTTTAATATATACATACCACTCTAACCACCGCAAAAACGCAAAAAACACCGCCTTTCCCGCTCAGATTATGCAGTGTTTAAAATGGGACATATTCTTTTTATACACCCAAATTATCCGATATTTGCCACATCGGCAGGAAAATCGCCACCACAACCGTACCCGCAAGCAGTCCGACCACTACAATCAAAATCGGCTCTATAAGGCTCGTTATGCGTTTTAATCCGGTGTCTACCTCTGTTTCATACCTCTCGGACAGCTTATCCAGCACATCGGTTATCTTGCCTGTATTGATACCGACCTCAAGCATCTGTATCATCATCTGCGGAAAGCTGCCGACGCGTGACAATGCCACGGCAAGGTTTATGCCGGACACTTCGATAAGCCGTCTCGCCTTATCCAGTGCCGTCATAATGTATGTATTCTTCACCGTCTGTTTTACGATATTTAACGAGCTTACCAGCGTTATTCCGCTTTCCTGCATAGCGGACAGATTCCGGCACAGCCGCGACAGCTCTGTTTTTTCTATCATATCACCGACAATCGGGATCTTCAGTTTTACCGCATCGACCTTTATGCGTATATCCGGATTTTTCACCAGAACACGATAGAGTACGACTGCCGCCGCTGCTGCCGGCATCAAAAACGGCGTTGCTTTTTTCATTAGATTTGATGCGCCGATTACTATTTTGGTAATCAGCGGCAGCTCGCCGCCCATTGACACAAGCGTTGCGGCAAGCTTCGGTACTACCATTGTCATCATCACCCACAGCACCACCGCCATAACCACGCAGATTATGACCGGGTACATCATTGCACTTTTAACCTTGCCGCGAAATTCCTTATCCCGTTCCAGCCGGGATATTACGCGTGATAGCGTCTCGTTCATTCTGCCCGCTTCCTCGCCCGCCTTTATCTGCTCATATATCGCGGTTTCAATCTGTCCGCATTTTTTGAGTGCCGCCGACAGCGGTGCACCCTTTCGCACCTCATCGCCGACCGTCCTCGAAAAACTTCGCAGTGCCTTATTCGTGCTCGTGTCTCGGATACTTGTCAGCGATTCGTAAAGCGACAATCCCGACTCCAGCATAAATTTAAGCATCACGAAAAAGTCAAGCCGTGCGGCACGTCCTATCCTCGACGACAGGTTATATACCGTCTTTCGGATATTCATAAAATCCTGCATCACGCCGAGCTCCAGAACGTCCTCGCCGCGGTGTTTTAGTGCATTTGCCGCCGATTCGCGGTCATCTGCCGTTATAATGCCGCGGACAACCTTTCTGCCCGTCCGGCTTTTCGTTTTGTATTCATAGTATTCCATTGCTGCCCTCCGCCGGATCTTTGAACATAACAAAACAAACGGTTATACTGAGCCGCATATCGTCACCGCCGTTATTCGCAAGCAGCTTTGCCCTGTATCTGCCGCGGTATGCCGTGTTTTCCAAAAGACCGCTGAGCCGTTCGTCAATCGTCCTGTCCTCGGGCGGCGGTGTCGGCTCTGCCGTCGGTTCCGGGATTTGCGGCACATCGGGTGTGACTGCAATATCCGGCACGTCAAAGCTTGTATCCGGCACAAAAACCGGCTCTTCCGTCGCTTTCGGAAGTTCCGGGACTTCCTCCTCTTTTTCCGGCTCTTTATACCACGGAAGTCCCGTCAAATCGTCAAAGAACCGTTTTAAGTACCCATACTGTATGTTTTGTCTGAGCGACATTGAGCCGACGTTCGATTTCACGCCGCTTTCCGAAAGCTCCGAAAGCACGCTTGCAATATTTTTGCCGTTGCCTTTTAATGAAAAATCATACACAGCTTTATACAGTCCGTTCTTTTCCTCCGTGCCGAGGTCGGAAAAGCCTGTGACCGCCACATTGTTATTCTTCGCACTTTTTCCGAGGAACACCAAAAATTCCTCACTCGTGAAGGTCTTGTTTTGTGCCGCCTTTATATCCGCCGCACGGCTTTCAAGCCCGGCGATTGCGTCCTCAAGGCTTTTCGCCTCCTTTTTAAGCGGCGTGATGTCTACTGCAAGTTCTTTAACCTCCGCCTGCTTGATTTTCAGCTGCTCAAGCTGCACGCCAAGCGGCGTCCACACCGCCTTATATGCACCGAACGCTGCCACAGCCGCTGCAAGGCAGACAAGCATTATCTTTTCTTTAAGAGCTAATTTCAACGAAATATCCCTCCCGTCAGCTTTACTTCAAATATGTTGTATGTCCCGTTTTCCATCTTGTGTTCTTCAATCGCCGTCACCTCGGCATTTTGTATATACGCAAGATTTGACAGCGAATAGATGTACTGCGAAATATCCTCCTGCGTATCGCCGTAGCCGCGGATTGTGATTACCTCGCCGGCTAAGTCCTTTGTGTATTTTGGTTCGGTTTCCTCGGCGGTTTCCGGCTCGGGTGTTTCTTCCGGCTTTTCCTCAGCCTTTGCATTATCCGCCCGAGCGTCCGTCTGCTTTTGCTCATCAATCTCGCCCTCATTTACCAGCCTGTCGGCAGTGTCCGCCGATATGATGTGCACGTTATCCGGGCGGTATTCCTCTAAATCACTCAAAAATTGACTGTACGGGAAATATGCCGTCTCATACGCCGCTATGTAATCGGTATACCCTGCAATATTGTCCTTTACCGACTGCATCTTCTGCTGCTCCGCCTTATATTTCTCGTTTTTCGCAATTGTGCGGTCAATTCTGCCCTTTGTGATTCCTATTCGTGTAAGCTGAAAACAAAGCACGGCGGCGATTATCCCGCCGAGCAGAGCACATATTAAAAGCAGCAGCCGTTTTTCCTGTTTTTCACGGACTGCTAAGGGAAGAAGGTTTAGTTTTTTTATCATTTTTCTCCCCTCCTACACCGTAAACGGCACTACCGCCATACCTATTGCATTTGCAAATTCACGGTCGGTTTCCGCGTCAAAGCAAACAACATAATCCCTGCCCTCTTTTTCCATAACACCGCGAAAGTCCACAATCTCACATTCCGTCCCCAGCTTTTCCGCTGCGGCTTTTTCAAATCCGAAAATAGGTCTGCCGGTAAAATATATCTTCGTAATCGGTATCTCGTTTGTCTCGCACAAGTCCAGCACACGCGAAAGCTCGCCTATGATGTTCGTGTTCACGCTCTTTACAATATCGAAGTACAGCATTTCGTCAAGCTTTTCAAAATATCTGCTGTGCGGCGTAAGCATCGGCTTGCAGCCGACCTTTTCAAGTGCCTCCGAAATTTCCGGACGTCCGGCGGTGTCCTGTGCATTGAAAAGTGCGTCCTCATAGCTTGCACGTCCGAGTGTGATTGTCCTCATATATACCGCCACACCGTCCGAAATTGCACTGAGCCGGATACTGTCCCTGCCGAAATCCGCCATAAGACGATTAGGGTGTTCGTAATCGTCAAAGAACAGTTCGGAGAGGTTAATACCGGCATAGACGCTCGTCACAACCGATATGACCTTCATTCCGCAGGTCTGAAATTCCGATACGATTTCATTATCGACACTCTTTGCCACAGCCGCCATAAGGCAGTACCTGACCGTGTCACCCTGTTCGTCACGCTTGCCGAGATATGCATAGTCAATCTCGTGCGTCGCCGGTGATACCTTTCTAAAGCTCTCATTTTCCACCGCTTTACTAAGCTCGGTCTCCTTGATATTCTTAAAGCTTGCCACGCGGTTTTCGGTAAGTCCCGACGGCAGAATAACCACAACATTTTTCTGTCCGCTGCCGCCCGACACACCGCGTACGCGGCGTGCAATATCTGCAAAATTCATCTCGCCGCCGGCTGTGCTTTCAAAGCTTTTCGCCGACAGGATATGAATATTTTTCGCCTCATATCTGACCTCCAGCACCTTTGTGCGGTATGTGCCTATATCAACAATCAGCCGCGTCTGTTTTATAACGTTATTCTTTATGAGTAAATCCATTAAACTCCAAACCCTCCTTTTACAAATCATCAAAAAATACCACCCGATGAACCTCATCAAGAGTGGTAAGTCCCGAAAGTGCCTTATTAATGCCGTCTTTGTGAATCTTCACCATACCGGCGGATATTGCCGCCTGTTCGATTTCGTTCGTGCTTGCTCCCCTGTCGAGCAGGTCGCCTATCTCATTTGTCACCACCAAAAATTCCTGCAATGCAATTCTGCCGCGATAGCCCGTGCCGCCGCATTTCTCGCAGCCGCGTCCGCGGTAGAGCTTAACCGGCTTATCGCCGCAGCCGAGAATTTTCCGATACGGCGAATTTTTATCCAACAAATATTCCTCGCGGCAGTCGGGGCAGATACGTTTTGCCAGCCTTTGGTTTATAACCGCTACAAGCGAGCGTGACACCACATATGGCTCAATCCCCATCTTTACAAGCCGCAAAATCGAGCTTGCCGCACTGTTGGTGTGCAGCGTTGACAGCACCATATGCCCGGTATTTGCCGCGTCGAACGCAATCGACGCCGTTTCCCTGTCGCGAATTTCGCCCACCAGTGCGACCTCGATATCCTGCCGCAAGCCGGATTTTAACGCCTGCGGAAAAGTAACGCCCATCGCCGGATTTATCTGCACCTGCACAATTCCCGGCATACGGTACTCAATCGGGTCCTCAAACGTGATGATACATCTATCCTCACTGTTTAATACCGACAGTGCCGCATAAAGCGACGTGCTCTTTCCGCTGCCGGTCGGACCGGTTAGAAGAATTATCCCCTGCGGACGCTTTATGAGCTTTAAAAACTTTCTCTCGTTTTCCTCGGAAAAGCCTATCATCGACAAATCCGCGCCGCCCTTATTTTGGTCAAGTATTCTGACTACGATATTCTCGCCGTTCACCGCCGGGATAACCGAAATTCTGAGGTCTACACACCGCCCGAATATGTCAAGCCGCGTATTTCCGTCCTGGATTGCCTTTGAGGTATTAACGTCCGCCGACGCCATTGTTTTTATTCTGTTCGCAAGCCGGAGTGCGGCGCTCTTGGGCAGCTCATACCGTTTTTTCAGCGTTCCGTCCTCACGGAACCGCACCGTCAGATTATCCTCCTGCGGCTCAAAATGAATATCGGATATGTTGTTTTCCACAGCGTCGCGAAATATCTTATTTATAGCCGACACAACCGCCGAGGAGTCATTCTCTGATATATCGTAAATGCCGCTGTCCGTCTGCTCGCCGTCTGTTTCGGGCAGGTCAAGGCTTGCACTGCCCTTTGCCGTGCCTTCAAGCATTCTTGCAAGCGTCGATAGCGTGATGATACCGTATTCAAGCTTGCCCTTATATCCTGTCTTATCACGAACCAAATCCTCGGCATACAAAAGCTTTGCCGGGTTCGCCGTTGCGATTAAGATTTTCTTGTCCTTTATAACCGGCACGAACCCATATTTTGCAAGCTCGCTATATTCAAAAGCCTCCGGCAAATCCTCTTGCGGCAGCTCTTTTATGTACCTGTATCCGTACATCTGCGAATACAGCACCGCAAGCCGTTCTTCGTCCAAAAGCTTCATATCAAGAAGTACGGTGCTTTCATTTGCACCCGATTCACGTCTGTAATGCTCCGCCTTTTCGTGCTGCTCGTCCGTTATGAGCCCGTTTTCAAGGGCATAGTCCAAAATGCTCTTAGCCACCGAACCCACCGCCCTTTACCGGCATACACATTGCACGCAGCATTGCGTATTCGTCCGGGGAAAGATACCTTTTTGCGTTTTCAATATCTATTCTGCCGTTTTGTATATGCCAATACAGATTATCCGCACGGTGAACATTGCCGAGCAGCGATTTTCCGCGCATATAGTCGCGGATTGTATTCGGCTTTTGCTTTGCACATATCATTGACGCGACAACATCATCGACCATCAGCTGTTCGATAACCGGCACAACGCCGCCTGTTTGGGATTTTGCAAGCGTCTGGTGAATTACGCCCTTTAACACGCCCGACAGCTGCAGACGTATCTGCTCCTGCTGTTTGGGCGGAAATACGTCCACAATCCTGTCAATCGTGTCGGTGACGCTCTTTGCGTGCAGCGTTCCGAAAACCGTGTGCCCGGTTTCCGCAAGCGTGATTGCGTTCTGTATTGTTTCCAGATCCCGCATCTCGCCGATTAACAGGATATTCGGATTCTGCCGCATTGCCGCAACCGTCGCTTTTTCAAAGCTTTCGATATGCTTTCCGACCTCTATCTGCTCAATCCGGCACTTGTCCTCGCAATACACATACTCTATCGGTTCTTCGACCGTCAGAATATTTTCGCTGCGTGTGCGGTTTATCTCGTCAATCACCGACGCAAGCGTAGTTGACTTGCCGCTGCCGGTTGTGCCGACCACAAGATACATTCCCTCTTTTGCGTGTGTGAAAAGACGCACGCTTTCGGGAAGTGACAGCTTGGCAATCGGCAGAATTTTATCGCTCAAAAGCCGCAGCGCCATATTTACGCCGCTTTGCGACAGGTAGATATTAATGCGAAAACGCCTGCCGCCGTACTTAAACGCACCGTCGACCGGGGTGCTGCCCATACGGTTTCTGAGTCTTAAATATTTTTCAACCACCTCGGGTATTACCGCCTCGATGAAATCGTCAATATCCTCAGCCGTTATTTTTCCGCCGTATCGCAAAAAGCTGCCCTTTATCCGCACCCAGCACGGCTTGTCCTGGGTCACGTGGATATCCGACGCGTTTTCCGATATGGCATAGTTTAAAATTTTGTCCATTATTACCTCCGATAAACTTTGTGTTACTGATTGCCGCTAATTTTTCCAATACTTTTCGCTCATTCCGGTCAGCTTTACGGTAAGCGGCACATCTATTCCGACGCCGGCGCCACCCTTCGGTGTGAAAATGTCAATTCGATAGTTTGTGCGGCAGGTCACGGTGAAGTTGGTACGCAGCTGTATCTTCTTTGCCGCCGCGTCAAAGTACCTGTCCGCCGTAATATCCATAGCCGCACCGCTGCCGATATTCGTCCTTTCCTTATATTCGCGGAACAAATCATATGTCGCACCCGTCACCTGACCGGTTATTTCCACCTCGCGTACAACTCGCTTTGCGGCGTAGTTTAAGTTTATATACACCGTGAACACGCCGAAAAAGGACACCGCCGTTGCAATCAGCGTTATGAATACCAGCGTTTTTATAATCAGCTCGTAGTACGCACTCGCTTTCTTTTTCACCATATCAGATACCAAAGGTCGTGTAGATTTTCTGCACGATTGCGTCCCAAATTTCCTCAATCGTACTCTGATATGTGTTTAGAAAGAACGCACCCACAACAACTACCAAAAGCACAACAATCAGCCAGCCGGTAATCTGGTCCCCGTCGGTATTGTGAACTATTTCCACCGCACATAATCTTGCCCTTGTTAAAGCAGACTTTAAGTTTTTCATTTTTAATCAATTCCTTTCTGTATCCTCATTTTAAATATGCAAAATATTCTGCAAAACCTCTCAAATATAAAACTTGGTTACCATTTTCACCTACATTATCGAACCTATGCTGTCAAATAAATTCGCGCCTATCACGTAAAACAGCGCCCCTACCGCCACAATCACAATCGGTATTACCAACATACGCACACGCCCCGGACGCTTTGCAAGCTCACGCTGCATCATTTCCTTTGCGAGCGTACCCATATCCGACATCAGATAGTTAAGTGCCGAATCCTGGTTATCGCCTTTATTTGCCGAGATAAGCGCTTTTGCAAGGCGTGAGATATAGCTGTTGCCGACGCGTTTTTCAAACGCTGCCATACCGTCATCAAAGCCGCCGGATTTCAGGTCCATTATGAGCACCTCAATATCATATTTGAGTCCCTCGCCCGCGATGCTCTGATAGGTTTCCAGCAGCTTTATAACGTCACGTTCCGTTTTCATACCCTGCACAACCGCACGGATAAACTTCGGCAGTTCCGACTCAATCTGTCTGTCCTTTGCCTTCAGCTTATCCTTGACCTCGCCGTGAAAGTGAAAAAACACAATTCCCGCAAACACCGCCGCAAGCGGCAGCAAATCCGGCATTGCAAGCATCAGCAAAAGCCCCATACCCACCGCCGCGGTCGCCGCCATCAAAATCGAACGTGCAAAGTATTCCTCCGGCGAAAGGTTTATCCCGGCACGTGCAAGCTGCAGGCTCATACGCCGTTTTCGTATATCGGAAAGGCGGATAAATGGTGCGAAAATGTGCAGCAGCGGCTTTACATACAGACTGTATGCCGCATTTTTTAAAGCGTCATCACCTCTTGATGTAGTGTGCATATTCCTTGCCGTTGCCGCCGGCGCAAGAGCGAAAATCCCGCACGAAAGCAGATATGCACCCATACTTATGAGCAGAAATATTCCGAAATATATCATACGCTACCTCCTAAAGCGGCCTATTGATTTTCAAGGTAATAAAGGCAGACAAAAGCGTCAGTATCAGCATCAAAAGTATCAGCATTTTCCCCACACCCGAAAATACCAGCAAATCAAACCACACCTTATTACTCCACCTTAGTATCGGGATAATCGAAAAGGCGAGTATAATTGACGTAAAATACTCTTTCCACACCGACATCATCACGGTGTCCGCCTCAATCTGCAGCCGCTTTGTATCATTCATACTCTGGATAATTGCCGGCAGCACAAACCTGTAATCGCCCGACTTTTCCTGTGCGATTACAAGAATATCAATCCACTCGGCGAAATACTTGTTATGTATCTTCATCTCAAGCTTTCTGAGTGCCCGGCGGACGTTCGAGTCAATGAGCGTAACATCGGTCACAAATTCTTCAAACGGTCCGGGAATATCCAGCTTGTCAAGATTTTCATTGACGGCGGTTATGACGTCATTGCAGGACAGATAGCTGTTGGTTATGAGGTTCATCGTGTTTTCCAAAAGCTCGTCCTGATTTCGGATATACCACCTCGCCCTGACCTTTAATATGATGTACGGCAGCGGCAGGCATATAACCGCAGTTGCGGCGGACAAAAGCGAGTCCGAAAAGAGTGCCTTTCCTATTCCCGCACCCAAAAAGCCGCTTAGCATAACCAGCAGATAAAACGTATTCTGCCGCATACCGCACATTGATACCGTGCTTTTTACCGCTGCGGTAATTCTTTCAAATATCCCGAGCCGCGAAAACCGTTCATCAACCGCACGGCGTTTATCCTCTGCACTCTTTCGGGACAGCGACAGCCGGGATTTCGGTGCGGCAAATTTGACGTCCATCGCAAGCAGAAATCCGCACGCCAAAAGCAGAAATATTATAAAGTACATTTTAATTCTCCTCTTATAAATATTTTTTCATAATTAACATATAATATATTAATGCAAATTGCATTGCATAAGCTTGACACAAGCGTTACACAATGATATAATACAAGTAGATTGGAGTGATTTATATGGCTAACACAACATCAAATGTAAGCTTTCGTATTGACAGCAAGCTTAAATCCCAGGCAGAGCAGCTTTTTTCCGAGCTTGGACTCAATATGACAACCGCATTTAACATTTTTTTAAGGCAGGCAGTGCGTGAGGGAAGTATTCCTTTCAGCATCACCACAAATCCCCTTAATGCCGAAACGGTTGCCGCACTGATTGAGTCGGAGCAGCTGCTGCACGACCCGAACACGCGCAGATACAGCAACGTCGAGGACGCCTTAAAGGAGTTAAAATCATAATGTACGATATAATCTGGACGTCCAAATTCAAACGTGACTACAAAGCAGCAATTAAACGTAATTTGGATATTACGCTGCTTGATGACGTAATCCGTGCACTGTCTGCCGGCAATCAGCTTGCCCCGGAGCTTTGCGACCACAAGCTGTCCGGAACTTGGGACGGATACCGCGAATGTCATATCGCACCCGACTGGCTCTTAATTTACAAACTTGAAAATAAAAGCCTTGTGCTGGTTCTGTCACGCACGGGCAGTCATAGCGATTTATTCGGAAAATAGTCTCTTTCGAGAGGCTATTTTTTGAATTTTGAAATATCCGCCTCTGCAGCACCGCCGTATTTCAGCCTTGCGGCAAGGGCGGGCGAAATATCGTTTTTCCGCACGTGTCTACCCTTCACTTTTATGATTTTTCCGCTATCGTCATAGACGTTATCTATTACCTCATACTTCCACAGCGTATTTCCGACCACTTTTCCGTCCGCAATGCCGGTGCCCTCGAAAATCTCGTCATACACACGCCGCCCGTCCGGCAGCTGGCGTTTAAACAGCACCAGCGGCATAGCCTCCAAGATAAATTCCAGCAGCTTATTCTCCGACAGCCGTACGCCCGTTGACACGCACATCGAAAGTATCCGGTTATATGCGTCCACGGCGGAATTTGCGTGCAGAGTACTTATGATTGTATGTCCGGTACGCCCTGCCTCAACCGCAGTCAGAGCCTCGCCGCCGCGCATCTCTGCCGGGATAATCGCATACGGGTGAAATCGCAGTGCCTCCTTTAACAAATCGTCCATCGTGACGGGGTTTACGCCGTCCTTTGTCACCGTCTGCACAACACGGTTTTGCATTTTGCCGCAATCGTCATACTTTGCAATATTCAGCTCCCGCGTATCCTCAATCGTGTATATTCTGCGGTTTTTATCAATCGTGCCGATTAAATATCCGAGGTCGGTGGTTTTTCCCGAGCCGGTCGAGCCGGCAATTGCGAGCGACACGCCGTTATTTATGCAAAGCGAAAGGAAGTCGAGTTCTTCCTCGGTCGCACTTTTATATTTTATCATCAGCTCACGCGTTATAACGTTCTCCTTTTGCCGTCTGATTGACGCAACGCCGCCCGTGCGTTTATCCACACACGGCGGAATAATCGCCGAAATTCTGACGCCCTCGCCGATAAAGCTGTCCACCTTGGGATTTGAGCCGTCGATAATCGAGCCGCCCAGCCACACCATCTTCTTTATCTTATCCATACAGTCCTCGGGGCTTAAAAACTTCCCATCAAGCATTACGGTTTTATCGGGATATATCACCTCAATCGCGTCCCAGCTGTTGATATTGATTTCCTCAACATTACAGTCGGATATGTACTTTGTCAGCACGCCGAATCCCGCCATATCTTCATAAATCCTGTCGGCAAGCTCGGAAATATTGGCACAGTCATCTGCATAGAGCTTATTCTGGTTCAGATACCGCACAATCAGATTTTTAAGACGCTCGCGAGCCTCGTCCGAGTATAGAATACCGATAAGCTCCGCCGAATGATTTTTCGATATGATATGCCGGATTTTATCGAGAATATCCTTATATGTCGCGGTCTGCCGATTGCCTCGGCTGTCCGCCGTGCCTGCGTTTGCGCTGTATATGAGGTCGTTTATATTAAACACATCAATCATATCACACGCCCCCTGCCATAATTTCCGCAGCCAATCTTCGCATCACCTTTTTATATGTTTCGGTGCCGATTCTGCTATTCCAGATGAGTTTGCCGGAGTTTTCCAGAACCTTTGCATTATCTATATATGCAAGCTCATACCGCATTTTTGTGCCTATGCCTTCAAGAAAAGCCGCCTTGTCGCAGGTCTTGTCATAGCCGGACAAAACGTGAATACTGCGGTTTTCAAGATGCAAAAGTTCGGACACGTTCTGCATTGCCATATTCCACATAACGTCCTTTACCGACGCACGGTGCGATATTATGACGGTCTGGGCAAGGTTCAAGCCTATGCTTGAAATCGGGTTATTGAGATCCGCCGAACCGTCGATTATGACATACTCAAAGCGGATTGCACTGTCCTCTATCACGTCTCGGATATCGTTTCCGTTTACCGCGGTCAGCACAAGTCCGTCGGCATTATTGGGAAGGCTTAAAAAGAACACATTTTGATTTTGCGTTTCCTCAAAGCAGTTCCTCGTATCGCGGTTTGCAATCGCACGCAGTATGCCGCGGGTTTCCTCGATACGCCGACCGAAAAGCGTCTGCAGCTCGCCGTATGCGATGTTGGACGAGATTATCCCTACTGTGTTATTGCGTTCGGCAAGTGCCATTGCAAGATTTACCGATAGCGTTGTTTTTCCGCCCGACGGCGAACCCCACACGGTCAGTATTTTTGATGTCACTTTGACGCACCTCCCTTTTCAAGCACGAGATGCAGCTTTCCGGCATACTCAGCATATATGAGCTTTTGTGCCTGTGCGTCGGTTGCGATAAGCGTTACGCTTGCGGCAATTTTATCGTCGCCGCTGTCCGTATCTGCTCCGTCCGTGTTCTCGGTCGAATATACTTCCATATCGTGTAGCTCGTCAAAAGGCGTGACCTTCTTATCCTCATAGCACATCACGCCCACGCGGTCGCCCTTTTTGATATGGTTTCCGACGCCTGCGGCAATCGTTGATACCGACACCGACACAAGCCGTTTGCCCTCTGCCGCAATTGCGTCAAGCTTTTTATCCGCCGCAAACTCGGACAGCTTAAAGTCGGCTATCGGCTCGCCGGCGTAAATATCGCAGGCTGCAAACCTGTCAATTGCTGCGGTTTTATCCTTTACTACATTGTCTGCAAGTCCAAACGCACCGACCTCCTTTTCGGTAAGCATACTATCGGTTATCTGCGTTCCCTGTGCAATGTCCGCATTTGTGACAACCACTTTTACGGTGTTTCCCTTGCTTTTATTCATTTTCGGGATAAGCCCGAACGCCAAAAGGGCGGCAAGCAAAATGCAGCCGCCGCCGATTACTGTTCTGTTATTTTTTATTTTCAAGGCTTAATCGCACCTCCTCAGAGTTTCCAAAATCAGCTCGCCAAAGTCATCATTTCTGTCAAACACATTAAGGTGCGGATACCGCGACTTGAATTTTTTCGCATTCGACGCAAGAAGAAATATGTATGACAGGTCAAGCATTTTCTGCCATTCGCTGTCCTCGGCAAAATATGCCGTCTTTTCGATATTCCAGCTGTCGCCGAATCCGAAAATGAGTTTAACATCGCAGCCCGGGATTTTTCGGATATACTCCGCCGAGGATTTTTCGGATATTTTAAACCGCTTTCCGTCCGGGGATATTTCATACGGCGTACCGAAATCCACGATTGTTATATTGTATTTCTCTTTCAGCAAATCAAGTGCCGGTGCGTCGGTGCAAATATCAACATTCTTGATTTTTGCAAGCTTTAAACTTCCCGTTCCGGAGCAATCGGCAACGCACACCGAAAAATCGTGCAGCGTGAAATATTTTGCAAGTGACAATGCCGCGGTTGTACTGCCCGCACCGTGTGCTGCGTTAAATACCGCAAGCATATAGTGTCCCTGCGGCTTTGAATATGACACGCGTGCGTCGCAAATTTCCGGCTCTTCGCAAAAGCCCGGTTCTTTGTTTTTCCTCAGCCTCCCCTGCTTTACAAGCTCAGATAGTTCCTCCGGCTCAAAGCCGTTATCATCGAAAATGACATCGACCGAAAGCTCACGCAGCTTGTTCATCGTCCCCAAAAGGTACTCGCCGCGGCTGCCGTTTAAAATGAGGATAACACGCATATCCGGCACAATCCCGCGGATAAAGGCTACCGTGTCCGCAAGATTATCCATACTCACAGCTTTTTCATACATTATGACAGCGTCAATCCCTGCCGGGTCGCGTTCCAAAAGGCTCATCAGTTGCACCGTTGTTGTCATATTCTTTTCCATAAAGGTGATGTCATTCTTCACAAACGTACGCTTTAAGGCACGCTGCAAGTCCGTCTCACCGAAAACCGTTACCACACCTATCATATATTAACCTCCGAAAGTTCGTTCTCATTAACCATATCCAGCAGCTTTAACGCATAGTCGAGCGCTTTCTGCGTATCGCGTTTATCCTTTTTATAGAAGGCATACAGGAAAATGATGTCCCCGTTATCGCGTTCGCAGTAGATAATCCGCACCATCGCACCGCCGGCTTTCATACGCAGCTCATACAGCCGCTTATATTTTTCTATACCGAAATGTTTGACATACGGCTCGCACAGGACCATTTTATCGTCACGCATAAGCCCGAGCAGAAAGCGGAATTTCTTTTTTACCTTACTGTCGGCATTATCCAAAAACGCTCCGATTGTACGGCTGCCCTCCTTTGAGTAAAATATTTGCCTCAAATATGTACCACCTGTCCTTTCCTCAAAACAAAAAAGGAACCCCGGATATTTTTCCGAAAGTTCCTTTTCGATTGAACATATTATTTGATGATACTATTATATCACGATCATAATGCGATGTAAATACCGTCTTACTTCATTGTCGGTACGGATTGTGTCAAGCGACACAAATTGATTATTTATTTCTCGGTTAAGATTTTTAAGAAATCTTTTGTTGTGTATCCCCAAAGCAATGAGCTTAAAACTTCGGTTGCTTTCTTTCTCCAGCTAAAATATGTCTGCCACGAAATAGGTCCGGTATATTTTTCAACCTTGTCGATAATTTCATCAACGCTTTTTAGCGGCTTGTCCGAAAGATACGAATAATAGATTACCCAATAATATTCCTCGCCGTTTTCGTGCTTGCGCCGCATAAGGTCAACCGCCGCGTCTACAATTGCAAGCATCTTTTTGTTGCGTTCCATCGTGCGTGCCTGCTCGGCAATATCGCACCCGGCAAGGTCAAAGCCGGCAGCATATGACATATCCAAAAACTCGCTCATCTTGCACCCGGTTTCAAACTCGAAATTCATCTCTGCACGGATAGCGGAGGCTTCTATGCCCCAGACCACCTCGCGGTATTTTTTAAGAAGTAACTCCGTGTTGTGGTACAGATATTTTTCTCTTTCCTGTTTTTTGTCGTTCATAAATATTCCTTCCTTTCATAAAAAAAGCATTACGTTCGGTTCCGTAATGCTTTTTGGTATTCTTTATGCTGCAATATGCTTTGCGTTTCGCTCCGACATAAACCGTGCAAGAGCTTTCTCGCCGCACGCCAAGTTCTTGTCAGTGTCACGTCTGTCCTTTTTATAGAACGCGTGCAGAAGATACACATTGCTGTCCTCTTCATAGAATAAAATCCGTATAAGCTTGCCCGACGCCTTAAACCGCATTTCGTACAGCTTGCTGCTAAGCGATATATGCTTAACATACGGCTCGGACAGTGCACCGGGTTCGCCCAGGATATATCCGACGCAAAACAAAAACTTCTTTTTTACCTTTTCATTGGCTTTTGCTATGAAGTCCTCGACAGGTGCATAACCGCCGTTTCTGTAATAGAATACTTTTCTCATACAATCCCTCCCTCATACTTCTCTAAAAATTCCAAAATTGCATTTCCCATATCTTTCGGCGTATCAAACTTGTCCGCATACCTTGCAAGCTCACCCTTTGAAAAATATGTATGGTTCGGCTTTGTGTCGGTCAGATTGAGAATTGTTATGATGTCGGCTCTTGAAAGCTCTCTTTTCTGATGTTCAAGCCGCAGATTTGATGCCCGGCGTTTGTCGATATTGCAAATGTGCTTGTCAAACACCACATCATACACAATACTCTGTTCCTCTTTTGAAAGATACGAAAGCTCAATCGCAATTTTCTGTTTCAGCTTTTTCGCATCAATCAAATCAAGCAGCTCGTCCGTCAGCTCGTTAAACCGAAGATAGTTATATACGCTCGACTTCGACGCGTGAAATTCCTTTGCAAGAATTTCGTCAAGCTTGCCTTCCTCCGGATTCCACCCGTTGGAATTTCGTGTTTTCTTCAAATCGTTATATCGCAGAAGATAAGATTTTGCAATCTCTGACGGAAGAACAATGTCCCTTTGGCTGAAATTTGTGTTAATCAAAATCCTGTTTGCGGTTTCATCATCAACATCAACCACAATCGCCCTTACCGTCTTTTTCCCGATACTCTCAATCGCTTTCGTGCGCCTGTGACCGGACAGGATTTCATATCTTCCGTTTTGCAGCAGGCGGATAACAATAGGATTCATCTGACCGTCCTTTCTGATACTCTCGGCTAACATTTGCAGCTTTTTGTCATCATTCACCTTAAACGGGTGATGTGCATTTTCATTAAGCTGCGATATGTTTACGTCCCTTATGCTGATATTGTCGGACAGACCGAACATTTCCGCCATATCACGCATAACCGAGCTGTCCTTTTCCTTGTCCGCAAGAGCTGAATATATTTTGTTATCTGTCATATCCAATCAGCTCCTTTGCGATTTGTTTGTATGCTGCGGAAATTTTGTGCTTGGGCATAAGCTCAACTATGCTTTTGCCGTAGAGCGTCTGCTCCGCCGCACGGACAGAGTACGGTACAGGAGTATCAAACACCTTTACACTCTCTCCATACATTTCCCGTGTTTTCTCTAAGATTGCCTTGCAAATATTTGCGTTCGACTGGTATTTTGTAATGAAAATACCGACGTTCAAATTCGGATTGAGCTTTAGTTTTGTGATATTAACCGTGTCGAGCATTACCTTTAAGCTTTCAAATGACAGATATTGTGCCTCAACCGGAATAAGAACATAATCGCTTGCCGTCAGCGAGTTCATCACGATAACGCCAAGTGACGGCGGCGAATCAATTAATATGTAATCATAATCTTTCTTTACATATTCTACAATTCCTTTTAACACATATTCTCTCGCCATAGCGTTCATCAGCTTGAGGTCAAGTCCGGCAAGCAGATAATTTGCCGGAATGACATCAACACTGCCGATACGCATAATGCAGTCGCGTACATCATAATATGAAATCTCTCCGTCGATTGCGGCAGACATAATATCCGCAAGAGTCGGGAACGATGTGTCCGGATTGCGTCCGAGTGCTGTCAGAATATTGCCCTGACTGTCGGTATCAATTATGAGAACGCTTTTACCCATAGCAGACATTGAATATGCTATATTAATAGTAGATACAGTTTTACCTACGCCGCCTTTTAAATTAACGAGATTAAAAACTTCACTCATAGAAAAGCCTCCTATATATATTGTTGTATATATCAAGGTAGGCAGAGTTCGGACAGGCGAAAGTGCAGATGCAAAAATTTATATACACTTGCACTTCCACTCGCCGTAATTTTGTAATTAAGAAATTTTGAAATAAATGCTAAGAACAAAGTTTATGTTATGACTGTTACAAGAAACCAAAAACCTTTTACACACAACCAACAACCGTTGCGACTAAATACATATTTTATACAGACCAATATATCCTTTTGTTATGTGTTTTCAGGTTTACAGTCATATGGCTGAATTTTATGTAAAATTTCAAACTCCAGTCCCAAAAAGGTAATTTTACGCTTACTTTTCTAAACGTAAAAAACCTCGAAAACGTAGTGTTTTCAAGGTTTTTACTGGCTCCTGAAGTCCGGCTCGAACGGACGACCCTGCGGTTAACAGCCGCATGCTCTGCCAACTGAGCTATTCAGGAATATGACCAAATTTGCACCGCGTTTTTATGCACTTTGCACAATTTGGATTTTGTACCCTTAACTCAATTTTTAGGGTTGCATTGTTGACGCATGCCCTGCCAACTGAGCTATTGAGGAATATGACCAAATTTGCACCGTGTTTTTATGCACTTTGCACAATTTGGATTTTGTACCCTTAACTCAATTTTTAGGGTTGCATTGTTGACGCTTGCCCTGCCAACTGAGCTATTCAGGAATATATGAAAAATCCGAAATCTCTTTCGGATTCTTCAGTTCCGGCAACTATCTAT